>DASWHW010000059.1:0-32861 GCA_036397975.1 Bacteroidota bacterium
TCAGAGGCAGCGGTAATGTTACTTAATGTCTCTTTTGACGAGCAGATCAAGATGAAGGAGATGTTTGATAGGGTAATTCAAAATGTCCGAGTGAATTGGCGCCAGCGGGGCCATGATAATTCGGTTGTGCTTGTTTCACCAAAAGGCAGGACCGACGCTCTCATTCTCATGGCTTTTCGCGAGGAGCACAAAGAAAGAAGGTACGAATTCATGCAGAGTGTTGCAGGCCAAGCATTTGGGAAATCTCATGTGACCAGATGTCTCGTTATTGGAATAAATATCGACAGGAGATCATTGCCATATGGCGTGATTGGCGTCTTTACGAAGTAGAGAGTGAAATCGAATGTCGCTGCAATCTCCTATTGAATGGACCGACTCCACATGGAACCCCGTCACGGGCTGCACGAAAATTAGTCCGGGGTGCAAGCATTGTTACGCTGAGACATTTGCCGAGCGGTTCCGAGGCGTGCCGGGTCATCCGTATGAGCAGGGGTTCGACCTGAAGCTCTGGCCCGAGCGGCTTGAAATGCCGCTTCGGTGGAAAGAGCCAAAGATGATCTTTGTGAACTCCATGTCCGACCTCTTTCATGAAGATGTCCCGAATGAATATATTCAGAAAGTCTTCGATGTGATGATCAAAGCCGATCACCACATTTTTCAGGTGCTTACGAAACGATCCGAACGTTTGATGCAGTGGACAAGGGAGAACTACAGGTTTGTGAATGAAAAGTTGAACGGTCGGGCCTTTTTGCCGAGGCACATCTGGCTTGGTGTCTCGGTGGAAACCCAGAAGTACACAACGAGAATCAAGCACCTCCAGCAAGTTCCGGCACGTGTCCGCTTTCTCTCCATCGAGCCATTGCTTGGTCCCGTCGCGCTGAATTCTTCAATGCTGCGTGGTATTCATTGGGTAATCGGCGGCGGCGAAAGCGGACACAAAGCCCGACCGATGAATCCGGAGTGGGCTGTGGAAGTCCAACGTGCTTGCAAACGAAGCGACGTTGCTTTCTTCTTCAAGCAATGGGGGTGCATACAACTCGGAGGGCGAGCGCGTCGGGAAGACCTACGGTCTCGTAGAGAAAGCTGCCGGCAGAATTCTCCGGGGAAAGGTCTGGAATCAAATGCCGTATCAGCTTAGTCAAGTGTAAACAGAATCCCGCCTCAGTTCCTTGTTCGTCCCGCTGATTAATCCAACAATTCTGAACACGACATTTTTCGCTTGACATTGGATTCTTCTTACCTTATATTTAACCATATGGTTAAGCGTTTATCTGACACTCTCGATCATGTTTTTTCCGCCCTGGCGGACCCGACCCGGCGCGCGATCCTCGAGCGTCTTGCCCGCGGAACTTCTTCTGTCACGGAGCTTGCGGAACCGCACGATATGTCCCTGCCGGCAGTGTCGAAGCACCTTCGCATCCTGGAGGAGGCTGGATTGATCTCTCGCACGAGGGACGGCCGTGTTCATCGCATGCAGATTTCGAGTAAGCCATTGAAAGATGCCCTTGCATGGCTTGAAGGCTACAGAAAATTCTGGGAGGAACGATTTGACTCTCTTGAAGAAATACTCAAAAACCCGAAGAACAAAAAGGAGGCTCCATGACCACTCAAACCACCACAGGCCAGGCAACAGAAACAACATTGTACATGAAGCGCGTCTTTCAGGCACCACGAGAGAAGGTGTTCCAGGCGTGGACGTCACCGGATCTTTTGAAGAAGTGGTTTGCCGCATCGGATGATTATACCTGTCCGATCGCCGAGGTCGAAGCGCGTGTAGGGGGGAAATTCCGAATCGCGATGAAGCACACGACCAAAGGAGTGACTCACACTGCCGTTGGAATATATCGTGTAGTGAAATCCCCCGAACGGCTTGTGTTCACATGGTCATGGGAGGGGGAAGAGGAAAACGGGGAAACTCTCGTAAGCATTGATTTTCGTTCAGTCGGCAATACAACGGAGATGCTCTTTAAGCACGAGAACTTCCCCTCCAGGAAGGTTCGGGACGACCATGAGCAAGGATGGATCGGATGCTTCAACAAATTTACAGCTGCCGTTGAATAGAAGCACCCTTTGTCGAAAGCCCTGGCTTGGCCGGGGCTTTTTTGTTTCCGAAAGCTCACTCCTGCACATCTCTTGAATCTCTTCTTTATGCTCGTTACCTTTTCACAAAATGCATGGGCAACTCAAAGGTCAACAATAGAATGAACCACAAGCAGTTTCTTGCTCCCCCGGAAAAGAAAATTAAGCTAAAACAGTACGACCCTGGATTTACCGGGACCTTTGCCTCAAAGGATGAGGCAAGAGACAAGCTCGAGTCCGATATTGCATCACTGGCGAAGCTTCAGGATGTCTTCTATGCACACAACAGATTCTCACTGCTCATTATATTCCAAGCAATGGATGCGGCCGGCAAGGATAGCACTATCAAGCATGTGATGAGCGGCGTTAACCCGCAGGGATGCCAGGTATTCAGCTTCAAAGCCCCATCGGCGGAGGAGCTTGATCATACATACCTCTGGCGTTGCATGAAGGCTTTGCCCGAACGTGGTCGTATCGGCATTTTCAATCGCTCGTACTATGAAGAAGTTCTTATCGACCGAGTTCACCCAGAGATCCTTGCCGCAAGCAGGCTGCCCGATTCAGTGAAGAACGATGGCGATATCTGGCAACAGCGCTACGAGGACATTAACTCATTTGAGCGATACCTGACACGAAATGGCACGGTCATTCTCAAGTTCTTCCTCCATGTATCAAAGGAAGAGCAGAAGAAACGATTCTTGAAGAGAATTGAGAAGCAGGCGAAGAACTGGAAATTCTCTTTACGAGATGTGGAGGAACGGCAATATTGGGACGATTACATGAATGCGTACGAGGAGATGTTCAGCAATACCGGCACAACATGGGCGCCGTGGCACATTATCCCTGCTGATCATAAATGGTTTACGCGTGCGGCCGTCGCTGATATTATTGTGTCCACACTCCGATCACTTGACTTGCAATATCCATCTCTCAGTGAGGATCAACTTCAGTCGCTTGAAAAATCGAGGATTCAATTGGAACAAGATTAACTAGTGGCGTTTTGATGAGGTACAGTCAGAACAAAAAAGGCTCAGGGGTTTTCCCCTGAGCCTTGCTCCTTAAGAAGGAAAAGGAATCGCTACTGGACGAGCACTTCTTTTTCCATTACGGTAATTTTGATTGAAGGATCAGCCCCTTGAAGAATTGGTTTGATCCTGTCGACGTCGCCATAGAAAACCATCTGCATGTTCTTTGTGTCAAATACCTCCTGCACCATTTTCTGGGCACTCTCGAGTGTCACTGCATCGACTTTCCGATAGTACTCTTCCTTTGGCAGGAGAGGAATTCCATATCTATCCCGGTTTACGATGCTTGCCAGCTTAAAATTCGGATCGAGCTGGTATGCGTAGCGGTTTTTAAATGCATTGTTTCGCCGCGCAAGGCCCTCCTGAAAATCGGGGTTGTTTGAAAACGACTGTATAAGGTGGAGCATTTCGGGAATTAACTTGTCTGACGTTTCCGGGGTCGGGTCGGCATAATACATAATCCGGCCTTTCAATCCACCATTCCGTTGTTGGAAGGCATAGGCGCCGTAGCACCAACCATTTTTTCCTCTCAAAACATCGAATAACAATCCCTGTGAGCTTCCCAATGCATCCACCACCAAATCAAGATCGAAGCGGCGCTGGTCTGTCGGCGATATCCCCGCGTGCGTCCACCGAAAGCGATCGTTCGTTGACTGCGGAAATGAAAAGATAAATGCTTCCCGCCCATTCGCAGGTGTAAATTCTACTTCCGGTTTTAGTTTAAAGCCGTTGGTTTTTCTCCCCTCAGAGAAAAGGGCAGTTTTCTGCTCAACCACATTCTTGGGAAGATCTGAGATGGAAGTAAAGTAGAGAACAGAAGCACGGCGAACGTTGTCAAAGTACCGGACAACATCATCTCTTGTGATACGGCCCAAGGCAGAACGTGACCCAAATTTTCCGAAACGGCTCCCGTTATAGGCGACAAATGCCGTTGCTTGCGCAAGCACCCCGTCTGCATTCTCTAATGATGCTTCTAACTGGTTGAGCTTTTGTTTTCGCACCAGTTCCAGTTCCTCTTGTGGAAAACTGGCGTCCTTCATGATCTTTTCCACAAGATCAATCGTTTGATTGATGTTCTTTGAAAAACATGAAATCGTAACAGAGAAATCGGTTTGCGATACGTCGGCGTCCACGTCAGCACCGAGAAGCTCAAATTGCCGTGAAATCGTCTCTCGGGACATAGATGGAGTGCCGCGAAAGAGAAGACTCGCCGTCATCTCGGCGAGCCCGGCAAGCTGTTCCGTCTCCTGCTGTTCACCCGCTCCATGAAACACAAGCGTCAGCCTGGTGGTTGGAACCCGGACATCCTGCTGGTAGTACATTGCATTGTTCTTGATAGTATCGGCTGCTAGTTGGCGGGTTGCGCCTGTCGATGTAAGGAGTAGGGCAATGAAAAGTATTCTCGTTTTCATGATTTTTTCTCCGGCTCCAGTTTCACTGTAGTCGATTTTCCATTCAGGATATATTTTGCAATAACCCTCTTAATATCATCACGGGTCACTTTATCAATCTGTCCCGCAACATTGATTTGGAATGCAAGATCGTTTGCGTAAATGTATCCATCGCCAAGCAGACCCGCGAGGGATGAAGGATTTGTCACAGACCGGTAGAGATCCTTCAGGATATTGTTTTTCACAATCTGAATCTGCTCATCGCTGATAGTGCCGCCAGCCAGTTCCGTCATGGAATCATGAAAGATCTTTTCAATGTCTTCGTAGGATTCCCCCTCGGAGAGCTGGACGTAGAATTCGAATGTGCCGAGGTCTTTGGACATGTATGCGTCGGCGAAAAGAGATGTGACCTTTGCATTGTCGACGAGCCGTTGATTAAGAATTGCTGACTTCCCCGCGGTGAGTAAACGCCCCACCATGGAAAGTGCCGGATAGTCCGAATGCTGCATATTGGGGATATGCCATACCTTCGCCATCGCACGTTGCGTCGCGTTAGGATGTGTTACGGTGGCCGTTCGATCCTCCTGCTGCGGCGACTCGGTGGTCACTTCCCTTTTCTTTGTTTGGCTTGGTTGATACGGCCCGTATCGTGCCGCGACCATGTCCATCGCTTTGTCCGGATCAACATCACCGACAACAAGTATCAGCGCATTATTCGGCGAGTAGAAGTTCTTATAAAAATCCTTCGCCTCCTTCACGGTGAAGCTCTTGATGGACGACTCCTCTCCGATCCCAGAGTATTTATAGGCATGTTTGGTATAGGCAATGTCATACACCTTCTCCCAAAGGAAACGGGTCGGGTCGGAGAGTCCGCGTTTCTTTTCCGTAAGCACCGCGCCCTTTTCCGTTTCGAACATCGCCGAATCAATCACCAGGTTTATCATGCGATCCGCTTCAATGTCCGCAACCGATTTGAATTTGTCCTCTGGAAACGAGAAGAAGTACACAGTTTGATCCCGAGCAGTATACGCGTTTGTACCGCGCCCACCGTTTTCGTTCACAAACTTATCGAATTCTCCCATCGAGTGATTTTTTGTTTCGCGGAACATCATATGCTCAAACAAATGTGCCAGTCCCTGACGACCTGAAGCCTCATCGGCTGAGCCGGTCTTGAACCACGTCTGGTAAGTAAAGACGGGTGTGGTTGTATCACGGACGATGGCAACCTGCAATCCGTTTGCAAGCTGGTAGTGGACGATTGTGAGACTTCCCAGCAGGTTCAACTCATTGATTTTTTTGTATTCGTGTTTAACGGAAACAGCCGGTGGTTTGTCCTGGCTGGTTGCATTCATTGCTGGCTGCAACAGAATCAAAGCACTCCAGAGAATGATTCTTCCCGGATGGATTGGAATGGACATGATACCTCCTCATGAGAATTTTGAAAAGCGAATGGAATGGGATGGAAAAACTCAATCAATCTACGAATAATCGATCTCGAATGTTACGGGAACATCTTGCATTCCAGAGCCTCCGTCGCTACCTTGCCCCCGATGAAACGCCAATTGCGTACACTCCTTGCAGACCTGCCGAATGGTCCCGGTGTGTATCTCTTCTACGGAACAAGTGATTATCTCCTGTATGTAGGAAAGAGCAAAACAATCCGAACGCGGGTACGATCCCACTTTGCTTCGCCCGATGAACGGGTGATGTGCAGGCAGGTTGTGCGGATGGAAGCGAGAGAAACGGCTGGGGAACTCGGTGCCCTTCTCCTGGAATCACAGCTCATCAAAGAGCTCCGACCGCAATACAACGTGATGTCCCGCCATAAAAGAAGATTGATCATCGCCCGAAGAATCACAACGCACAAGGGATATGCAAGCGTCGTTCTCGAGGCAGTGAACACGATTGACCCCCGAAAGGGCGGACCGATCATGGCAATCTTCAAGACGCGGACGCAAGCGAAGGATTTCCTCGCGACTTCAGCGAGAGAATACGGACTTTGTCCGGCTGTTCTCGGGCTGGAGCGAACTACCCGGTTTTGTTTCTGGTATCATTTGAAGCAATGTCGCGGCGCATGTGGCGGTTTGGAAACGGTGGAGGACTACAATGCCCGGTTTGAAGAAGCGTTTGAGAGACGACGTATCAAGGCGTGGCCTTTTCCAGGGACCATTCTGATCGAAGAAAGCACCGGCGCAGAGGGCGAAATCTTTTTGATAGACCATTGGTGCTTGCTCTACAGCTTCGTCTTCTCCCACACCAATTACAAGCTGCATGTGCGCGGCGCCCACCGGTTCGATTATGATAGCTACCGCATTCTTGCCGGCTATGTTCTTGATGAAGAGAATCGACGGAAGATCCGTCAACCGAATCAGGAAGAACTCAACATGCTCCTCCGGCTTGCCGCTGCTTAACCTCATTCAAGGTTAAAGGCAGACTCCGGTTCCATTCCCTCATGAAAGGTCTCTTCAAGTTCTTTTTCAAAAAAGAACTTTTCCTCTCCAAAGGCAGGCTCGAGATCGTCCAGCCAGATCGCGTCTGGATTGTATTTGGCGAAGAATGGTCGCATCACCCAATCGGGATTCCTGCCCTGAAGCATGCGCAGAGTGATGACCTCTTCGCCGTTCACCTTCCCGACCCCAAGCACCTGTACTTTTCCCGGATTGGCAGACATGCTTGGTCCGCGTACTGTACGGGAGAGTCCGCTTACCTTCTTGTAAGCCTCACGGAAAATTTCCCACGACCGCACGAGCGGAACACCAAAGTAATGTTGCGCGCCTGTATCTCTCACCACGAACATGTAATACGGAATGCATCCGAGATTCACTTGCTCGCGCCACATTTGTGCCCATGCGTTGGGATCGTCGTTAATGTGGGCTAAAAGGGGAGACTGCGAACGAATCTCGGCACCCGCGTTGCGCACCCGGCGGATCGCATCTTTCACCGCATCCGTCTTTAGTTCCTGGGGGTGATTAAAATGTGCCATCACCGCCACATGGATTCCGGCATCGACCGTTCGCTTGATCAAGGCAAGCAGATCATCTGCATCGCTGTCAGTTAGAAATTTGTAGGGCCAGTATGAAAGCGCTTTCGTCCCCAGTCTAATTCGCTTCAGGTTCGGGAGTTTTGCTTCAACCAGCGCGTCAATATACGTCGCAAGAATCTTTGTCGACATGATCAGGGGATCTCCCCCTGTAAAGAGAACGTCGCTTACCTCCTGATGCTCTCGCACATACGCCACAAGCATTTCCGTTTCCTTCATGGCGAACTTCATACCCTCCAGGCCGACAAATTGCGGCCAACGAAAACAGAAGGTACAGTACGCATGGCATGTCTGTCCCTGACTTGGGAAGAAAAGCACTGTCTCCCGATACTTGTGCTGCATGCCCAGAATTGTTTCACCTTTAAACTCCGGGACATTCTTCTCCATTTGCCCGGCCGGATGCGGATTGAGTTGCCACCGAATTCTCTGGGCGGTTTCATGCACTACCTGTCTGTCCTCCTTGTTTCGAAGGACGGTCGCCATTTCATTGAAATGATCTGGACGCAGCATCCCTTTTTGCGGGAAGGTGAGGACGTACATCGGATCATCCGGTACCTTGTTCCAGTCTATCAATTCCTCGATCACGTACGAATTCGCTTTGAACGGAAGGACATTGCCCACGACCTCCATTGCAAACAGATCTTCCTCCGATAATTGTTTGAGTTGAGGAATCTCCCTGAAGTTGTGCAGACTGTAGGATTTATATTTCGAAGTGTTCATCCTCCATCCGCCTCCTTCCTCTTTTCTTATGTGTGATTGAACTCTCTCTGATTGAACTGTACCCATCGTTCCTCACTTCAATATTATCCTTGCATCAACGACACTGAGGCCCTTCTCATAGACAATGACCGGATTCAAATCGAGCTCTGCTATATGATCGTTATAAGCCTCAACAAAACCGGAAACGCCGAGCAAAAGATCGACGATGGCTGGTTTATCACAACCCGACTGGCCGCGAATTCCCTTTAAAATATCCCGCGCGCGAAGTTCCTCGAGCATTTGCGGCGCAGATATTCCTCCGATCGGGAGAACCCGGAAAGAAACATCCTTCAATACTTCCACCATAATACCCCCGAGACCAAACATCATCACGGGTCCAAATTGCGGATCCTGCGTTACCCCGACGACGATCTCCACCCCCTTCGGCATCATCGGACTGAGAATCACGCCGTGGATCTTCGCTCTCTGGTTTTGTCGTCTTGCCCGACCAATCAAGAGATCAAACCCATCCTGCACCATGTCCTCGTTTTTTACATTGAGCAGCACGCCCCCAATATCGCTCTTATGAAGTACATCCGGGGAGAGGATCTTCATGACGACGGGATACCCAATCCGTGCTGCCGCCTTGACGGCATCGTCAGCAGTTGCAGCGCATTCCCATGGCGTGACGGGAATTCCGTGGGCAAGGAGCACTTGCCGTGCTTCGCTCTCGACAAGATTCTTTCTTCCTGCTTTGCGCACTTGCTGAAACAGCGTTGTCACTTCCGGTCGCTGTTTCCCTTCGGAGTCGAGAAGGAAGTTACTCCGATCGTGAGAGATGGAAAGATGGTGGCCGTATTCATAAAGGACAGAGAGACATTTTGCTGCGATGTCGATCGACTCATGTACCGGAACATGATGTTCTTTCAAAATCTCCAGCGGATGAGGCCGGTACGATGCGTAAAGACTGTGGACGACAATCGGTTTTCCACTCTTCACCGAAAGGGCGGCAAGTTGCCGTGCCGCCTCTTCCTCAGTGGAAAGCAGGGAATCGGAAAACCGGAGATGATAACCGCCGAACAAACCGACGATCATCAATGCGTCAACATCCGTATCGGCTATCAGTATCTCTGCACATCTTGCAAAGACCAATGGATCAGAGTCCGTCGCGCCCGCAAGATCAATCGGATTCTCGATGATCGAGCTGCCGTTAAGTATCGTCTTCAGCTGTTTGATGGTCGTTTCGCCGATATCGACAACGGACAGATGATAATCGGCAAGAGCATCAGCCGCGAGAGCACCATGGCCTCCGCCGTCTGACAGCACGGCAATGCGTTTGTCACGTAACGGCTTCAATGTTGCAAGAACCTCCGCAGCCGGGAATAACTCGTCGGAATGATCGATCGTGATGATACCGGCCCGCTTAAATGCCGTATTCGCAACCACCGATAAGCCTGCAAGCGCCCCTGTGTGCGAATGCGCGGCTTGTCGGCCTTTGTCGGAGCGGCCACTCTTCAAAAGAACAATTGGTTTTTCGTCGACCGTCTGTTTCGCAACTTGAAGAAACTTTCTCCCATCCCGCATTCCGTCAACAAACATAACAATGATATTTGTCTCTGCGTCTTTACGGAAATAATCAAGATACTCGTGGAACTGAATATCTGCCTCGTTGCCTACGCCAATGTATGCGCTGAACCCTAGATTGCTCTTGGCGCGAATTTCTGTAATGAGGCTAAGCGCCATATTCCCGCTCTGCGAAAGAATGGCAATCGATCCCTTCGGAAGGTCCCTGATTCCGGTAAGATTCATGCGATGATGGAGATTGAAGACTCCCGACGTATTTGGTCCGACAATACGCACGCCCTCTCTTTTTCCAATAGCAATAATCTGTTGCTGCAGTTTTATGCCATCGCTTCCTGTTTCTCCAAAGCCGACAGCGAGAATCACCGCGCCTTTCACATGTCTCTTCCCGCATTGTTCAAGAACCGAGGGAACAACGGGAGCCGGCGTTGCGATCAAGGCAAGGTCCACATCTTCCTGCACCGCTTCGAGGCTCTTGAATACCGGGAGCCCCAGAATTTCTTTTTCCTTCGGGTTGATCGGATAGATCTTGCCGGGGAACTTATCCCGCAGCAGAGATTGAATAGCTTGATAACCGCGCTTGCGGACATCACTGGACGCGCCAACAATAGCGATCGATCTCGGCCGAAGAACATGATTCAATGTCTGGGGCATCTTATCGTCCGTGAAACTTTGGTTTTCTCTTTTCCTTGAACGCCTGCACCCCTTCAACCCAATCTTCGGAAGCAAAGCATCGGAGCAGGCCGTCGACTTCGTTTTGCATCACCATCGAAAGATTCACCTGGCGGTGCTCAAGGAGATGCCGTTTGGCGAGCAACGCCGAGATGGGCGCTTTTGCGGCAAGCTCCTGAGCAAATGATTCGACCGCGCCCGAAAATTGATCGTCCGGAACGGCATCAAGGATAAGTCCTATTTTCTTGGCCTCAGAACCGTTGATACGATTTCCTCTCATGACAAGTTCTTTTGCCTTTGCAAGTCCCACGAGCGATGGAAGCAGCGATGTCACTCCGCCTCCGAGATACGTTCCGATACTCACTTCGGGGAATCCAATTTCCGCCGAGTTTTTCATGATCACAAAATCGCACGCTATCGCCATTTCGGCCCCCGCACCGAGAGCATATCCATTCACAGCTGCAATGAAGAGCCTCGGCGAAAGCAGGATTTTTCCACAGACGGTTTGCTCCGCAACTGCATACGCATGCTTTTCTTCATCGGATCGATCATGCGACGCATGTTCTTTCAGATCAGCGCCGACGCAGAACGCTCTTCCCTCTCCGGTGATCACCACAACCCGAATCTCCTGATCCCCTTCGAACTCCGTTATCGCTGCTTCAACTTCTTTATACAATTCCGCGGTTAACGCATTCAAACGATGCGGACGGGAAAACGTGATGCGTCCAATGGCATTGTTCTTTGCCACGACTATGGTATTGTGGTTCATCTTCATTGGTTTTACGGAATAACGTACTGCGAGCGTGAAGCGTGGCGCCACAGAGGATTTCAACTGAGGTTTAATAAACCCATTTTCAAGGAAGGGTGCAACCGTTTGACCACACCAGTAAACGACGGACAGGGAAGACACATCGGCACGAGCATGGCAAACGTCATTCCTATGCCGAGAGTGCTCTGTACGTCCGGCGTACGGGCCGGTATGCCGGCCCACTGGTTTCTTGTTCCGTTCTTCTGTTTGTTTCTTTCCGTGCATAGTCGTACGATAGCGTCGGTTACTTTCCGTATAGTTGAATCGAATGAACCTGCTCGCCCTTTCAAGCGCTCGCATTATCACTCCAACCGGGACAGTCGGTGGCGTGGTCGTTCTCGACAATGATCACATTCATTCGGTGGGATCGTTCAATGACCTTCCCTCAGGCATTCGCCATATTGAATATGGCACCGATGCCATCCTCCCCGGACTTGTTGATTCACACGTTCACGTGAACGAGCCTGGACGTACAGAATGGGAAGGTTTTTCCACTGCGACACGGGCGGCAGCGGCCGGGGGAGTCACGACAATCATTGACATGCCCCTCAACAGCTCACCAGTAACGACAACCGTGGAGGCTCTCGAAGTGAAACGCACGGCGGCGAAGAAACAACTCTGGGTGGATTGCGGGTTTTATGCTGGAGTTGTTCCCGGCAGCGATCAACACCTTGTTGCGCTGACCTCTCAAGGAATCCGTGGCGCAAAGGCATTCCTTGTTCACTCAGGCATAGAAGAGTTCCCTGCCGTTGGGGAAATGAAATTACGCGCAGCCCTGCCCATTCTTCAAAAAGCCGGACTTCCTCTTTTAGTTCACGCAGAGCTTGCCTCCTCGATTCGTGCAGGCATTTCAAGCGCGCGGAGCTATAGCGCATACGTGCGCTCACGTCCTCCGGAGTGGGAAACCGACGCGATCAAGCTTCTTCTCTCGCTATGCGAAGAGTTCCGTTCACATATTCACATCGTTCACCTCTCTGCCCGGGAGTCGCTTCCAATACTGCAAGAGGCGAAACAAAATGGCTTGCCGGTTACGACTGAAACCTGCCCACACTATCTCCTCTACTCGGAAGAAGACATTCCTGATGGCGATACGCGTTTCAAGTGTGCGCCGCCGATTCGGTCACGTGAGCACAAGGAATCTCTCTGGGAAGGTTTATTGGATGGCACCGTTGATCTCGTTGTCTCCGATCATTCACCATCCCCGCCTTCCATGAAATTTCTGGACGAGGGCGACTTTGTCAAGGCGTGGGGAGGAATTTCCTCGATTCAATTCGGATTACCTGCTGTCTGGACTGAGGCCGCTAATCGCGGGGCTACTCTGAATAACATGGTTGATTGGATGAGCACCCAACCAGCAAAGCTCGCAGGCATCAGTACAAGAAAGGGGGCCATTGCACCCGGAATGGATGCGGATCTCGTTGTGTTCGATCCGGACGGGGAAACACTTGTTTCTTCTACAAACATTTTGCACCGTCACAAGGTGACCCCGTATGAGGGGAAACTGCTTCGGGGAAAAGTTCGCGCGACCTACCTTCGTGGAAAAGCTGTATACGAGAATGGTATCTTCGAAAAAACCGCGCGGGGGATTCTTGTGTAGGTTTTGGTATCAATGGCTTTCAGCGTAAAACAAATGACGATAGACTTGTATGGAACATGAAATAAGCGAAGAGACCGCATTCCCCGGTTTGGTTGACCTTGCCGCGGAACGCATTGGTGGAATTGCACTTGTGGCGAGCGATGAGTTTTTCGCGGAAAAGGAAAACTTGCTCAAACCTAAAAGAGGGGTTTTTATTCAGGACAAATACACTGACCGCGGAAAATGGATGGATGGATGGGAATCCAGAAGAAAGCGTGGTTCAGGGCATGACTGGTGTATTGTCAAGCTCGGTGCGACCGGCATCGTCAAGATAATCGATGTGGACACAAATCACTTTTTGGGAAACAGTCCTGCGTATGCATCGATTGAGGCTTGCGTTGCCCCGGCAACTACCTCCGGCAGCGATCTCCTATCAGAAAAAGTCCTCTGGCATACGGTCGTTCCCTTGTCCCAACTTCGACCCGGTTCGCACAACCTTCTAAGCGTGTCCAGCAGTGAGCCCTGGTCTCACATGCGCTTGAATATCTTTCCCGATGGCGGTGTTGCCCGTTTTCGTGTGTTTGGAGAAATCTGTCCGCAATGGGACCATCTGAAAACGGGTGATCTTGCAGACCTTGCCCTGATAACAAATGGAGGAAAAGGTGTCGCATGCAGTGATATGTTCTTCAGTCAAATGGATAATTTGATCATGCCCGGACAATCAAGGTCCATGGCTGACGGCTGGGAAACGCGTCGAAAACGTGGGCCAGGATATGATTGGGTAATCATACAACTCGGTCGAGAGGGTGTCGTCCAGAGAGTTGAAGTGGACACGACTCATTTCAAGGGGAATTATCCCGATCGATGTTCACTGGAAGTCTGTTCTGCGGATTCTATGACAGTATTGAACTGGCACGAACGCCAATGGCAGCCACTCCTCCCGGAGACGAGTCTCAAAGGCAACATCGTGCATCTCTTCGAGAAAGAGCTTCAACCATCCCCACCTTGCACTCATGTCAAATTCAATATCTTTCCCGATGGGGGGGTGAGCAGATTGCGGATCTGGGGGCATATATCGTCTTCATGACCATTGATGAATTCAATGCGCTTTCTGAATCGTCGGCGGCACGAGAACTGGAGCGTTGCTGCGGCTCGCGTCAATGGGTAACCGAAATGATGCGGCAACGCCCGTTTCAATCACTGCAACACCTCCTCGACGCAGCGGATATTGCGTCGAAACTGTTGTCTGAAGATGATTGGAAAGAGGCTTTTTGTCATCATCCTCGCATTGGCGATGCCGCTACGTTGGAAAAGAAATTCTTCTCAACACAAACATGGGCATCGGCGGAGCAGTCTGGCATGATGGGAGCTTCCCGGAATATTGCAGACGAATTCATGCAATTGAACGAGCGGTACGAGAAAACATTTGGATATATTTACGTTGTCTGTGCAACGGGAAAAACAGCCGAGGAAATGCATGCAGACATTAGCCAGCGAATCCTCAATACGCCGGCACGTGAACTTGCGACTGCCTCGGCTGAACAAACTAAGATAACTCGTCTGCGCCTTCAGAAACTTCTCACGACGGCGTAGACCGGGTATATTGACTCAGGAAATTTTATTGTCGCCATCCACTAAAACATCACTCAGCGTTGAGCTGACGAATCAGGTCATCAATAAGTTGCGGGATGCAAACGCGCAATTCATCAGGCATTATCCGGGTGATTCTTTCCACCGTCAGCCGGTGCATACAGTGTACGGGGGTGCACAGATATTCAAAGCTGACTCCGCTCAAAAACTGGGGACTGCTGCGCTGAACGTCTTGACGGCTGAAGCCCCGCATTTCGTCACGTTTGCACAAGCGATCGGTTTGCAGGGCTCTTCCACACTGCCGAGCACAGCGCAACGAATTGTGTCGTTGGAAAAACGCCTGAAGAAGAACCCGCAGACAGTGAAAACCCAGTCACCTTCGGCGTGGCTCGCGCATACTGTCTATAGTAGAGTGCTTGAGAAGCTCACAAAGGAGCCTGTCGAAGATTACCGGATTGACTTTGAGGATGGTTATGGGAACCGGCCCGACTCCGAGGAAGATCATCACGCAGCGTTTGCCGCAGAGGAAGTCGCCCGCGGCATGGAACAGAAGAGCCTCCCTCCTTTCATCGGCATTCGTATTAAACCCTTCACGGAAGACTTAAAAGCGCGGAGCGTCCGAACATTGGATATTTTCCTCTCGACCCTCCTCGGTGCAACACGGGGATCTTTGCCGGACGGGTTTGTTGTCACGCTCCCTAAAGTCACCAGCGGCGCTCAGGTGGAATCGCTAGTCGCATTATTTTCAGCCATTGAAACACACCATCGGCTTCCGGAAGGAACGCTGAAGCTGGAGATCATGGTCGAGACCCCGCAATCGATCATCACGCCTGAAGGAAGCTCAGCGTTACCCTTGTTCGCGAAGGCGTCAGGAGGCCGATGCATTGCCGCACATTTCGGGGTCTATGACTATACTGCTTCCACGAACATTACGGCGGCGTACCAGACCATGGGGCATCCGGCATGTGATTTTGCTCGACACATGATGGTCGTTGCTTTTGCGGGAACAGGAATCACGTTGTCCGACGGGGCGACCAACATCATGCCTGTCGGTCCATATCGCGCGGTGAAAGGTCACCGGCTGAGCGCGCGTGAAAAGAAAGAGAACCGGGTCGTCGTTCAGCGCGCATGGAAAATGGGCTTTGATGACATTCAACATTCTCTACAGAATGGCTTCTATCAGGGATGGGATTTACATCCGGCTCAACTTCCGGTTCGATATGCAGCAGTGTATTCTTTTTTCCTGAGCGGTCTCGATGCCGCTGCATACCGGTTGAAAAGCTTCATGGAAAAAGCAGCGCAGGCCTCTCTGGTCGGTGATATCTTTGACGATGCTGCGACGGGGCAGGGTCTCCTGAATTTCTTCCTCCGCGGAATAAACTGTAGGGCAATTACCGAAGAAGAGGCAACGGTGACTGGGCTTTCCGTCAATGAGATTCGGACAAGGTCTTTTGTAAAAATCCTGGGTGGTCGGCGAGTGAATCGTTAACGTTGCGGATTGCGTCTATTTTGATTAGACTATTCCGCGCGGAAGGAAACAGATGAAAAGTCCAATCACAACCCATGTGCTTGATACTACCCGAGGGGTTCCCGCAGACGGCGTGACCGTCATGCTTGAACGAGAAAACTACTCTTCGGAGTGGAAAGAACTGGGTCGCGGAACGACTAACAAGGAGGGAAGAATCATGGATCTGCTTCCGGAGAATGTCGAGTTAACGGAAGGCTCTTATCGTTTACGTTTCTTAACTGAGGACTACTTTTCCAAACGCGGTCAATCTTCTCTCTATCCGTTCGTCGATGTGACGTTCACCATTACCGAGGCGGGAAGTCACTATCACATTCCTCTCCTTATCAGTCCCTTCGGATACTCCACTTATCGGGGAAGTTGAAATCCCCTTCTCGCCGTTATAGCAAATCTTTTAGGCGACTATACCCACTTCTGCTAACGGCGAGTCGGGCTCCGTTCTTGAGAATTGCCATCCGGCTGTCCTTTGCGTAAAGCTCAAGCTTTACGAGCTGCTCAATGTTAAGGAGATAAGAACGATGAATGCGGACGAAGCGTCGCGGGTCGAGCATTGTCTCGATGGTATTCATCGTTGTTTTCTTGAGCAACTTCTTACCTGCGGAAATCACCCTCACATAATCGTCTTGTGCCTCGATATACTCCACCCGGTCGACGGGAACAATCTCCACCCGTGAACCCTCGCGGATGACCAGTCGATCGACGGGACCATCGTGCACAAGAGATTCCTCTGCAAGCTGTTTCACGCGTTTTGTAGTTCCGCTGGCTAACTGTTCTTTTGCATGGTCCAGGGCGAGGGTGAGACGATCTTCGCTGAATGGCTTCAACAGGTAATCTGCTGCATGAATCTCGAACGCTTTGAGGGCGTACTCATCAAAGGCAGTCACAAACACCACCGCAATATCCTCGTCAATCAGGTCAACCACTTCGAACCCGTTAAGCTTGGGCATTTGGATATCGAGAAAAAGAACATCCGGATACAGTTCCGCAACTCCTTTCACCGCTTCAAAGCCATTGGCACATTCTGCGACGACCTCTACATCAGCATGGGCGGCGAGATACTCCCGTAGAATCGACCGGGCAAGGTCCTCATCGTCAACAATCATTGCCCGCAATCGTTGTTTCGGTTGGTTAGTGTTGGATGTCATCGCTTGTCGTTTGTGGAACGAGCAACTCAACGAGAAACGTCTCGCCGTTCACTTGTGTATCAAGACGTGCGTCGAGGCCATACAATATATTAAGCCGGCCACGGACGTTTGTGAGGCCTACCTTGGTCCCCTGTGGTGGCCGATTATCGGCATCGAACAGATTTTCCACCGTAACACGTAGCCCGGTCTGCCTCTTCTCGATATTGAGCGAGATCGTCCCGCCATCGACCAATCCGACAATGCCGTGATTGATCGCGTTCTCGATTATGGGTTGCAGGATCAGGGCGGGAAGGAGACATGCCCGTGCGTCGTCATCGACTTTTCGGTGAAGTTGGAGCCGCTGGCCAAAGCGAACTTTTTCCACCGCGAGAAAATCATCAAGCAGCCGTAATTCCTGCTCCACTGTAATGGTGGAAAGTGAACCTAGTTTTAATGTCTCACGGAAGAAACTCGCCAACCGGAGAGTCATCGCCCGCGCATTGGCCGGATCGGACGCTGTCAGGGCACTGATGGCATTCAAGCTGTTGAACAGAAAGTGTGGATTAATCTGTGCACGCAAAGCCTTCAACTCTGATTCGCGGGCAAGAACTTCTAGTGTGAGGGCTTTTTTCTCCACATCCCTCGATTCTTCAAATGCCAGAATCAGATAGTGCACGACAACGGAGAGCGTGAAGAGAAGCACACCCGTCGCAAAGAGCATCGGCATCATTGTCCGGTATTCATCCTCGAGAGGCTTAATCCCGAAAACATTCGCCCCCGCTGATGCTATGGTTTGTCCAATCAAAATCCACACGAAGGATGTCAGGATCGCTGCCAGTGTGTGTACTCCAATCAGCGTGACGAGGCGGGTCTTCCCGAGAGGAAACGAAGGACACGTATACCATGGTGCAAGAGCCATGAATGCAAAAACAAGGGTCATCGGGGCAAGCAACGAAAGGGTTCTAATCACTTCGAAGCCCTGCGAAAAATGAAGAAGAATGGAAAACAAGACGGCAAGCATCACCCACCCGGCAGCGTACAGTCCGATTCGTTCCGCTCTGAGAAGTATTGGATGCATCTGTCTCTACTAGTTCTTTACTTCCACGCCGCCCATGATCGCAAATCCTTTGATCACAAGCCTCTTTTCCGAACCACCTTTGGGCGCACGTGTTTTATCGTCGAACCCTCCAAGCAATGGGGTTCCCTGAATAACGACACTCCAATCTTCCGGAACGCTGATCTCAATTCCTCCCCAAAACGCAAGAACGTCAAGCACCGCGTCTTCTTTTCCGATGGACGCCTGCCGAAGATCCACTTCACACCCTCCCATGATCGCTGTGAGTTCACCTCCACGAAAATCCTGCGCATTGCTGTTGCGTCGCAGGCCACCGATGAATGCGAACCCGTTCAACGTTGATGCTGAATCTGTTGGGCGGGAGATGCCATTCTCTTGTTTTGAACGGAAGGACGCGCGCCAAATCATGGATCCTCCGACAAAGACCAGGACAATCGGCCAGAAATCCCATAAGTGGATTTCCAACACATGAAACTTGTCCAATAGAAGCAGACCGCCTGCGACTGTGAAGAGCAGCCCTGCGAATCGACCCGGCGTACCACTTGGCTGAATCATTTTCGAGAGGCCAAAAAGAACTAGTAGCACCGGCCAATACCGGAGATACTCACGGGCGCGCAGAAGATCCAAGTTATCAAGCAGAAACAAAAGTCCGACGCCAATGACGAGGAGTCCAAGGACGAGT
Source organism: Bacteroidota bacterium (assembly GCA_036397975.1). Classification (GTDB taxonomy): domain Bacteria; phylum Bacteroidota; class Ignavibacteria; order UBA10030; family UBA6906; genus SZUA-287. Next base: position 18,868 of record DASWHW010000059.1, read on the forward strand.
TGTGGGGTCAGGCGGAACGACCCAACCTGCTGTGTGTTTTGATCACTCTGATTCATAAGATACCTCAATGTTCAATTCAATGATGACGATCTTAGTTTTTCCTGTTCGTGTGGATTTTTTGGGAGAAGGGATTTCCACACCATCGTAATTCCCCCCGCTATAAGCAGCACTGGCCATGAATTACTGTAGGTAAAACCGAACCAGTTGAACGAACATGCAAAGAACCACAGTCCCCAGACGATCCACGTGGTCCCATCCATGACCGCGCCGCGTTCCGACTCATCACCAAGCTTCGCGATACCGATAATGATGAGGAAGGCGGGCCAGTACCTCCAAAGAGAAACGGAGGGAATCGCCTCCATGTTCATCAGTATCAGGAGCAATCCGCAAATAACTAAGGCCGACCCAATAAGGGTTTTTGAGACTCTTGTTCGAAACATTGTGTCCTCCTAATGAATGTTGCGTTGCTAATATACGCGACCACAACATCTTTGAAACGTCGAATTCGGTGAATGGCGGACATACGTCGGCGAATGGTGGTTTCATTTCCCCAATTGACTAATTAAACCCTTCATCACTGCCGATTTCGGCTCAGCGGTGTCGTGCTTCCCCCTCCGGACAAGAATCATCTCGCTCACGACGCTGATGGCAATCTCTTCCGCTGTGACCGCGCCAATCTCCAGTCCCATAGGTCCGCGGATTCGCCCGAGATCCTCTCTGGTCACTCCATTATCAAACAGACTCTTAAACGCCGCCAGGACTTTTCTTTTGCTACCGATTAATCCAACATATTTTGTAGTAGTCCGGATTACTTGAGCCAGCACCTCTTCGTCGAACCGATGTCCGCGGGTTACGATGACGACGTAGTTGAATGGACGAATGGTGATATCCTGCAAAGCGTTTTCATACTCTGCAACGATCGTTCTTGCCGCCTCCGGGAACCGTTTTTCATTGGCATACTCGCGCCGGTCATCCACCACCGTGACTCGAAACCCGGCAATGCATGCGGTCTGCGAAAGAAAGCGTGAGACATGTCCTCCTCCGAAAATAATTAGTTCGGGTTGTCCGGTAATGGGTTCGAGAATAAGCTCTCCACTCGCGAGGCGAATGCGCACTGTTTGATTTCTACGATGAGTCTTTTGAATATGACCAGTGAGTTCCTCTGGAGGCATCCCATCAAGTCCGGAAATAGACAAGAGAGCATCCTGTTGGAATGTTGGACCAGTCAGGATTACTTTACTTCCGACGCTACCATCTTGGTATAAATGGGTAGTGAGAATCGAGTCTTCGCCCTTAGCGGAACGTTGGGCAAGGGTTTCAAACACAGGGCGGTCATTTTTCGATAGCGGTTCAATAAGCACATCGAGCGTCCCACCACAGATCAATCCATGGGGAATATCATCTTCGGTAAGATGAAAGGTCATGATCTCTCCTCTCCCTGTCTCGAGGAGTTCACGAGCCTTTTGCAACACGTCGCCCTCCATACAACCGCCGCCGACTGTACCATGCCAGGTGTCGCCGTTATTCGTGACCAGCATTTTTGAAAGAGCAGCAGCCGGAGTTGACCCCGAAGCAGAAATAACAGTGCAAAGGATGACTGACGATTCTGATGTTAGGAATGACGGTATTTCTTCGATGATGTTCATCGAAGTCTATTTGACAGCAACTTTTTGCACTTGTGGCTCCGCCAGGCGGGTGCGCAGTTTTTCGATTGCGAGGAGGATGACTTCATTGGTTGCTGGGAGAGAAAATTCCGGTTCACTGCAATGATCGGCAACAGCCGAGACTGCATCTTTAATAGCCAGCCACGCTGAGAGCGCCAACATCAGAGGGGGCTCTGCAACGGCTTTGCTTCTTCGAATGGTATCCGGGTTCGGCACACCCTGAAGCAACGCGGTATAAAACTCTTTGGGGATATCCTGCACCGAAGGAATTTTGTATGTGTCGGGAGAATGAGAGAGGAGGTTTCCCTTATCATCCCATTTTACTTCTTCGGTCGTCACCCACCCGAGACCCTGAACGTAGCCCCCTTCTACCTGACCAATGTCGATACGGGGATTCAATGAATCTCCCACGTCGTGAAGAATATCGGCTCGAAGAACTGTATGGGCGCCAGTGAGAGTGTCGACAAGAACTTCCGTCACCGCCATGCCAAAAGCAAAATAGTGAAACGGTTTTCCGTCTCCTTTATCTTTGTCCCACCCGATCCCCGGAGTCTTATAAAAACCTGTCGCGCTCAATCCAACCTGCCGCAAGTTCAGCAGTGGAATTGCTTCCCGAAAACCAATTGCACGATCCGGATGTTCTGAATCCGTGATCCGTTCGCTGGCAAAAATGATTGCTTCTGCGCGACTCGCGCTTGGCCGATGTTGTTCCGAAAATATTTTCGCCATCTCTTGAGCAATACGTGATTTGAGAATGTCGGTGGCATTCTTCACTGCCATTCCATTTAAATCGGTACCGGCTGATGCGGCTGTTGCGGATGTATTCGGTACTTTCGAAGTATTTGTCGCATTGACCTTCACCAGCTCGGTCGATACACCAAATTCCATCGCCGCTACTTGTTGGATTTTTGTGTGAAGACCCTGACCCATCTCCGTTCCTCCGTGATTGACAAGAATTGTCCCATCTTTATAGATGTGCACAAGGGCACCGGCCTGGTTAAGAAATGAAGTGGTAAAGGAAATGCCGAACTTCACCGGTGTGAGCGCGAGACCTTTCTTGAAAAACTCATTGCTTGCGTTGAACTCATTTACAGCCTCGCGCCTTTTTTTGTAGTTCGATGACACAAGCAGCTGGTCGAGAATTGTTTGAAGACGGTTGTTTTCTATCGTTTGGCCGTAATGGGTTACGTTATTTTTATCTTTTCCGTAGAAGTTCAGTAAACGGATTTCCATGGAGTCTCGATGTAATTGGCGCGCGATCCGATCGAGAATCTCCTCAATAACCGCCATTCCCTGCGGTCCGCCAAAACCCCGGAATGCCGTATTGGAGGGAAGATTTGTCTTGTAGACTTTCCCAACAACGCGAAGATTGGGAACATAATACGCGTTGTCCACATGAAGCATCGCCCGCTGCATGATAGCGAACGAGAGGTCGGTTGCGCAACCGCCGTCGGAGTTCAATACGACGTCCAGTGCGAGCAACCTTCCCTCTTCGTCGAACCCAACCTTGTATTGAGACAGGAACCGATGGCGCTTCCCAGTGATTTTCATGTCATCATCACGGAAGAGACGGATCTTGACCGCTCGACGGGTTGCGTGACTCAACAATGCGGTCCAACATGCAGTGTGGTTCGCTTGTGTCTCCTTTCCGCCGAACGCTCCCCCCATCCGCCGCACTTCAACAACGACCTCATTTTTTCCAACACCAAGAAGCTCAGCGATAAGGGATTGTGTTTCGGAGGGGTGTTGTGTTGAACTGAACACGTTCATTTCCTTCTCTTCGCCGGGGACGCAGAGACACACCTGCGACTCGAGGTACCAGTGTTCTTGTGCCCCAATGGCCAATTCATCGGAGATCCGATGAGGCGATGAGCGAAGTGCATTCTCCACATCTCCGCGATGAAACATTGCTGGAGGCCCGAGGAGCGAATTGGCTTCGATTGCTTTTTCTATGGTGAGGATGGGTTCCAGCGGACTGTAATTCACGTTGATCAGTCGTTCTGCTGCTATGCATTGCTCTTCGGTTTCCGCAGCGATGAGAAACATCGCCTGGCCGACACAAATCACTTCGCCCTCTGCAAGACACAGCTCGTCTTTCACGACAGGCCCCATTTGGTTGGGGCCGGGAATATCTTCGCAACTCAGGACCGCGTGAACACCGGGGACTTTCTTCGCCTTCTCAAGGTTGAACGACACAATTCTTGCGTGTGCGTGTGAGCTATATACAACTCTCCCGATAAGAAGCTGATCATTGACGTGGATGTCGTCGACATAGATCGCTTCTCCGGAGACGTGTTTCGTTCCCGACTCATGCGCTATGGGTGAATTCCGTTTCATACTTTGGTTGTTTCCACTGGAATAGAGTTGTTCGCAGTCGTGTCGATCCAGAATTTCAGGAGCAAGTTCCTGGCTGCTACTCGTCGGAATGTTGCGCCGCCTCGAACGTCCGAGAGTGGTGAGAATTCTTTTTCAAGAAGAAGCATGGCCTCTTCGATGTTCTCGCGAATCCATTTCTTTCCCTGGAGGAAGGCTTCCGTCTTTGATGCACGCTGCACTTGGGCAGCCATTCCACCGAATGCCAGTACAATTTCCTTGACGTGTTGTTCACCGTCAAGTTCAACGCAGAAGCCGCCGTTCAGCGTCGAGATGTCCAGGTCTTTTCGCTTCGAAACCTTGTAGGCCTTGACGATTGTTCCATCCGAAACGACAGGGAAGACCACTCGTGTTATCAACTCATCCTCTTCGCAAACTGTTTTTCGGTATCCGGTGATAAATTCCCTGACCGGTACTTCTCTCGACCCCCTGCTGCTTTGAAGAACAATCCGTGCATCATAGGCCATCAGCACCGGAATAGTATCTCCGATAGGTGAGGCAGAGCCCAGATTTCCCCCGAGGGTTGCACAATTGCGTATTTGCCGTGAGCCGAAAACTGAAAGCATAGAATACATTGCTGGCAAACGACCTTTTGCCAGAGCCAAGACATCGGTTAGGGAGGTCGAGGCCCCGATGTGTAGCTCCTCCCCTTCATGAACGGTGCGTAGCTCATCGACATGTGAGAGGTCAAGAATGCTGGAGAGAAGCTCGTGTTGTTTTGTTACCCTCAACGCTACATCCGTTCCTCCGGTAATGACCATGATGCTCGGATTCGATTTCTTGTAATCCAAGGCTTCCTTTAATGTCTCGGGAAGATAATATGATTGTGTCGAGGTCTGTAGGTAAACAGCTTTTCGGGAAATGGATTTTAACAATCTCATTGTTGCGGATTCTGAGTCCGTGAAATGATCGGCGCGTTTCGAAGAACATGATTTTGCGGCAGCCTCAACGATCGGACGATATCCAGTGCAACGACAAAGATTACCGGTCAATGCATCGTCAATTGCCGGACGGTCGACGGTATCTTGATCTCTGTACAGGGCAAAGAGAGACATGATAAACCCGGGCGTGCAATACCCACACTGACTGCCATCGGTGTCTACCATCGCTTCCTGAACGGCATGGAGTGTTCCCTCGGCATCCTTCAGATTTTCAACGGTTATCAGCTGCTTGCCGTGAATCATCGGGAGGAATACCAGACAAGAGTCGACAGCCCGGTAACGCAAATTTCCACCGGGTTCGATTTCGCCCAAAACCACCGTGCAAGCGCCGCAATCTCCTTCCGCACATCCCTCTTTGACACCTTTGTGTCGTGGGTGATTTCGAAGGAGCTGGAGAACAGTTGTTGTCGGCGTAAATTGAGACGCACGGAAATCTATCGTTTCCACACTTCCATCAAGAACAAAAGATATCGACTGAGACATTAGTTGCCCATTAGTATCGAGGAGACATGGGTATGGTACTTATTCATTGTGCAAGATTCAACCAAAGTGGTGCACTCGAAACCCTTGTCTACTCTTGCTCTGCGAAAATCGATACCATCGAACAAACCAACATAGAGATGCCATACTCGATATTCATCTGCCGGTGAATGGAGTATATTGTTCCAGTTGAAAGTTGAGTCCCTCGAAACCCCCACCTCAAGACAGCATTTCTCATCGATTGTTAAGATCAATTCTCAAATTTAGGTGGATGCAATGAAGGTTTTTGGACGTCGTTTGTTCCTCTTTTTCTCCAGCTATACTTTTCATGTGGCAGGGACGGTCTTCGCCGCGCAACTGCAGGTTCCTGCGACTTATGCGACCATTAGTGCTGCTATCACTGCAGCAAATTCAGGCGATACGATTGTTGTTGCCGCCGGAACATACAACGATCTTGGAACTGTCAACATTAGCAAAGCGCTGACCCTGCGGGGACCGAATTTTGCTATCTCTCCTAACACAGGATACCGTCTCGCAGAAGCGCGAATAACCGGTGTTGCCGGATTTCGTATCAAATCGAACGTCAGCAATGTGACAATAGAGGGTTTCTCCTTTGAGAATATTTCAGGAACCGGGGACGGCGTTATTGAAAACCAAGGTGCGAGGAGCAGCAACATCCTCATTCAAAAGAACAGGATTGTCAACGTCACGAATGTCAGTGGTGTTTATGTCAGCGGAAACAAAGCAACGGATTGGTATGTAATCGATAATCTCGTCCGCGGTATCGATACTCCAAACACGAACTCGGCCTTTGATTTTTCAAAGGTCAACAATGTTGTCGTAACAGACAATGTTGTTTCCTCGACCAGTGGACAGGGAATCAGCCTGCAGAACAACGATGGTATCACGATTCTTCGGAACGATGTCTCCGGGGCTGCGCAGTCCGGTATCGTTCTTAGCGGGACGTGGGACAATGCAGATATCAGGAATAACACCGTCAGCGGCTGCCAAAACGGACTTACCATAGCCGACGGAGATCTCGCGGTTAATGCTATTTCCGTCGCCGGGAACAGTTTTTCAAGCAACGCCGACAAAGCAATTCTTCACCAGGGTTCTGGTCTCCTCGACGCTTCACTGAATTGGTTTGGCGCTGCTGATCCCACGGGTGTCGCCACTTTCTTATCGGGATCGATCGACTACTCTCCCTGGTTTAACGGTGGGTCCGATACACAAACGACAGCCCCCGGCTTCCAGGGCGATTATTCATTCCTGAATGTCGATGTCAATAGTCCCGTGGCAGGAGGGGTACCTCACTTGAATGAGGTTGGTTCGTGGATTTCTCCCGGTGGGACAGTGCATATTTGGCCCGGAACCTATGCAGAGAGTATCGCTGTTGGGATCAACGTCACCGTGCTGGCAACTGGATCTCCTCGTGTGCAAGCTGCTGTTCTTGGAAACAACGCGACCGTTTCTCTTCTCGGCAATATAGAGATCTATGGAAACCTAATCCTCACCAGTGGAACGGTTAATGCAGACACAAGCATCATCATAGTATCGAACGCCGATCCTTTGGCAGTGTTGATTTCTAACGGCAGTATTGTCGGAAGCATCCAACGGGCGATCGCGGCGGGAAGCAATGCAAAGTATCTCTTTACAGATGCGAAGACATCGATTACACCGGATGGTGCGCAAGGCTTGGTAGATGTCCTCGTCGAATCAAGGCCCGGAACGCCGCCGCCAGTGGCCATGGGCAATTCCATCAACCGTCATTTTATGATTACGCCTTCGGCCCAGCTCGGTGGAGCGGTCGAACTGCCGTATCTTGAAAGCGAACTCAACTCGATTTCTGAGGAAGATTTGGGAGCATTCAATTACAGCGGCTCCACGTGGTATAGCCATGTTGGCGTCGTGGATACCGCTCAGAATATGATCGCTATCAGTGCTGTGTCAACCTGGAATCTCTGGACGCTCGGTGATATGAATAGTCCACTCCCCATCCAGCTGGCCCATTTCTCTGCCGCGGTACAGCAGGGGACAATGAATGTATCGCTCGTGTGGGGCACGGTGACGGAGACGAATAATTTTGGGTTTTTGATTCAACAACGAGAGGAAAACCAAACGGCATTTGTTGACGTGCCGAATGGCTTCGTCCCCGGGAATGGCACAACGGTGAACCCTCATGAGTATTCGTGGACACATGTCGGTGTTGCTCCGGGGAGTTATTGGTATCGTTTGAAGCAAGTCGATTTTGACGGCACGGTCTCATTCACCGAGGCGCGAGAAATAATTCTGGACGCGCCCACAAGTGTTGACGAGAAGGAGCTGCCTCATGTCTTCGCACTCCAGCAGAACTACCCAAACCCTTTCAATCCGACAACAACTATACGGTTTTCGGTGGGACGGACCGGGCACGCCTCGGTCACGCTCTTTAACGCCCTCGGGCAGGAAATACAAACGCTCTTTTCCGGTGATGCACAGGCGGGACAAAATTATTCCCTCCAGGTTGATGCATCCCATCTTTCCAGCGGTGTTTATTTTTATCGGCTTGAAAGTTCCGGAACCTCGGCATTGAAACGAATGCTCATCTTGAAATAGTATCAACACACCCCCACCTATGCAACCCCGGGAATCCGGGGCTTTGCTTTTCCTGTTGCAATTCATCCTCGATTGTGTATCTTGGAGTCACTGCGTGACCCAGATCAGCAACCCGCTACACGCGCTCGTACTCTCTCTGGATTCCCCACTCACTATTCATCTATCTTTTGGGAGGTTCTATGGCAAGGACACTCGCTCTCCTTTGCTCTCTTCTTCTGGTACCAATGCTTTTTACGACTACCCGTGCTGACGGAAAAATGGATGCCTATATTATGGCGCTCAATGATGGCGAAGAAAAGGTCATGGCCCTTGCGAATGCGGTTTCCGAGGAAAAATACGCCTGGCGTCCTGGCAAGAGCGTTCGCTCCGTTGGGGAAGTGTACATGCACATCGTTAGTGCCAATTGTTTCATTCCTTCGCTCATCGGGGTAAAACCACCGAAGGGATTTTCGCAGGAAACTGAAAAGACGGTCACAAAGAAATCGGAAATCCTTGCGTGGCTCAAGAAATCGTTCGACCATGCTCGTAAGGCTATCAGTACGGCTTCCGACGAAACCCTTGCAAAGGATGTTGAGTTCTTTGGCAACGAGACGACGGGAGAGGGAATGCTGATGATTCTGGTAACGCATGTTCACGAACATCTCGGGCAATCCATCGCATATGCACGCACCAACGGTATTGTGCCACCCTGGTCTGCAAAACAAAAGCAGGAGTAAATTTTCGGAAACGCCCGATCGCAATAAAGAGCCCGGTGTTTTCGGGCTCTTTTCGTTTCAAGGTTATTGCGACATCCTTCCCGTTAGCTCAACATCCGTTTTCGCATTGTGGCAGTGGGAACAGGGCATGCCTCGTACCTGCCGAACCAGTGGTAGCGGTTTCGAGCAACAAAATCGTATAAATGGTCAGTAATACCGAGAGGCAACAATCGAAAAACAAGCAATAGTTTCCACGGCCAGCCCAGTTGTTGAAGAATCTCGAAAACCGCTCTTGATCGTACATAGACCTTGTCGTCATTCAAAAGAATGACTGAATCCACGCCTTCACGAACCTCTTGCGAGCGTGATAAATACTGTTCTGCAGCGCCTGAGCCGAGAGATGCAAAAAGAAATATCTCGTGTATGTCAACCCGGAGAACGAGACGAACCAGCCCGTTGCACAGTACACAGACATCATCAAAAAAGATTATCGGTTGAGCGGCCATTCATACCTCTTCATTCTCCCCATTGCAATCTACCAGTCAAGGAACCAAATTCAAGAGATAATTTCTTCCTTGGCTCTATTGAAAATCACAGATGTTTTGTATAATACGGCAAGCAACATCACTCAATCAACAGCGCTGAGCGATAATCTACCACACCGGAAAAGAATTTGCTGAAGAGCTTGACGCGAAGGATCCTCTCCGTTCATTTCGCGATCGCTTCCTTATCCCTTACACTCCCGACGGCAAAGAGTATATTTATTTCTGCGGCAATTCACTGGGACTCCAGCCTCGTTCCGCCCGTGCTGCGATAGAACAAGAACTGGAGGACTGGGGACGATTTGGAGTCGAAGGCCATTTGCGTGCGAAGAATCCATGGCTGCCGTACCATGAGTTTCTTACTTCGAGCACCGCCCGCCTTGTCGGCGCTGAAGTTGACGAAGTGGTAGTGATGAATTCCCTTACGGTGAACCTACACTTGATGATGGTCTCGTTCTACCGACCGAAAGCTTCGCGGCACAAGATCGTTATTGAATCCAACGCCTTTCCCTCCGATCAGTATGCTGTTCAATCACAGCTTGCTTTTCACGGATATGATCCGGCAGAGGCGTTAATTGAGCTGCAGCCGCATGATGGCGAAACATGGATTCGAACCGAGGACATTGAGGTTCTCCTTTCCAGTGAAGGTCAATCCGTTGCGCTCGTTCTGCTCGGCGGCGTGAACTACCTTAGCGGTCAGGCTTTCGATATGGAGCGCATAACAAGAGCGGGCCACGCAAACGGGTGCATCGTTGGATTTGATCTTGCTCATGCTGCGGGGAATCTCCAGCTCAGCCTTCACGACTGGGATGTTGACTTCGCTGTATGGTGTTCGTATAAGTATTTGAACGCCGGGCCTGGAGCGGTCGGTGGTTGCTTCATCCATCAGCGGCACGGAAACAGCAAATCTCTGCCGCGCTTCGCGGGTTGGTGGGGACACAATAAGAATACGCGGTTTCTTATGGGTTCTCAGTTTGATAGTTCTCCTGGCGCCGAGGGTTGGCAGTTAAGTAATGCACCGATATTATCGATGGCAGCGTTACGCGCATCCATGGAGATTTTCGACGAGGTTGGCATAACAGCACTAAGCTCAAAGGGGAATCTCCTTACAGGTTACCTGGAATACCTCATCGACCAAATCCCGGGGCGATCGGTAACGATTCTCACCCCCCGCGACAAGTCGCAACGGGGCGCTCAATTGTCTCTTCGCGTTACAGGGGATGGCAAGAAGATTTTTACTTCGCTGACGGGGTGTGGGGTCATGTGTGATTGGCGCGAGCCGAATGTCATCCGCGTCGCTCCGGCGCCTCTCTACAATACATTCCTCGAGGTGTACACGGTCGCCGAACACTTGCAGTCCATACTTGATTCCCTTCCAGGACCACGATGACGTCGCATTCAAAACGGGTTACCCTAATCGGCGCAGGCCTCGCAGGCTCACTTCTTTCCGTCTATCTTGCAAAAAGAGGATTCGCGGTTGACATTCTGGAACGCCGACCCGATATGCGGAAGGTGGAAATCAGCGCCGGGCGTTCGATTAATCTCGCTCTCTCCACCCGCGGAATTCACGCCCTTCATGAGGTGGGGTTGTATGACGACATAATGAAGATCGCCATCCCCATGAAGGGCCGCATGATGCACGCCGTGTCGGGCGAGCTGACTTTTCAGCGTTACGGCCGTGACGACAGCGAGGTTATCTATGCAACATCCCGGGCGTACCTGAATATTGCCTTGATGAACGCCGCGGAGCGTTGTAAAGTTGTAACTCTGTCGTATGAGCAACGATGTACCGGCATGAATCTCGAAACCGGTGTTCTCTCTTTTGTGGATGAGCAGTCGGGGCGCGTCTATGAACGACCTTCTGCGGTCGTGATCGGAACAGACGGCTCGGCGTCTGCTATTCGCTCAGAAATGCAAAAGTCGGGCCGCTTCAACTTCTCCCAGTCATACCTAAACTATGGGTATAAGGAACTCGTCATTCCAGAAGGTCCGAAAGGCGAGCACCGGATGGAAAAGCACGCTCTCCACATTTGGCCACGCGGCACGTTTATGCTGATAGCACTGCCAAATATCGATGGAAGTTTTACGGTAACGTTCTTCTATCCATTCGAGGGAGTGGAAAGTTTTCAAACGTTAACAACCCGCGAGCATGTCCAGGCGTTCTTCCAGAAACAATTTCCCGACGCTACCAGCATGATGCCGACGCTTGTTGATGATTTCTTCGGGAATCCTACCGGATCCATGGTCACCGTCAAGTGCGAGCCCTGGAATGCAAGTGATCGGGCCTTGCTCCTCGGCGATGCGGCGCATGCTATTGTGCCATTTTTCGGGCAGGGAATGAATTGCGCGTTCGAGGATTGTACGGTACTGAATGAGTGTCTCTCCCGCTACAAAGGAACAAGCGTTCCCTGGCACCAGCTATTCCGAGAATTCGAAGATCTGCGAAAGAACAATTGTGATGCAATTGCCGATCTTGCGGTGGAGAATTTCGTGGAAATGCGTGACCTCGTCGGAAATCCCGATTTCCTTCTGAAAAAGAAAGCAGAACTTGCATTACAGGAACTTTTCCCTGAACACTTTATACCGAAATATTCGATGGTAACATTCCACCGTATCCCATATTCCGTTGCTCTCTCTCGTGGCATCACACAGGCTTCAATCCTTGACGACCTTTGCGCCGACATTAAAGATGTATCGGGCATCGACTGGACAAAAGCAGAACGATTGATTACCAATCGACTTACACCAATAAGAGGAGAGAATCTGTGAGCCATACACTTTCGTATCGGGGTCAGATTACCAGCCCCCTCAACGTTTCACTCTTGACAAGCGAGCTTGTCGAGATCGCGGAGACTCTGGGATGGCGTTGGGAAGAAGCGGAGGGTGACTGGTCGACCCCGCCAACTGCAGAGTTGGTTCACGCGGGCACCCAGAAAGCTGTTGTCGGACATCTTGGACTCCGTGGCGTAACACTGTATCCGGAAACCATCGACGGTCCGCTCCATTTTCTTTTTGACTCCAAGGGGTGGCTCCGCAGTCCCCATCTTGTTGCGAAAATTCGCGCTGGAGAAAAGGATGCGGCCTCTGCGTTTGTTTCTGTTCGTGTTGATCTCACAACGAGGCGAATCTATGCAACGGTCATTCATTTGTTGCAATACATCAAGGTACGTTTCATCCCAAAGTTGGACGTTCTTGACCCAACAGGATTCTGGGAAACGAACAATGATGATGCGCTTGATCTTCTTTCCTCCGATGGCCTTTCTCCTGGAGAAGGAGAGCAGGAACAGTCTGCTTCACGGTACGAGCCCTCCAGGTTTGTTCCATCTGAGCTTCTTTCGTTAGTAGAGAAAATTATTCAGCGAAAAATGGATTCATTGAATTAGACCTTCATGCCGGAACTTCGATTCAATGTCATAACCAAAGACTGGGTGATCATCGCGCGGGAGCGCGCAAAACGACCGGATCAATTTGCCTTGCCGAAGAAAGAAGAGCTGCCTCTTCCCCAATTTGATCCATCCTGTCCCTTTTGCCCCGGGAACGAATCACACACGGAGCCGGAAATAGCTCGTCTTGGGGACAACAAAGGCTGGCGCGTACGAGTCATGCCGAACAAATATCCCGCGCTCTCACCTCATGGAGAGCGGACAAGAAGCAACGAGGGAATGCGCATCTCGATGAACGGTGTTGGACTTCATGAGGTAATCGTCGATCATCGGCAGCATGATATGGTGTTCGCGCTGATGCCTCCACCGGACATCGAAGCTGTCCTGCGCATGTACAGGCAACGCTATGAAGAGTGCAGAAAGGACGAACGCCTCGAAGCGATTATCATCTTCAAAAACCACGGGGAGAGCGCCGGCTCATCGGTGATCCATACCCATTCTCAACTTGCGGCAACACCGGTGGTGACGTTTCAGACCCGGATGCGGTTGGAGGATGCTATTCGGTTCTACGATCAGATGGGTAAGTGCATTTTCTGTCAGACGATGGAAGAGGAGTTGTCGGCGAAGGTGCGCATCCTGCATGAGTCAAAGCACTTTATCGCCTTTCACCCATACGCAGCACTCTCTCCTTTTCACACATGGATATTTCCTCGAAGACACACGCCTTCCTTCGAGCTTGCGACCGACGAGGAGCTTGTCGATCTCGCTTCGACCCTGAAACTTCTTCTCGCGCGTCTGTACTACGGACTGAACGACCCGCCGTTTAATTATACAATCCGCTCAATCCCATCCCGTGATCGGAACACCGAATATTATCACTGGTACCTTTCCATCATCCCGCGCGTCACAAAAACTGCTGGTTTTGAAATGGGAAGCGGCATGTACATTAACTCTGCATTGCCTGAGGAGAGCGCAGAATTTCTCCGCAGTGTTCAGATCCCGAACCTCGCATGAGAGGTCTATGAAGAGTTTGAAGATCATACTCTATACGGATGGTGCATGCCTTGGAAATCCAGGCCGGGGCGGATATGGCGTCGTTCTTCTTTCCGGTCAGCACAGGAAGGAACTTGCCGCAGGGTTCCGTCGGACAACGAACAACCGGATGGAGTTAATGGCCGCGATCGCCGGCCTTGAATCTATTAAGCAACCGTCATCGGTGAAATTGTTCAGCGACTCGGAATATCTCGTCAATGCGATTGCGAAAGGATGGCTTGTGTCCTGGCACAAGCGGGGATGGAAGAAGAGCAACAAGGAAAAAGTG
>DASWHW010000060.1:0-2825 GCA_036397975.1 Bacteroidota bacterium
CAGACTCCATGATAGTGGTGCTCGAGCGCTTCAGATAAAGTCGCTCATCGAGCGCGACCTGATCATTACGGCTGCGTGCTGTGTGGAGTTTGCCGGCTAACGGGCCTATCTTCTTGAACAGTCGGGCTTCGATTGCCATGTGGACATCCTCGGCAACGAAACGGTTGGAGGATGAAGCGGGAGAATCTAACTTGAACTTGCCGCTTTCGATTTCTTTGTTAATCTGCTGGAGAGCGCGGACGATTTTATCCGCTTCTTTGCGTGTAAGGATCTTCTGTTTGGCGAGCATCGAGACATGAGCGGCGCTCCCCTCAATGTCTTCAGTATAGAGACGCCGATCGAGGGTAAGAGAGCTTGAAAACTCCAGCGCTTCAGGATGAAGAGGCGTACGGAATCTTCCCTTCCATACTTTCCCTTCCTTCCCTTCTTTCATTGAAGAATCTCTTTCGCAACAACGCCCTGCGCAATTGGCTCTCTCCCCTTACCGATATTTTTCCGTGCCACCTCATGGTATGTCTTCACCGGCAGTCCGTAAATGGAGATGAAACCCTCGGAAGCTTTGTGGTCGAACGTATCCTCTTCGGTGTAGGTAGCGAGTCCGGAATTGTAGAGCGAAAACTGCGACTTCCTTCCGACAATCGTCATGTTGCCCTTGTAAAGCCGGAGCCGGACGGTGCCCGTAACAGTCTTCTGTGTTTCATCAACGAACGCGTCGAGTGCTGTGCGGAGCGGCGAGTACCACAAGCCGTTGTAGATCAGGTTTGCATACTCACGGGAGAGTCCCGTTTTCATAAAGAAGACAGATTTTTCCAGTGTGAGCCGCTCGAGTTCGGTGTGCGCAAAATGGAGAATCGTCGCCGCGGGGGCTTCGTAAATCTCTCTCGACTTGATACCCACAAGCCGGTTCTCCACAAGGTCGATGCGGCCAATGCCGTGCATGCCGCCGATCTCGTTCAACCGGTCGATGAGCTTTACGCCTGCAACCCAGGTTCCATCGAGTGCGATGGGGACGCCATGGTCGAATTCGATTTCAATAGTGCGCGGTTCGTCGGGGGCGTCTTCCGGTGCAACGGTGCGTTGGAATGCATCAGCAGGCGGTTCTACCATCGGATCTTCCAGAACGCCGCACTCGATGCTGGTGCCCCACAGGTTCTCGTCGATGGAATACGGTGAGGCGACCGTTGCCGCGACGGGAATGTGATGCAACCGAGCATATTCCATCTCCTGTTCGCGCGATTTGAATTCCCAATCCCGCAGCGGCGCGAGAACTTTAATGTGCGGCGCTAGTGCAGCAACCGAGACTTCAAAGCGAACCTGGTCATTTCCTTTTCCGGTGCAGCCGTGAGCAACCATCGCCGCTTCTTCGGAACGTGCTATCTCCACCAGCATTTTTGCCAGCAAGGGACGTCCGAGCGACGTTGCCATCGGATAAACATTTTCATAGAGGGCGCTTGCCTTCAGTGCCGGGAAGATGAAGTCGGCAACGAAGTCATGCGTCAGATCCTGAATGTACACCTTGGATGCGCCGGTGGCTTTTGCTTTTTCCTTGAGTCCGGTAAGCTCTTTTTTCTGCCCTAGATCGCCAGTGGCGGTGATGATCTCCGCGTTGTACTTTTCGCTGAGCCACTTCACCATCACAGAGGTGTCGAGTCCCCCGGAATACGCAACGACAATTTTAGTTCTGCTCATGGTTTACCTTTCACGAGATTATCTTTGAGAAACTCTATCACTTTTTTCGTCTTCTTGGTGGAGGATGGGATGATCAGGAGTGTGTTGTCCCCCGCAACGGTGCCAATAATATCGGGATTGCGGAGCGTATCCACAACCTCCCCCACAACATTCGCGCACCCCGGGAGCGTGCGCACCACGATCATGCTTTCGTTTCCGCTGATCGTGATGATCTCCGTCGTCACCGCAGGCCGGAGGATTTTTGATCCGGTTTGCGGTTGAAGCGCGTAGCGGAAGCCATCGTCCGATGGAAGACGGGCGACGCCCAGTTCCTGCAGGTCGCGTGAAAGAGTTGCCTGTGTTACTTTGAAGCCCTTCTTCTTCAATTCCAACCGGAGCTCATCCTGGCTGCCAACGGACTTGGCACTGATAAGCTCTTTGATCGTAAACTGACGCTGTGATTTCATACATCTTCGGCCAATGCATATTGTGATGATCGGTCGAGCGAAAGAATGTGCTCGGCTCTCTCACCAAGGAGATATGCGATGATTCCTTTTTGCACATGAAGTCGATTCTCCACCTCCTCCATCACCACCGATTGCGATCCTTCAAGAACCTCTGCGGTAATTTCCTCGCCGCGATGGGCGGGGAGGCAGTGCATTACCAGGCATTCAGGTTCGGCTGTACTGAGCATTTTCTGGTTAATCTGAAAACCCGCAAATGCCTGCTGCCGTTTGAGTTTTTCCTCTTCCTGGCCCATACTGACCCACACGTCTGTGTACAAGACGCTTGCCCCACGGGCTGCTTCCGATGGATCGTGCTGCACTTCGACCTTGCTGATGCCGGCCATCTTTGCCCGCCGCAGAAGATTCGCATCAGGCTCGTACCCGCGGGGACACGCGACGACAAGGTGCAGGGGAATTTTTTCGGCCAGCTCAAGCCAGGAGTTGGCAACGTTGTTTCCATCTCCGATGAAAACGATTCTGGTATCGCGGGAGAGAAGGCCTTTTTCAAGTAACGTGTATGCGTCCGCCAGGATCTGGCATGGATGAAGACGGTCGGTCAATGCATTAATAACGGGAACTGATGCGTATTGTGCAAGCTTCTCTACGGTTTCGTGAGAGTACGTTCGTGCAATGATCAGATCGTTATATTGC
>DASWHW010000061.1:0-35777 GCA_036397975.1 Bacteroidota bacterium
CCTGCCCCTGGTTGAATCTACGCGTCCACCGTTATGCTCAACGAGCCGTTGCCGAATATCCCCTGAAAGGCCAACGTAGCGCTTACCGTCCCGTAAACTCCTGAGGACATAAACGAACATCACGCAAATCCTCCAAGGCCGTTGCTCCCCGCCCGACCGAACGAAACTCGAACCTGAAATCGGTCGTTCGGGCGGGTACCAACTGAGCTACCTGTCCAAAAAAAATCTGCTGCAACCAATCCCGCCTTCGGCGGGATCCTCAATTCGGCTGCTGCTCACATAAAAGGTTCGCAGGCCGAATTGGGACTGAGCTACCTGTCCAAGAATTTCTTACGATTGACCAAAATCGGGCAGAATGATACAAATTTTTCTCCAGACTTTCCACCAACTCAGTCGAGTTGACGAACACTTTTTTGTCCGATGTACTCCACTGTATCCTCCCCATGATCAACCCGAATCACATTACCCGAGATGAAGTCGGCATTGTCATGCGCAAGAAGAGCTATCGCCTTCGCAATGTCTTCAGGAGTTCCGTTGCGGAGCGAAGGATTACGGGCCTTCGCAACAGAGAGCATTTTGTCTGACCCTGGAATTTTTCGGAGCGCAGGTGTATCGGTGACCCCGCCGTGAATAGAGTTGGCGGTGATCCCGAGATAGCCCAATTCAAGTCCAAGCTGTCGGATGTGCGATTCAAGAGCAGCCTTTGCCGCTGAAACCGCGCCGTAATTCAGAAGAACGGAATGTCCACCGGATGATGTCATCGCAAAGATCCTTCCCCCCTTTTTCATCAGTCCGCGTTGGACAACGCCTTGTGTCCAGTATACCAAGGAATTTGCCATGACGTCCAGTGTCATTTCAATCTGTGCCTTGGTGAGGCACTCGTCCGGCCTCTCTGAGACGATGGGTTTCAAACTCCCAAACGCAAGGGAATGCATCAACACACGAATCGTATTCTCTTTGTTTGAGGCAAACTCCTTTTTGACCGTATCCAAGACTTCATTCTGCTTTGCTGGATCGGAGGCGTTCGCGTTGAAGAACATCTGTTTTACACCATTGGCCGCGATTTCGTCCTTAATCTTTTCAACAGCCGGCATGGTTCCAGCACGGTCGAAGTGCACACCAAAAATATTCATGCCGCAACGGGAAAGCTCAAGAGCTGTTGCACCACCAAAACCACTGGAGGCGCCAAGGATAAGTGCCCATTGAGTGTTACTGTAGGAGAGTCTTGAGTTCACAGTGCACCCTCGAGATGTTGATTATTCAAATGAACGGTGATACGTACCGGCTGGTCTATTCAACAGTTACGCTTTTTGCCAGGTTCCGAGGCTGATCTACATTCGTTCCCCGCGCAACGGCAACGTAATACGATAGCAATTGAAGCGGAATAATATTCAGAATCGGTCCGAAAAATCCATAAGTCCGTGGAACACGAATGACATGCTCCACCATTTTTTCTATCTCGTCGTCATCCACGTTTGCAATCGCGATAATCCGTCCCCTCCGAGCCCGTACTTCCTGAATGTTACTGATAACCTTGTCGTAAATCCCGTCACGCGGAACAACAACCACGACAGGCATATTCTCATCAATGAGGGCAATGGGACCGTGCTTCATCTCAGCAGCCGGATATCCTTCTGCATGGATATAGGAAATTTCCTTTAACTTCAGCGCGCCCTCCAGAGCCACGGGGAAGTTCGCACCCCGCCCAAGATACAGAAAATTCTTTACGTCCTTGTATTTTTCAGCGATGGACTTGATCTGATCAGTGTTGCTGAGAATATGCCGCACTTTGTCGGGCAGCGACGCAATTTCCTTTGCAAGGACGATTCCATCTTCTTGAGACATGCCGCGCGCCCGGGCAAGCATCAGTGTGATCAATGCAAGAACCGTCAGTTGCGACGTAAACGCTTTCGTTGACGCAACACCTATTTCAGGGCCGGCATGGATGTATACACCCCCGTCCGATTCACGCGCAATGGTGCTGCCGACGACATTCACGATGCCAAGAACCGTCGACCCCTTGCCTTTCGCCTCACGCAATGCTGCGAGCGTATCTGCCGTTTCACCGCTCTGACTGATGAGCAATACAACATCGTCGATGTTCATCAACGGATTCCGGTAGCGGAACTCCGATGCATACTCTACTTCTGTCGGTATCTTTGCGATCTGTTCAAGCATGTACTCTCCGACCAACCCGGCGTGCCAGGAGGTACCGCAAGCCGTAATGACGATCCGTCGGGCACTCAGGAGGCGACCCATCATGTTCTGCAGACCGCCCAGTTTGACATTCCCCTCATCCACAAGAAGCCTACCACGCATCGCATTGCGAATTGTCTCCGGCTGCTCGTTGATTTCCTTGAGCATGAAATGATCATAGCCCCCCCGCTCGATCTGCGAAAGCTCCAGGGTCACTTCTTCAACTGTCTTGTGGACCTTCAATGCATCGATGGTCGTTGTTTCAATATTGTCTTTCGTAACAACCGCTACCTCGCCGTCCTCCAAGTACACAACATGCCGTGTATGCGAGACAATCGCCGAGGCGTCCGAGGCAACATAGTTCTCCCCCTCTCCCACGCCAAGTAAAAGCGGACTTCCTTTCCTTGCAACAATAAACTTGTCCGGTTCATGAACCGACATCACCACCAGTCCGTACGTGCCATCCACTTCACTCAACGCAAGGCGAACGGCGGTACTAAGGTCATTCCCCTTTTCATACATCGCCTGAATAAGATGTGCAAGTACCTCCGTATCCGTATCCGTATGAAAGACATGGCCTTCCCGGAGTAGTTTGGTCTTGATCGATAGATAATTTTCAATTATTCCATTATGGATAATCGCGATCTTTTTCTGTGCGTCCCAATGTGGATGAGCATTGACGTCGTTCGGGACACCGTGCGTCGCCCAACGCGTGTGGCCCATGCCGAGAGAACCTGCGAATAATGAACTCCCGTTTCCAAGATGTTTGGCAAGTTCCGAAACTTTTCCCGCTTTCTTCTCTACCGAGAGGACGTCTTTCGAAACGAGGGCGATGCCCGCCGAGTCATACCCTCGGTATTCGAGTCGGCGCAGGCCTTCCAGAAGAATGGGAACGCAGTTCTTTTCGCCAATATAGCCTACAATGCCGCACATATTCAGAGATTTTTGTGAATGTCGGTGACCAAGATACTCATAAGGCGTTTGAAAATCAACGAGATGAAACGGACTGTTGAGATCGAGCACAAACAAAAAGGCCCGGTGGTGAGCCGGGCCTTTCGATGCACTCTATCTTTGTTTCGCTACTTCGATCGAATCCTGATGTTCCCCCCCATGGTATGAGCGTGAATGGTTTCGCCTCCGCCATTCACCGTACCCTTCACGCTGGACTCGCTGATCTTTCCTGAGAGAGTAACAGGAAGGTCACATGAGACTTCTCCTCCAAATGTCGACGCCTCGATGTTCGCTGCCACATCGCGCGGAACCATGATATCAACATTGCCTCCCATCGTCTCCGCATGAATCCCCTTCATCGACGATAAAACACGAACAGCAACATTGCCGCCGGATGTTTCCGCTCTTACTTTCCCCTCCACGTCGGCGATTTGAATATCACCTCCTGAGGTGCTCGCATCAACGCTTCCTTCAGCCTTAGCAATCACAATGTCGCCACCGGATGTTTCCAGCACGAGCTTGCCGCGCAATTCCTTTCCTTCCACATCGCCCCCCGAAGTACTCAACTGCACATCGCCATCAACACGGAGCGCATGAAGATCGCCACCGGAAGTCTCGCCATCCACTTTTCCCTGAATATTGCTGACATCGACATCGCCACCGGCAGTCCGAAGCGTCAGATTGAACTCACGGGGAACTGAAATCGTGTACTTCACATTTGAGTCATCGTTTCCCCAGTGCCTCCATTTTGAAGTCATTTCCCCACGCACCTTCACTGTGTTGTCAGACGCCTCCGCGGTAATCTCAAACTCCTCTGTGAATCGCTTCGATCCTGTAACCACAGCGAGAACACGAACCTCCCTGGAAGGAGTCCCCTCAACAGAAATATCGCCAACATCGGTGCGCAGCGTAAGGAGCCCACCGGAAGACACGTTGAAACTCTTTTCGAATTTCTTTTCCTCTGTACATGCACTTCCCTGCAGGAGAAGCGAGATAGCGCAAAAAGTCAAGACTGAATATGCAGGACGTTTCATGGGATGCTCCTGAAGTTGGTTATTGTGAGTCTGAATTCATAAACGGAAAACTCAGCTCAAAGTTGCACTTCTTTTGCATTTCGAAATTGATTTGGCTACCTTCTCAGCGATTTTCCAAGGATCCTATGCACGGATTTTTCACATTGCGCCTCTCTTTTGCAGCAATTACCGGCCTCCTGGTCGGATGTGGGAACCCGCAGCCGAAAGAGCCTGAGGTGGTTCCAAACCGATCAACAGTCGTCGAACAGCCAACGGAGGCTCCCACTTTCTCCGGAACGCGCGCCTTTCTTGACCTTGAAAAACAGGTGTCTTTTGGACCGAGAAATCCCGGTTCCCTGGGACATTCTCAATGTTTGAACTTTCTTCTGTCGGAATTGCGCACGCTAGCAGACACGGTTTGGACGCAGGAGTTTGCTTCGGTTGGGTACAATAACGAAACATTACGACTTACAAACGTTGTTGCTTCATTTCGTCCGGAGGAGAAGAGCCGTATTCTACTTTGTGCGCACTGGGACACGCGGCCCAGGGCAGACAACGACCCAATTCCATCCAACCAATCCAAACCCATTCTCGGAGCAAACGATGGTGCCAGCGGCGTTGCAGTATTGCTGGAACTCGCCCGGCTGATTCATAAGACACCTCCAACTATCGGCATTGACATGGTATTGTTTGATGGCGAGGACTACGGCTACGAGGGGGATACGCCGAGATATCTTCTAGGCTCGCGTTACTTTGCCGCCAACACCAAGTTCCAACATGTCCCTCGTTTTGCCATTCTTCTCGACATGATTGGAGATGCAAGCTTGGAAATCTTGAAAGAGCAACATTCGGTCCGGTACGCAGGAGATATTGTGAACATCATCTGGAACACTGCACGACAACTTGGCTATTATCAATTTGTGGATGTGGTCGGCGAGTCTATCACGGATGATCATTTGCCGTTGAACGAAGCAGGAATCAAGACCGTCGATCTTATCGACTTCGATTATCCTGATAACACCAATCGATACTGGCACACACTTGACGACGTTCCTGCTCATTGCAGCAACGAAAGTCTGGAAGCGGTCGGGACAGTGCTTACCCATCTTTTGTACTCGCAGAAACCATGAGCGATGCGTCAACCCATATTGAGATTTCCATCCAGGGAGATCCGACTCTCTTTGAACCTGCCATCGGTATCATGACCGGACTTGGTTTTGAGGGGTTTTGGGAGGATGAGGTGATCCTAAGGTGTTATATCCCTGAAGAAGTGTGGACACTAGCGGTGCAGGAAGCTTTCTCCGCCCGACTGCATGTGTTAAGCGATTCGCTCCATGTTCCTTCCCCCGTTATTCTAATCCGTCCAGTAGAGAACAGAAACTGGAATGAAGAGTGGAAAAAAACGATCAAGCCTGTAAGCATCACCGACCGCATTACCATTTCACCCAGTTGGCACAAAGTCGAGCCGCGAGCAGATGAGGTGCTTCTGATCATCGACCCAAAAATGTCGTTCGGCACCGGTTATCATGAATCGACGCGATTGATGCTGAAACTTCTCGAACGCCACGTCGAAGGGAGAACGCGCATTCTTGATCTAGGCACCGGCACAGGTGTGCTTGCCATTGCCGCAGCAAAATTAGGAGCTTCAGAAGTTGTCGGTCTTGACAATGATGACTGGTCATTTGATAATGCCCGTGAGAACGTCGAACTGAACCATGTTCAGGAGAGTGTTTCTATTGTCCTTGGCGATTTGGATGATATTATCATTGATAATTTCGAAATGATCCTCGCAAACATTCAGCGGAACGTCCTTCTGCAATTAATGGAGGGAATGACTAAACGCCTTACTCCCGGGGGCATACTTATTCTTTCAGGCCTCCTCACGTCTGATGAAGAGACGATGATCAACGCGATTCACGGCCATGGCCTCCGCATAATTGAACAATTGCAGGAAAACGACTGGATTGCTCTTGCCGCACGAATTCCCGAAAATCCTTCTGCCTGACATGCACGTTGCCGTCATCGATATTGGAACGAACACCGTTCTTCTGCTGATTTGTACCATCGACAAATCCGGCATGATCACCCCCGTGCGCCACGAGCAGCGGGTGCCTCGCCTTGGCAAAGGGATCGATGCTTCAGGATTACTGCTAGAAGACTCGATGGAGCGTGTCGTTCAAGCGTGTGAAGAGTATGGAGAAATCATGCGCGAGTACCCGCTTCGCCATATTGTTGTTTCTGGAACAAGTGCTCTGCGAGAAGCGGCGAATCGTGACGTTCTTATTGAAAAGATTCGACGTTCGGTCGGGTTTGATGTTGAGGTACTGAGCGGGGAAGATGAAGCCCTCTGGACTTACAGAGGAGCGATCAGCGGTTTCGGCAATGTAAACGAAGCCGTCGTCATCGACGTTGGAGGGGGCAGTACGGAGATTACTTATGGGATGGGAAAGGATATTTCACGAAGATACAGCCTCAGTCTGGGTTCCGTCCGAATAACCGAACGGTTCCTACAACACAACCCACCTACAGATTCGGAGATTGATTCTGCGTCTGACTACATCAAGAAAGTCTATGGGACTGCAGGCATTCCATCCGCGGGTAATTCACTCTGCATCGGCGTCGCAGGCACACCGACATCTCTTGCAGTGATTGATCAATATCTTCCCGGCTTCGATCTCAAAGCCATTGCCGGCTATAAACTTACTCGAAGTCGCATTGCTTCACTCCTCGAACGTCTCCGCACTCTCCCGACAAACGAAATAAGACGCGTCTCCACAATAATGGAAGGGCGTGAAGACATCATTGTCGCCGGGACGTTGATTCTCCTTCGTGTGATGGAAGCTCTTGGCGCAGAAAACCTTACCGTGAGCGAGCGGGGAATACGGTATGGGCTTGCGATAAGGGAATTTGAACGATCCCCTCTATCGTAACAGCGTCATCTTTTTTACCTGACGGATTGATTTTCCTTCGAGCATATAGAAATATATTCCGCTGGCGAGTCCGTTGGCATTGAATTGCACTTGGTGCCCTCCTCCTTCAACAACGCCATCTAGAAGAACGCCAACCTCTTTTCCATTCACATCAAATATCTTCAGACTGACCTTTTCTGTTGATGTCAGATTGAATTTAATTGTGGTTGAAGGATTGAACGGGTTCGGATAGTTTTGCGAAAGTACGAACGATTTCGGGTTGTTAGATCGCTCATCAACAGAGGTCGCGGTTTGAACTAGCTTTCGTTCATAAACGCCAGCGCTGTGTGTGGCCAGCTTCAATGACCTGTTTGTTGGCGATATCTGCAGGTCAGAAACTATCACCGCTTCCGGCAGGCCATCGTTCCAACTGCTCCAGTCCATACCCTGATTCGTCGAGACAAACACACCAAGGTCAGTGCCAACGTAAACGTGATTCGTGTTAAGAGGATCCACCATGACGGCAGTTGCGGGAACATCGGGCAACGTCCCTGTAATATCAATCCAGTTGTTTCCCTGGTCGGTCGACTTGAACACATGTGAAGAATCAAAGCCGCCAAAGACAGCATAGACAATAGAGGAGTTGAGCGGATCAACGCCGAGATCCATGGGATAACGGTCCGGTAGCGGACCGGTGACATCCGTCCAGTTTGCGCCACCGTTTGTTGTCCGGAATACATGGCCGCGTATGTTCAACGGCGCAGTGCCGACGAAGACAACATTCGGATCGGTTGCTGCAATGGCCATTGAGAGTGGAGTGTTGGCATCGAGCGCGGCCCCACCATTCGTTGCGGTCCAGGAAGCTCCAGCATTCGATGATCTAAACACAATGCTTCTGCCAAAATAGAGGATGTTCGGATTAGATGGGGAAAGGACGAACGGTGTGTTCCATGACCGGTTTCCTCCTGAGATCCCGCTGCTTGAGGCATTGAACGAATTTCCACGGTTGGTGGATTTATAGATCGCACCGCCGTTCCGGGAGCCCGCATACATGATATTGTCATTGGTTTGATCAATTGCGGTCCACCCAACTTCATCCACCGCACTCTGCGGCCATGTTGTGGTCCCGGTGAACATCCACCCGAAATGATCTTGCACCTGACCCAATGCGCGAAGCGAATCATTGGCAGAGGCTGAGAAACCGTTATAGAACTGAGAGGTCGCTAGACCGTTGCCAACGAATGTGAAATTCAATCCAAAGTTTGTTGATCGCCACACACCTCCATCATCAACCATGTAAATGAAATCCGGATTGATCGGATGATGCGCATAGTTTCGATAGTCAGCCCATCCGCCAGGGACTTGAACAGATGATATACCGCCATTCGTCGATCGGAAGAGACTTTGTCCGCCTCGCAAAATCCTGAGACTATCGGATTGATGGATGGCGACAAACATCGAGTACCATCCTTGCACACCAAAGACGGCTTCACTGCTTAGCAATGTCCAGGTTGCGCCAAAATCAAGCGTTTGCCAGAGTGTCCCATTCCCAATCGTGCTATCAGCCAGACTGAGGACTACGTGGTTCGGGTTCGCTCCGTAGATATCCATCCGGCCCGTACCAGAGTATCCTGGCAGGGCTGAGATCTGCGTGAACATTACCCCTCCGTCTGTTGACCGATACGTGCCGGTGCCGGTGCTGGCAAAGTTGCCACATGTTGCAAGAACTATGTTTGGATCAAGAGGATTTATGACGACATCGCGGGCCATGATCACATTGAGCGTCTGCGCCCACGTAGTTCCGCCATCAGTTGTCCGGTAAATTCCCTCAGTCGTCGCAGCAAGAAGCGTGTTCGCGCCAGTTGGATGAAACCGAATCATTTGCACTCCCCGCTGCTGATTGTGTGACCAATCGAGGCTCTTTGACCACGTTGCACCGCCATCTGTCGATTCAAGAATGCCCAGACCGTAGCTGCCGCGAGTCGGTCTGTAGACAACGCCTCCGACCGATGCCTGGTAGCGATACACTTCACCGGTACCAATGAAAATGTGGTTTGTGTCCGTCGGATCGATAGCAATCGCGTTAACGCCCAGAACGGGATAACCTGTAACGACTTTCGTCCAGTCGCCCGCCGTACCGCCTGTAAATGATTTCCACATTCCTGCTGCGGAAGAACCGGAGTAAATTGTATTTGGATTGAGAGGGTTGACAGCAACACATGTCATCCTTCCTGAAAAATTGAGCGGCCCGAGGAATTGCCATTGCCCTCCAGCGGCACTCGATGAAATCTCGGGGATCATGCGCCGGACTCGCTCATACTCTTTGTAGTACCGATCGGCGGGAATGTCGGCAAATGGGTAGGATCGCGAGACGCTGTAGAATTCCAAAGCCTCAAGGGCGCCGGTTCTTCCGGACTCCTCCTTACCGTGCTTCATGTCGTACCGATCAACGTAGATAGCTGCAGAGAAGAAAGCTATGATGAACGAAGCAATGGATAGATATCGTCGCATTGTTAGTGTCCTCCCTTTCTTTTACTAATAAACTAGTTTTTCTTTGTCATTTCCCGGAGTACCGATTGAAGTTCCTCAAAAACTCGTTGTACATCTTCTGTCTTATTAGCGTGGCCAAATGAAAATCGGAGTGTTGCCTTGGCGGTCGCGCTATCGCGACCCATCGCGAGAAGAACGTGTGAAGGCTGCATACTGCCTGATGTGCATGCGGACCCGCTCGTTACCGAAATGCCGTGCAGGTCCATATTCATGACAAGCATCTCGCCTTCAATCCGATGCTTGCTGGAATCGAAAGAGATATTGAGGATATGCGGCAACCTTTCCGTTGGATGACCATTGAAAATGACGCCCGAGATTTTTTCAGAGATTCGTTTCTCAAGTTCCCCTCGAAGTTGCTCTAATCTCTTTGCCTCTTCCTCTCTTTCCTGACAGGCCAGTCTTGCAGCCTCCGCTAAACCAACGGCAAATGCCACGTTCTCGGTTCCCGGTCGCTTCCCCCTTTCTTGTCCGCCGCCGTGGAGCAACGGATTGATCTCGGTTCCCTTTCGCACATATAACGCTCCTACACCCTTTGGTCCATATATTTTATGGCCGGAAATCGTCAGGAGGTCGACACCGAGTTCGTGAACATTGACCGGTATTTTTCCAAAGGACTGCACCGCATCGGTGTGGACTAAAATCTCCCGGGGATGCAGGACATCAACAATTTCTCTGACTGGCGAAATCGTCCCGACTTCGTTGTTGGCATGCATGATCGAGACAAGAGAGGTTGTTGGTTTGCAAACGGCGAGTATCTGCGAGGAGGAAACTGAGCCGTACTGGTCTACGCCAAGGTAGGTAACTTCAATCCCCTCCTTTTCAAGCGCTTCACATGGCTCAAGCACCGCGTGATGCTCAGCCCGTGATGTGACGATGTGGTTTCTTCCTCTAAGAGCCAAAGGTCGGGCCACACCCCGGAGAGCAAAGTTGTTTGACTCTGTCCCACCGCTGGTAAAGACGATCTCCCCGGCTGAAGCACCGAGAAGTGATGCAAGGGTCTCCCTGCTTTTTTCGAGAGCCCCCTTAGCCTGCCGGCCATGCCAATGAACTGACGAAGCATTCCCATACAAGTCGTTGAAATACGGCCGCATTGCGTCTAATACGCGGGGATCTAGGGGGGTAGTAGCGGTATGGTCGAGATAGATACGTCCCATCGTTCAAGAATATACGATGGAGTGCCGGTCATGTCAAACGATGACGGTGGGTAGGAGTAGTGCGCCAATTTCTCAGAAGGGGCGTTGCCTACGGCCCTGCATTTCTCTCATTGCTTCTCTAAGTTCGCGATGAAACTGGCGTTCAAAGAGGAACAACTTGCCTCGCTGCTCGACGGTAAGAATATCTTCCAGGTTATGATAGAAGGTCAATTCCTCCTGCAAGATCTTCTTTTCTCGTTCTTCGATCTCTTGAAATGTCGCTCTCAGCTCAGTCTCATCCCCCCTATTTCTCAGGATGCGCTCGATCTTATCGAGCAAGTCGTCCTTCTGCTTCATTATCTCCTGTTTTTTCTTTTCGAATTCATGCATCCTGGTAAAGAACCGTACCGATTGCTCTTCTTTCATGTCAAGCAGCTCGATCAACTTGAGTTTTTTGAATTGTTCTATCCGCTGCATTTGGTGTTCGTTTCCCATCGGTTGCGCCGACAAAGGAATCACACAAACGACAACCTTCAGTATGAACAAGGAGGATAGAATTTTCATGGGATACCTAGTGTTAGTGAATGTCGCCATTACGCGATTGAAGGAGCGAGAAGAGTGAATTCAAATCCTCCTCGGACATGGTCTCTACTAGCTCCTCAGAAGCCTGAGCAGAAATGAAGTACTCCGCTATCTGCGCCTCGCTGAACGACCGGGCTGTCGGCAATTCAGAAACAGCGAGCGAAGCTCCGTCGTCAATTGCCGTGAGCGAGTCCATGGTCGATGCAGGGAGCGAGAGAAAGAACGATTGCATCGACGGACTGGTGGGTCGCGGATCGGGGATATAGTAATCGAGGCCGATCAGAAATGTTATGATGGCCACGATGCCGGGGATCGCAACACGAACGGCCCAGCTGAGCGACAATGATCTTCCGCTTGTTGCCTCGTCGATCCGCGCATTGATACGCACCAGAGAGTTCGCCCAGTACGGCTTTGGCGGGACCCTCTCGCTTTCTTTGCTCGCGTACGTTCGGAGTTCCTCCTCAATGGAGCGAGCCGTCTCCTCGTCAATCTTTTCTTTGTTCTTGCTCAGTTTCATCATCCTTCATCTTCTCCTGCACCTTGCGGAGTGCATGGAAGTAATTTGCCTTCAGTCCACCCACCGATGTCTTCACGATCTTCGACATTTCCTCGTACGACAGTTCGTCAAAGAAACGCATCACAAAAACCGCCCGCTGTTTTTCTGGAAGACTCCCCACCGCGTGCATCAACCGCGATTCGGTTTCGTGAAACTCCAGTTGATCGTCGGGTCTTTCTGGCTCCGGGACCAGCCGGGTGAGCAGTGGACTCTGCTGCAGGTACCCCCTGATCTGTGTCTTCCGAACATTCGTGAGAGCAAAGTTCACCGCGATACGGTACAACCATGTTCCAAACGCCGCCTCACCCCGAAAATCCCCGAGCGCGAGGTACGCACGGAGGAAGGTTTCCTGAGTCACATCATCGGCATCTGCATGATTGCCGGTGATCCGCCGGGCTACCCAATAAATTCGTTGCTGATGGCGACGCATAAGCTCGGTAAACGCCTGCCTGCTGCCATTCCGTACCGCCTGTACAAGGTCGACGTCCGATTGTTCTTCCATTCAGCGACACAATACCCGAGTAATCTGCATCAATGTGACTCACGAATGACGCAATTGGTTTAACGCCGCGACTTTGAGCCGCGACGGCTGGTGTTCAGAGCTTTCCGCAATTTCAGCATCGTTCGGCGCATATCCTCGGAAATGATCTTCGTCTCCCCGAGTACAGGCATAAAATTCGTATCTCCATTCCATCGAGGCACGATGTGGAAGTGAACGTGATCGTCAACTCCGGCTCCGCTTGCCCGCCCGATATTCGCCCCGAAATTGAACCCCTGTGGCTTCATCACCTTCTGCAATGCCTTCATGGCGAGAAGGGAGGCCTTCATAACTTCCCGTAAGACGCTTTCAGAGAGTTTGTGAATATCGGAAGTCTGCTTGTACGGCACGATCATCAAATGTCCGCTATTATATGGATAAAGGTTCATGATCATGAAGCAATACTTTCCCCTCCAGAGAATGAAATTCTTGTCGTCATCCTTCGCTTTGAGTGCGGCTGTGAAAATGCTCTCACCTTTGCCTGATGCTTTTGCCGGTTTCTTGAACGACTCAATGTATGCCGAACGCCAGGGTGACCACATGCGCTTCATGATTCTTCCTTCAATCCCAAAAATGAAAAAGGTTGGGTCTGGCCCCAGTCCCAACCTTCCTCAGAATAAATGATGAGGCCCAGGTTTACACCTCCTGCTCGGTTGCTTTATACTTCTCAGACGCCTGAATAACCTTCTCGGCGGCATCGTGGGGAACTTCTTCGTAGTGTGACATCTGGGCAGTGAACACTCCACGACCAGCGGTCTTCGACCGCAGAATAGTTGCGTACTTATGCAACTCAGCAGCCGGAACCTGCGCGCGGATAATCTGCATATGCCCGGTAGAATCCATACCGAGAATCCTGCCGCGACGACTTGATATATCGCCCATAACATCACCCATTGCATCTTCGGGAACGCGGACCTCAATCGTGTGGATCGGCTCCAGAAGAACTGGCTTTCCTTCCAAAAAGCCCTTCCGGAAGGCCTGCATCGCAGCGACCTTGAATGCCATTTCCGAGGAATCCACATCATGATAGGAACCATCAAACAAAGCAACGCGCGTATCGACAACAGGGTATCCTGCCAAAACCCCCTCCTTCATCACTTCCACGAGGCCCTTCTCAACCGCGGGGATATACTTGCCCGGGACAACACCGCCAACGATTTCATTCAGAAACTCAAAACCGGATCCTCTCTTGAGGGGTTCCATCCGGAGGTGCACATGTCCGTATTGTCCATGACCACCTGTCTGCTTCTTGTGTTTGTACTCAGAGTCTTTGACAATTGCCTTGATCGTCTCGCGATAAGGAACTTTCGGCTCCGACAGGTCTACTTCCACGTGGAATCGCTGCTGCAATCTGCGAACAACGACGTCGAGGTGAAGTTCTCCCTGCCCGCTGATGATTGTCTGGTGTACTTCCGGGTCCACCCGAAAGAGAAAGGTCGGATCTTCCTGATGCTCGGCATGAAGTGCTGTGGAGAGTTTGTCTTCGTCTCCTTTCGACCTTGGATGAACCGCGGCATGGAACACCGGGTCGGGAAATTGAATGGTCCGATAAACCACCGGAAGATTCTTATCGCTCAACGTATTGTTGGTATGGGTGTCCTTCAGTTTGACAACCGCGCCGATATCTCCTGCCAACAGCTTACCCGCTTCCTTCCGATCCTTGCCACTCATGATATACAACTGCGCAAGACGCTCCGACTTTCCATTGGATTGATTGACCATGTCCAGACCGGCGGTGATGGTTCCGGAGTACACTTTGAAAAAAGATAACTCGCCAACATGAGCCTCAGCAACCGTCCTGAAAATAAATATTGAGGGTGGCCCTGACGGATCGCGCTTGATCTGAACTTCTTCAGGAGACTCCGATTGCGCGGTCGTCGGAACAAAACCCACAGCGTTTCCCCAGTCGGACGGCGACGGACAGTGGTCGAGCACAAAATCCATGACGCTCGTAACACCAACATTGGTCGTCGCGGAGGTACAAAGCAATGGGAATATTTTTCTTTCACGGATGCCATTCTTCAATCCTTGTGCGAACTCCGCCTCGGTCAACATGCCGTTTTCCAAATACTTATTGAGTAACCCCTCGTCGGTCTCCGCGATGAGTTCCACAAGTTCCCGTCTCTTTTTTTCCGCCTGCTTCAAGAGTTCTGCCGGTATCTCCAGTTCAGTGCAGGAGCCATCCCCGCCCGGGTTAAACTTCAGCAGCTTCATCCTGGCAACGTCAATGATGCTGTCAAAAGCCAATCCTTGCTTCACGGGAAATTGAACGACGGCGATGTCTGGGCTGATAACATCGTGCGCCTGTTTGACAACACGGTCGAAATCTGCATTCTCGTGATCGAGTTTGTTTATGACGAGAACGACAGCATTCCGTAATTCATTCGTGTATTTGCCCACAATTTCCGTCCCCACCTCAACGCCTTCGACCGCTTTGAGAAACACAATGGCGGAATCCGAAACACGCAATGAGGCCTTTACTTCTCCCGTAAAATCGGTATAACCGGGAGTATCGAGTATGTTGAACTTCGTCCCTTTCCATTCACACCAGAGCTGAGACGTGTTAATGGAAATCAACCTCTCGATTTCATCGGGATGGTAGTCAGAGACGGTATTCCCGTCCTCAACACGCCCGAGTCGGCTGGTGCTCCCTGCCGAAAAAAGTACTGCCTCCGCAAAGGACGTTTTCCCTGCGTGACCGTGGCCGACTAGACTGATATTTCGAATCTGATCAGGAGTGAATTCTTTCATGCGATATCTCCGTTAGCATTCTCAAATATTTGGAAAGGGTGTACGATCGGTGGTGCAAATAGAGGAACATGCAGGCTGACGCAACACACGGGTGCATATTGCGCCGATTACTATTCCACGGCAAGCGCCTGCTGGAGGTGCCGTGGATTTATTACAAAGGTGCTACGCCCTCACTCTGTCTAAGAACGTTCGGAAGCCCTTCACCAAGGCAGCAAGGAATGCCACCGAATCAAGAATCGGACCTTCTATGCGTTCCTGGACTTTCCTCTCAAGAGCGACGACATAATCCGCAACATCTTTGATAGCATTTGCCGAGTCGCCGATAGCAGCCACCTGCTCGTCAATGTTTTCAGCAACGTTCTTCATGCGACCGGTAATGATATCGAGATTTTCGAGCACGGGCACAGTTTTGCTGCTAAGCTCTTCGATATTTTTTGAAACAGTGTCAAGGTTGTGCATTACCCTTTTAAGAGCAATGATCACATAGATACAGGCCGCGCCAAAGCAGACTGTTGCACAACCGACGAGCACGGTGAGGAGAGTATCCATCAGCATTCCTTGATAGAGATTTTGCAGTTACGGGCGAGTGCGTTCCTCTTTGAAAGCATCGACTCCGGCCTTGACGGCGGTTTTCAACTGACC
The DNA here is from genome assembly GCA_036397975.1 of Bacteroidota bacterium. GTDB lineage: Bacteria > Bacteroidota > Ignavibacteria > UBA10030 > UBA6906 > SZUA-287. Next base: position 15,822 of record DASWHW010000061.1, read on the forward strand.
ACTCTTCTCAGCCAGATTGCCCGTTTTCTCACGTACGCCTGTGATGATCTTATCTGCGTCTTCCATCAATGACGTGGCCTTCCGTTTTGCATCGGTGACGAGGCTCTCTGAGCGCTTCCGTGCCTCGCTCATAAGGGCTGCGGATCGTTCTTTTGCCGTCCCCACGTAGGTATCAGCCTCGTCCATCAGGTCATCCATTTTGGATTTGATATCGGAACGCATTTCCCGACCCGTCTTTGGCGTCGAGAGCAGGGCAACGACGGCACCAATGGCACCCCCTGCCAGCAACCCGATGAGGAGTCCCTTTACGATTCCATCATTCTCGCGACTCATAATACACCTTACCTTCCAGGAAAATTTTACGAAACAGATGGGGGAAATAGCTGTTTTATGATAACCACTTCACTCCAGAAAATCAATTTGAATACCCAGAAATCACAACTTCGGGTACAAAAAAAGGCATCCCGTGCATCTCTGCACGGGATGGTAAATATTAGGTCTTCTTCTTCTTGTGACGCATTTTACGAAGACGTTTCTTCCTCTTGTGTGTCGCCATTTTATGGCGCTTTCTTTTTTTGCCACTTGGCATTGGTCCTCCTGAAAAAATTTGTGTGAAGTTGTTTCAAAAAACGTGTTGTTCAAGCAACTGGCTTGCCCTCTTGCCAAGCTCAGAATTTGGATTTACTTCGATTGCCTTCTTAAACCATGCCGTTGACTCTTTGGTATTCCCTGCGTTCAAGTTCACAATACCGAGATTGAACAGTGCAGGCTGGTGATCCGGATGAGCTTTTGCGACCGTTTCCATTTCCTTCACTGCCAAAGCAATATTCTCACCCGTCGCAAGCGTATCAACTTTGGCCAGCTCAAAATACACGATACCCAGGTCAACTCGAGCATTAGGATCATCGGGTTTCAACGTGAGATACTGTTGATACGCGGCAACTGCGCGAACGAGCAACCGTGGATCCTTCAGCGAAAGATCGTGGAGGATGTTCGCCATTCGCAGGAGCGAAGGAGCGTCATCGGGACTGTTCGCAACCTTTTTCTGCAGAGTCTCCAACTCCCGGATAGCCGCAGCACTTTCACCATGCGGATCATCGTGCGTATGGTTATCGCCGGCCTTCTCCATATTCTGTTGCAGTGGAGAAGATTCACGATCGAATTCCGAGATAACAAAGTAGCCTAGGACACCAACGATCACAACGCCAGCGAAGTAATGCCACGGTTCGAGTTGCCTTTTCGCTGACCGTTTCTTTGCAGGCTTTTCTGCTTCAGCTATCTTGGTGAGGCCTGGGATCGCTGCTCCACAAGCTTCGCAGAACTTGCCGGGATTGACGTTATGATGCCCGCAGACAATGCAGACACCGTTGACTTCTTTTTGTACCTCTATTCCCTTATCGACGCCCCATGCAACGGGGGCGTTACAGTGCGGGCAATGATGGAGGTTCTTCTTTAGCTCGCCTCCACACTCGCCACAGACCACTTTCGGAACAGACGGACTTCGATGCTTCTTCGCCATTACGGCATTATCTTCGAGAGATTTTCGTTCACGAGCCCCTTCACTTCCTTTGAAACCTTGAACAACGGAACCCAATGCTCCTCCACCATCACCTGTTCGCCGGTTCGGGGATTTCGCGCCACCCTTCCCTTCCTCTTCTTTACTTTGAAACTGCCAAATCCACGGATCTCAATATTCTTTCCATCTCTCAAGGCATTGATGACTGTCGAAATAAACCCATCCACGACTGCTTCCGTTTCGACCTTCGTTAACCCTGTCGCACTCGCAATCGTGTCAACAATATCTGCTTTTGTCAAAATGAACCTCCAGATTGTGGCTTGTGATGGTAAGACCTCACTACGTGCATCAGAACGGACCGGTGTAGCGATACGAGAGGATGGGTCTGTTGAGAATCTCTTCCTTCAGTTCTTGAATAGTATGATTCATTTCTTCGACCACCGGTGACCACCAGGGGGTTCTTTTTCGTTCAACAACAAGCGCCGGGTCGCCATCGATGCCGGCAATCGCGGCAGCGATCTTGACCGCATCCTCATACGTCCCAAGCGTATCAACCAATCCACGTTCCAGAGCCTGCTCACCTGTAAACACCCTTCCGTCGGCAAGCTCAAGAACTTCCTCATTCGTCAAGCCTCGTTCTTTCTCCACAACATCCATAAACTGACGATGAACTTCATCCATCAAGGCTTGGAAGTACTTTTCATCTTCCTTTGTCATTGGTCTGGAGGAAGCACCGGCATCCTTCAGTTTACCCGATTTGATGATCTTGACATCGATACCGAGCTTATCCAATGCCCCATGGAGCTGAAGAAATTCAGAAATGACCCCGATGCTGCCGGTCAGAGTCCCACAGTTTGCCACCAACCGCGTTCCTCCACAAGAAACATAGTACCCACCGCTGGCGGCGAGAGAGCCCATTGATACGATGACCGGCTTTATCTCGCGGGTATTTCTTACTTCAGAGTAGATTTCCTGACTGGGAACTACGGCACCGCCCGGTGAATTCACTCGAAGGATAATGCCTTCGATGGAGTTGTCTTCTCGATATTTTTTCAATTGCCGGACGACGTCGTCCGAGCTGGTGATGACGCCATAGACTTCGACGACGGCGAGCTTTTCACCTCTCCCAATAGTTACCAGCTCGGTATCCTTTGTCGAGGGGGCGATGAGAACGATGATGAGAATGACAAAACCAATCGTCAATAGAGCAAGAACTGAGAGGATTCCGAGAAACCACTTTGTAGATTTCGTCATCTTTGGAGGTCCGTGGGACTGCTGTAAGTTGTTGATTTACAACTGATAGTACTAAACTCCCCGCCAAATGTCAATCTATTGAGGACCAAAAAAAATGGGGTTGAGTTTTCTTCAACCCCACGAACCACGATTTGGAATGGATCAATTCACTTCCACCGACCTCAACCCGGATACTGCCACCTTCGCGGACTCCTCCTTTGAGAGGAGAGCTATCTTGAGTACATCCGCCATCTCTTTGACAAAATGGAATTGCATCCATCCATCATGAGACCGAATCGACTCCGGAATCTCCTCTAAATCATACCTGTTGCGTTCGGGAAGAATTACCGTTTTGATTCCTGCCCGATGGGCGGCAAGGACTTTTTCCTTCACTCCACCAATAGGGAGAACAGAACCGCGTAATGTAATCTCCCCGGTCATTGCAAGATCGTTGCGCACCACGCGTCCGATAAGAAGTGAGGCCAATGCAGTCAGCATTGTCACGCCGGCGGAAGGACCATCCTTTGGAATAGCCCCCGCAGGTACATGCACGTGAATATCGTATTCCGTCCGGAAGTCGGGCGAGATACCGAGTGCATCAGCGTGCGACGCGATATAACTCAAGGCAGCCTGAGCAGATTCCTTCATGACATCGCCAAGCTGGCCGGTGAGAACAAGATTTCCTTTTCCTTTCATGCGAGTCGCTTCGATGAACAAAATGTCGCCCCCGACAGGCGTCCATGCAAGACCGACCGCAATCCCCGGCCTGCTGATCCGCTCCGCAACATCAGAGAAAAATTTTTGATAACCGAGGTATTTCGTTAGACTATCGCTGGTCACAATTGCTCGCGAACTTTTTTCTTCTACGACCTCCCGGGCGACACCACGAGCAACCGTCGCGATATTTCTTTCAAGATTTCTGACTCCCGCTTCTTTCGTATATCCCGATATAATCTTTCGAACAGCTTGACCTTCAAAAGTAAGCTGCTCCTCCGTGAGCCCGTGTTCCCTGGTTTGTTTCGGAACCAGAAAATTTTGCGCAATATGAACCTTGTCGTCCTCAATGTAACTGGGGATTTCGATCACTTCCATCCGGTCTCGAAGTGCCGGAGGAATTGGTTCTATCATATTTGCGGTGCCGATGAACATCACCCGGGAAAGGTCAAACGGAATTTCCAAATAGTGATCGCTAAACGTAGAGTTTTGTTCCGGATCGAGTACCTCAAGCAAAGCAGAGGACGGATCACCCCGAAAATCAGAGCCGAGCTTATCCACCTCATCGAGCATGAAGACCGGATTATTCGATCCCGCCTTTTTCAACCCCTGAATGATTCGCCCTGGGAGCGAACCAATGTAGGTTCGCCGATGACCCCGGATCTCCGCTTCATCATGAACACCGCCCAGGGATATTCTCACGAACTTCCGGCCAAGGGCATTTGCGATCGATTTGCCAAGTGACGTCTTTCCGACCCCTGGAGGACCGGCGAATACAAGGATCGGGCCCTTCATATCCTTTTTCAATTTGCGGACTGCGAGGTATTCCAAAATACGCTTCTTCACTTTTTCCAGACCGTAATGGTCTTTCTCGAGAACTTCCCGCGCTTTTGTAATATCCATGTTGTCTTCCGTACGAGTATTCCATGGAAGGTCGAGAATCCACTCAAGATACGTTCGGCTGACGGTGAATTCGGGAGATGCCGGATTCATCTGGGACAATCGCTTGTATTCCTTGTCCGCAACCTTGAAGGCTTCTTCCGGAAGTTTCGCTGCATCAATTCGCTTTCGTAGCTCATGCAGGTCGACATTCTCATCATCTTCACCAAGCTCCTTCTTGATAGCCTTCATCTGCTCACGCAAATAGTATTCGCGCTGCGACTTGTTTATACCATCCTGGACTTCTGACTGGATTTTGCTCCCCAATTCGAGCGTTTGGAGTAGCCGGGACACCATAAGGGTAACCGCCTCAAGACGGGAATGATGATCCAGGCACTCTAATATCTTTTGCTTCTCCTCCACCTTTTCCTTGATCATCGAGGTAACGAGATCGGCAACCATACCGGGATCTTCCATGTTCAGCACGATCGTCAGATGCTCTTCTGATAACATGGGCGACAGATCAACGACGCGTTTGAATTGGCTTTTTAGGTTTGTCACCATTGCGTCCGCGTCAATCCCGGAGACTGTTGTTTCCTCGCACTCCCGGACAACGGCACGAATAAACGGATCGGAATGAAGTATCGAGATGAGCTGCACCCGATGCAGCCCCTGCACAAGCACACTGCGTGTTCCGTCCGCAAGTTTGGTTACCTTGAGAACGCGCGCCAGCGTTCCGACCCAATGAATATCCTGCTCCGACGGCTTTTCGATTGAACCATCCGTCTGGGCAACTATCGCGATCATCCCATCATCTTTTAGTGCATCTTCCACGACCTTCACTGAGCTTTCTCTCCCAACTGTCAAAGGCATAACCTGATGGGGAAAAAACACCGCGTTACGTAACGGCATGACCGCAACGGCTTGTGGAATCGCTGACTTCGTCATAAAAGGCTCTTTCTTGGTATGAACAATTGACTCTTCTTAAAGAACAAAGAGCGGATGTGGGGAATTCCCACCGGACTCCCGCATCCGCCAATGATATCCGCTTGATCGCGGCGTATTTTTTACTTGACCTTTACTTCGATTTGTTTGGGCTTTGCCTCTTCTGCCTTCGGCATATTGATCGTAAGAATGCCGTTCGCAAAGGTTGCGTCGACTTTGTCTCCCTTGACGGAAGAGGGAAGAGTGAAGGAACGCTGGAATGCTCCGTAGGACCGTTCCACACGGTGGAAGTTCGACTCCTTGGTCTCCTTCTCCTGTTTCTTTTCTCCCTTTACAGTCAAAAGATTCTGTTCAAGAGAAATCCTGACATCCTCTTTTGTGATGCCGGGAAGTTCCACCTTCACCTGGTATTCATCATCGAATTCAGCAATGTCGACAGCCGGCGACCACACCGACGGAATCAGGTCTTCATCATTGCTGCCACGGAAGAAACCATCAAACATCCTGTTCATTTCGCGTTGGAAATTCATGATATCCCTCGGAAATGCGGTTACTTCACGTGCTGGGCTCCATCGAATGAGTGACATAGTGTCCTCCTTTCACTTATTTATTGTATGCGGATTTCCCGCGGTTTATGTTGTTCTGTTTTGAAGAGCTTGATGGTAAGAACACCATTCTCGATGTGCGCATCAATGTTGTTAACATCGATACCATCACCGAGATTCAGCTCTCGATAGTATGATTTTCTCTCCAGTTCATTGTGTATCAAAGTCGCTTGGGTTGAGTGCAACTCCGCGCAATCACCTTCAACGCTTAAGACTCCTCTCTCAACGCGAACGTGAATGTCGTCACGCGCAACGCCTGGCAAATCCAGCATCACGACATAGGAATCAGCCACCTCATAGACATCGGTTTCTGGAATAGTTACTGTCCCAGTCTCCTCGGGTTTTTGCTCCAAAGCCTGGTCAGTATCGTGACGTGCCACAGGAATTTCCGTATTGCTCTTCATGCGAACCTCCTTTCGTCGAAAACATTATCGAACCTTTACTTCTCTTGGTCGTGCCTCTTCGGCTTTTGGGAGCGTTACCTTTAGAATTCCATCGTTCATTTCAGCACTTACCCTTGATACGCTCACCTGGTGAGGAAGTGCGATCGTTCTGGAAAACTCTCCAACGGTCGTTTCGTTGCGCAGCCACTTCGCGTTTTCCGGGATCGCTGTTTGCTTCCGCTCGCCGGAGATTGTCAATTTACCATCGTTCAGAGTGATGCTAATATTATCTTTTCCAACGCCTGGCAATTCCATCGACACAACGCTTTCATCATCACCTTCAGAGATATCGACAGCAGGATGACTTCGCGATTGCAGAAACGTGGTTTCCCCCAGGAATGGACTCAGCAATGAATCAAACTTGCGTTCGACATCGAACAGATCTTTGAATATTGGCGATTGATACGGGTGCCGCGCTATTCTGACTAACATTTCATCCTCCAAATTAAAATTGACATCATTTGAGTTCAGTTTCGTATTGGAATATTTCAATCATCATGCCAATTCATCCGTGAAGACGCTAACCTCATGATCCAACAAATGTTATAGAGAAACTCATTCTCGATCGCGACTTGGTCGAAGTGTCAATTGGTCACCAGTTATGAAATGGTTGCAGGAACGTGGTGTCCGATCGTCGCGGGCATCTGACAGACCGGCAATAAAAAAGGCTCAGCAGAAACTGAGCCTTTTGGTTCAAGGTTTATTGACACCAGCTAATCGTGTTGGCTTTCGAGAAATCTCTCAGCATCTATCGCAGCCATGCAACCGGTTCCTGCAGCGCTGATCGCTTGCCGGTAGACGCTGTCTGCAACATCTCCCGCGGCAAAGACTCCCGGAATATTTGTGCGTGTACTCCGGTCTTTGACGACAACATAACCAACCCCATCCAAATCTATCTGTCCTTTGAAGAGGTCTGTGTTTGGTTTATGACCGATCCCCATAAACACGCCATCAGCCTTCATCTCATTCGATTTGTTGGTTTTCAGATTCTTCAGACGAACGCCGGTAACACTCTTTTTGCCGTTCTCATTCTTCCCGAGGATTTCTTCAATCGCACTATCCCACACAAAGGATATCTTCGGATTCTTTTCCGCCTTTTCCTGCATGATCTTGGATGCCCGCAAAGTATCGCGTCGGTGAACAATGGATACCTTGGAGGCAAACTTCGTTAAGAATGTCGCCTCCTCCATTGCAGTGTCCCCACCACCAACCACTACCACCTCTTGTTCCTTGAAGAAAAAGCCATCACACGTTGCACACGCAGACACACCATATCCCATGAATTCTCTTTCCGAAGGAATCCCGAGAAGCTTCGCTGATGCGCCGGTAGCAATAATCAGGGCATCTGCAGTGATTTCCTCTTCATCGGACCAAAGCCGAAAAGGCCGCTGCGAAAGATCTACCTTTGAAATGTTCTTGAATACCGAAGTCGCTCCAAAACGAGTCGCCTGTTCGCGAAATAAATCCATCAACTCCGGTCCCATAATCCCTTTCGGAAATCCGGGATAATTCTCCACGTCCGTGGTTATCGTCAACTGACCGCCTGGTTGAATTCCTTCATAGACGACTGGATTCAGATTCGCACGCGACGCGTATAAAGCGGCGGTCAGGCCTGCGGGTCCTGATCCGATAATGACTACGCGGTGATGTCTCTTATTTTCCATTGATTCTCCTCTTTCTCAACTAAGATGTTCGTTTGGTTTCTGCTGATTCTTCAGGATCACATCGGCATTCCGGCGCACGCCATCAAGTTTTGTCCGCTTGATGGGCGAACGTCGAAATCGATTTTGGAACTCCTCCGCCGTCATTTCCTGCCACTCCCGGAGCTTCGGCGAAATATTCCAGGGGCGAGGTTCAAAGCGCTGCTCCTCTGTTGGAACTGAGAATTTTTTATTCCACGGACACACATCCTGGCAAATATCGCAGCCGTATACCCAACCCTCAAAATGGGAACTAAGTTCCTCACTGATGTCTTGTCGATGTTCAATGGTAAGGTAGGAGATGCAGCGGTTTGAATCAAGAACGTACGGCTCCATGATCGCATCCGTCGGACATGCATCAATGCAGAGTGTGCAGGTACCACAATGGTCGGTTGCGGGAGCGTCGGGTTCAAGAGGAAGATTTGTTATGATGACCGAGAGAAACACCCATGACCCGAATGTCGGCGTGATGACGTTGGTGTGCTTTCCAATCCAACCGATACCTGCACGCTGCGCCCATGCCTTTTCCATCACGGGCCCGGTATCAACATAGAACTTGCTGGTATGTTCGGGAAAAGTCTGTTGCATCCACGTGGAGAGCTCCTGAGATTTCTCGTCGAGTATCTCATGATAATCATCCCCCCAGGCGTATCGTGAGACTTTCCCGATCCCTGATTGGGTGTGGTGATGATGAGGCGTAAAATAGTTTTGTGCAAGAACAATAACCGATTCCGCCCCGGGAAGAACAAGTCGAGGGTCAGAGCGTTTCTCCGGTTCTTTGTTCATCCAGTGCATAGATCCCTGGTAGCCACTGTTGAGCCATTCACGCAATCGTTGAGACTCCAGCACCAGAGTATCAGCCCTGGCAATCCCGACTTCGCTCCATCCCATTTCACCAGCATGTTGCTTTACGGCGACCGCCGCTTCAAGCGGGCTCACTTCTCACCTGGGTAAATCGTTCTAAAAAAACACTGTTTGCCATACCGTTCAGATATCAACGAAAACCTGATCGCCTCGCACCTCCACGGTGTAAACGAGTGCTTTTCCTTCACCACTCGTTGCCTCGCCCGTCTCAAGAGAAAATGTCCAACCATGCATCGGGCAAGTAACGCAAATTCCCTCCAGCGTTCCTTCGTGAAGAGAAGAGAAATGCTGATGTGGACAGACATTATTGATTGCATATATTTTGCCTTTGGCATTCCACAACGCAATCTCCAAATCCCCCACTATCACCTTCTTACTCCGGCCAACCTGTACATCGCCGACGCGCGCTACCTTTGTAAACATAAGGAGACTTTCAACTTAGAGCCGAACGGTTTCTCCCGCAACAATTCCCTTTTCTCCCCGCATCAGTCGAATTGCAGCCGTAGCCGCGTCATGCTCAAAGAAGAGAACCCAGTTTTTTTCAACCGCGTCAGCGAGAACCGATCTTTTTTCTTCCATGGTGACAAGCGGACGTAGATCATAGGCCATGATCCAGGGAAGCTGCACATGCGACACTGTTGGCATCAGGTCCGCACAGTAGAATACGGTGGTTGTTCCATCTGAAATGATTGGGCACTGGAGAAATGCGGTGTGGCCATGAACAAGGCGAACGGAGACTCCGGGGAAAACCTCACTCTCCCCTTCGGTGAATTGGAGCACACCGTGTTCCTGCAAGGGAATAAAATCATCACGGAAAAAACTTGCGCGGTCTCGTTCCGTCGGATTGAGAGCGGCTTCCCAATGCTCGCGCTGAACATAATACGTTGCATTAGGGAAAGTCGGATGAAGGACGCCATTCACCATCGTCGTTGATCCGCCTGCATGGTCAAAGTGAAGATGTGTGAGAAGAACGTCCGTTATTTGGTCGGGTGTGATCCCGCGGTCTTTGAGAGACTTCAGGAGGCTGAATTCCGAGGAATCGATTTTATAAATGGAGATGAACTTTTCGGAGAATTTCGATCCATTGCCGACATCTACAAGAATCTTTCTCCCGTTGCCAATCAACAGAAGCGCTCGTGCCGCCATGGGAATGCGATTCTTTTCATCCGGAGGATTCGATTTTCCCCAGAGAGTTTTTGGAACAACGCCAAACATGGCGCCGCCGTCGAGGGCAAACCTCCCCGTCTCGATAGGAAACAACTCGTAGTTGCCGACTTTCATCGTGCGCGCTGAAAATGTAAAAAAGAAGGTCGATCATTCCCCGCCAAACTTCGGCGAACGGAGATGACCGACCGTGAATTTGTCTCTTCGTGTACTAGGCGTTTTTTCGGAAACGCGACGTCGCCTCGGTCAATTCCTGGAACTCTCTGTCAGGATGAAGAATGCGAGCACGTTCAAATAGTTCCGCTTCCGTTTCGACACGGTTTGGGTCAGGTACGCAACAATCAACGGGACATACTGCCGCACATTGTTCCTGCTCAAAGTGACCAACACATTCGGTACACTTCTCAGGCACGATGTAATAGAAATCATTGGAAACTGGCTCATACATCTGCCCCCCGTACTCAAACTGCACTCCGCCTGCATAGATTGCCGTATTGGGGCATTCAGGTTCACATGCACCGCAGTTGATACATTCCTCTGTAATCAGTGTTGCCATTGGGAATTTCCTCCGAAGTTTTCCGAATTATTGCCAAAAAAAACTATGTGATTGTCTGCTGAATGGTTGGAATGAGCGTATTGTCGAAATCCACTTTGTCGCCGCTCCTCAAAGCCCGCGCCTCCCCCAGACACTGTTGAATCGATGCCAACAACTGGCTGGTCGCAATGCCTTCACACACAGGAGAGTATTCTTCCAACTTATGACACGCCTTCTCGAACTGGCTGCAGGCTCCCTTGTAGTTCTTGTTGGAAAGGTGATAGAATCCAACAGCCGTCTGGATCAACCCCTGATAAAACAATCTTTTATGACCAACGGTCCCGACCCATAACTCTTCCCACAGATCGTGCGCTTCAAAAAAATACTGGCGGTTGAACTCCTCAATCCCTTTTTCCAGCAAGGAACTCATTCTGGAGCAACCTAATAAAAAGGCTCAAGAGTTGCAACAGAGTTATTCACTGAGGTCCTGCTAGGTATTGAAATAGCGGGCATCGGGATGATGAATGATGATGGCGTTCGTGCTCTGTTCCGGGTCGAGGGAAAATTCGTCCGTGAGGCGCACGCCGATGCGCTCACCATCAAGGAGTGTGAATAATTTTGTTTGATCTTCCAGATTAGGACACGCCGGGTAGCCGAAACTATACCGGGAGCCTTGATACCCTTGTGAAAATAATCTGGTAATGCTTGGATCATCACTGCCGGCAATCCCCAGTTCTGATCGAATCCGCTTGTGCAATAGTTCGGCGAACGCTTCGGCCGACTCAACACTCAAACCATGGAAATACAAGTAGGCCTTATAGTTATTGGCGGCAAACAGTTTCGCAGAATACTTCGCCGCCACATCACCCATCGTCACAAGTTGAAATGCAACAACATCCATTTTCCCGGATTCAGTCGAGGCAAAGTAATCGGAAAGGCAGAGGAATCGATCACTTTTTTGCCTAGGAAAAGTAAATCGTTCCTTCTCCGTTTTCCGGTCATCCTCATAGATTATCAGATCCTCACCGCAGGATTGACAAGCGAAGTATCCGTAAACTGCGCGGGGCTCAAGAAGTTTCTTTTTGATGATCTCCTGCTTCAACTCGTCAAGTTCCGGATAGATCTTTTCTTTAAGGAGTTGCTGGTACTTTTCATTCTGTAACTTCCCCTTTCGTACTTGCCACTGGCCACGGATTAACGCTGTCTCGTTCACATAAGAAAATATCTCTTGCAGGGGAACGTCATCCACAACGCGAGTGCCAAGGAATGGAGGCGAAGGAATCTCATTGTCCATTCGAACTGATGATTTCCCGTTGCTGCGGTCATTCTTTGGTGATGCTTTCTTGTAGCGGGAATCAATCTGCTGGGCCAGTACGATTTTTGCTTCGCTCCCGGTAAGGACATCCTCCTCATCTTCAGTAATCGCAATCTTCGAGACTTGCGGATAGTCCAGCTTGCCTGCAGCAACACGTTCCATAAAATGAAGTCCGTCAAATGCATCACCCGCGTAGAAGACCTTTCCTTTGTAAATCTCCCGGAGGTCTTGTTCAACATACCGCCTCGTCAGTGCAGCGCCGCCCAGCACAACAGGGATGTCAATGCTTCGCTCATTCATGACCTCAAGGTTTTCTCTCATGATCATGGTTGATTTTACGAGGAGACCACTCATGCCGATCACCTGGGCGTTGTGCTCGTGAGCAGAGGAAAGCATCGTTTCGATCGGGCACTTGATTCCAAGATTCACAACGCGGTATCCGTTATTCGTCAGGATGATATCAACGAGATTCTTGCCAATATCATGGACGTCTCCCTTCACCGTTGCGAGGACCATGGTTCCCTTGGCCGTTGTGTTCGCTTTATCCATGAACTGTTCGAGGTACGCGACTGCGGCTTTCATTACTTCGGCGGACTGCAACACGAACGGAAGCTGCATTTGTCCACTTCCGAACAAATCTCCTACCACCTTCATTCCTTCCAGCAGAATGTTATTGATGATGTTCAGGGCTTCATGGGACTTCAATGCCTCGTCGAGTTCACCGTGCAACCCTACTTTATCTCCATCAACGATCCGGTTTTTTAGTCGCTCTTCGACAGGTCCGGTTCTTTTCGTAGCTGCTTTTTTCTCCCCTTTCTTGTCGGCATAGAAGGCCATCAGCTCTGTGAGGGGATCATAGGTAACCCGGAGTGTTTTCTTTGTGTCGCTCACGCTGCAACCTCCTCATATGTTCGCTCGTCGAAGATCAACTGGCGGCACAAGTCACGCCCCTTTTCATCAATCTTGTATAAAGGCATAATCTTCGATGCGTGGACAATCGCCATGTCAAGGCCTGCTTCAATTGCGTAGTGCAGGAACACGCTGTTCAATGGGTGACGCAGGTGAGGGGATAATCCGAAGGAGATGTTGCTGACACCCAGAATCGTTTTCACACCGGGTAGTTCTTTCTTTATCAGGCGAATTGCATCGATCGTTTCTATCCCAGCCCTTCGGAATTCCTCATCTCCCGATCCGAGCGTAAAAGTGAGAGTGTCGAAAATGAGATCATGCGGCTTCATGGCATATTTGTCCACCGCCAAGTGGTAGATTCTCTTAGCGATTTCGAGTTTCGCATCGGCTGTTTTCGCCATTCCTTTTTCATCGATGGTGAGGGCAATAACCGCTGCCCCGTAGTTCTTGCAAAGCGGGAGAATTTTGTCGATCCGTTCCTCTCCATCCTCGAGGTTAATTGAATTAATAATCGCTTTTCCACCGATGAGTTGGAGCGCGCGTTCAATCACTGGCGCTTCCGTCGAATCAATAACAATAGGAAGAGTCACTTGGGTATTGAACCTGCTGATGATCTGCTCCATGTCCCGGATCTCATCCCGTCCCACGTAGGCAGCGCAGACATCCACCATATGTGCGCCTTCTTTGACTGCCTCGCGTCCCATCGCAACAATTCCTTCCCAATCTTCCGCTGCAAGCAACTCCCGGAATAGCTTGCTTCCATTGGCATTCGTTCGTTCACCGACGATAACCGGCGGCGGATCTAAATGAAACGCGGCCGTCTGATACAAACTTGAGGCGCTCGGGACAAAATCTACATTGCGCTTGTTCGGCGCAAGACCTCCGACCGATTCAGCCAAAAGTCGAATATGCTCCTTCGTCGTCCCGCAGCAGCCCCCAACGATACTCACACCAAGATCCTTCACAAAGTGTGAAAGAAACCTGGTGAGTTCTTCGGGAGAAAGATGATAGTGTGCCACACCCCCAACATTTTCGGGAATACCTGCATTCGGCATCACAAAAATTGGCTTCGGACTGTTAGCACTGAGGACGCGAACGTGTTCGGACATTTCCTGCGGTCCAGTTGCGCAGTTCATCCCTATGACATCTATATCGTACGGTTCCAACGAAGTTAAAGCGGAGGAGATCTCCGTCCCGAGAAGCAAAGTCCCCATCGTCTCGACAGTGACGGAGGTAATAATCGGGACGCGGCTTTGGGATTCTTTGAAATACTCAAGAATGCCAAAGAGTGCCGCCTTCGACTGGAGGATATCCTGACACGTTTCGAGGCAAAGGAGATCGGCTCCTCCTTCGACCAGTCCTTTGGCCTGCGTTTTATAGGAATCCGCCATGGTCTTAAAGGCAATGTGCCCGAGAGAAGGAAGTTTGGTAGTCGGGCCCATTGACCCCGCAACAAAGCGTGGTCGTTCATTGGTCGAGTACTCCGAGGCAACGCGTTTCGCAATCTGCGCCGCTTTGAGATTCAATTCGTACGCCTTGTCAGCAATATCATACTCGGCGAGAACGATCGAAGTGGAACCAAAGCTGTCCGTTTCTATAACGTCGCAGCCGGCTTCAAGGTAGTCGCTATGAACTTTTTCTACGGCAGACGGGCGGGAAAGAACGAGATACTCGTTGCAACCGTTGAGATGTTCTCCACCAAAATCATCGGCGCTGAGATCCTGACCCTGGAGATGGGTCCCCATGGCACCGTCGAACACAATGATCTTGTCTTTGAGCAGGTCAAGAAAGTGTTTTGGCACTGGAAGTCCGTTTCTTTCTTCTTGGATAAAAAAATAACGGCGAGCATCTGCCCGCCGCCTTAATACGATAAGACTGCGCAGGAACTATCTACGCGAAGGCACTACGAGGAAACCAACTCCGGTATGACCCCGGCAACAAACGATAACGTATACAACAACGGACTGTTTGCCCCGAAAGACATCCGTAAAGTATGCTCTCCGTATTCTTTGCTTCGAACCAACGAATAGCGTCGGGGGCGGTTCGCGTGAATGGTGCTGCGTTCTTTGGTGTCCCTAGAAACATCATCTCCCTTGTTTTCCTCAGAGAGGGCTTCACCATCCAACTGCAGCTTGATCAGACAGTCGCTTGCGTCTATTCCCGAGAGTACGGCATATACGTCCGTGCCTTTGTAATGAGCAATGACGTCTGCCTGGTCGCCCTGGCTCTGGGCACTGTTTCTCCCGTTGCGCCAACTTCCCTTGAAGTAGATGCGGCCGTCAAAATAGATTCCCGGATCTTCGTAGGTAGTGATTGCTTCGGGGACAACCCCCTCCGTATTACCGACACTACTTCTGATGTATCCTGCAAAAAGCTCTTCGGTCGATCGATGAAGAACAGCTCCGGCTTTGTCCTCCTCCCGTATCGGGTCCATGAGTAATGGAAAATCTTCCCGGACACCGGTATCGTGCAGCATTGATTGGATCAACTGTTCGATCACCGCGTAGTGTCCCTCTCCCATATGCTGGTAGCGGATAAATCCGTCTCCATCGACAACCTGAATCCCTGGCCATTCTCTATTACCGTATTTCGTCCAAATCAGTGCTTCATTATCCATAACCACTGGAAACTGAATATTGCGTGCGCAAATTGCATCGTCGACATATTCTGGCACTTTTCCAAAATCAAACCGGGGCGTATGCACTCCCACAACGACGAGTCCGAGGGGAGAGTATCTCCTATGCCATTCCGCAATATATGGAAGGACATGATCGCAGCGAATTGACGTGTAATCCCAGAACACGACCAATACTACCCGACCCCGCATGGAACTCATGAGAACCGGTTGACCGTTGAACCAATCATTGCCATACAACTCAGAAGCCCTCAGCTCTCGCGGTTGAAGATCACGCAATGTCATCTGTTGTCAAATCCTGATTATGATCTAAAAATCTGAAAAAAGATACCCATATGATTTTAGAATTGCAACAAAACAGCTCGGTTCAAGTTCAGCGGTCTAAGGGCGAAAGCCCTGCAAATGGTAAAAACACGCGGGGTAAAAAATAAATCGCCGGTAATCAATCACCTTACTTAGGTTTGATGATCTCGATGTTGCAAACGATTTCAATGGTTTTACCCGCGACCAATCCTCCTGCTTCAGTGGCCGCATTCCATTTCAGACCAAACGCAAAGCGATCAACTTCGCCGGTAATCTTGAATCCAGCACGCGTATTTCCCCTTGGGTCCTGCGTAATCCCACCGAGCAGAACATCCAAACGGACTTCCTTCGTGATGTCCCGGATTGTTAGATCCCCTACCAGAACATATTCTTTGTCTTCGATCTTCTCAATCTTCTTTCCAACGAAGGTCATGTCGGGAAATTTCTCTGAGTTAAAGAAGTCGTCCGATCGCAGGTGTTGGTCCCTCTTTTCAACCTGGGTGTTGATGCTTGCAGTCTTGATGACAACATTTACATTCGCGTCGGTGAAATCGTCCTTGTCAGAGACAACCGTGACATTATAATCAGAGAAGAGGCCTGTCACTTCCGATATGACAAGGTGAGCCACTGAAAAATTCACGCCGGAGTGAGCCTTGTCCAATTTCCAATGAGTGGATTGACCAGACGAGGCTCCTGCGAGAACAAGCAAAGTCAAGAAAGTGGCAAGTATTTGTTTCATTGCTCCTCCTAAAAAATGATTGATATCTGAATTTGTGATCTTTATGAAGATTGGTTGACATACAGTTGCTCACACATGCCGGAGAACGCACGACATTCAGTTTTCGTTAGTCTATCGCTTTTCCATATTCCGTCTCAATTGAATACCATGCCTAAGTCAGATAGCCCGCTTTCAAAGAAACCCGACGGGTTATGATCTCTGTCCGTCTAATGTCAGTCACACGCACCATTTTCTACAACATTCCTATTGTGAATCGAGCATTTCAATCAATCGTGTAATCTTGTTCTTGCGGACCACATCAATCGCGACTCTCACCGGGGTTGTGTATGCCTTCTCAAGAGCCCTTTTCGCTTCTTCACTTCTCCCCATATCCATATACAAAACGCCAATCTCATAATGGTGTCTCATGATAATTGGAGCCAGGGAGATCGCATGCTGAAGCGCTTCTTCCGATTCAGGATAGCCGCCATCCGGAATTGACCCAATGAATAATCTCGCGGCCGATCGTTTGACCCAACCAAGGTTCCCAAGCGCCCGGTAAAACGAACCTCGTATCGAATATGCTGCGTCATTCTTCGGGTCTAAACGAATCGCTGAATCAACAGCCTCCAGTAGTTCCCCGGAGAGTTCCACCTGATCACGGATGCCAGCCTGCAGTGCAATGTAACCGAGCGAGGCCGCAAGCCAGGTGTAACCGGGTGAACTCGTCGAATCGAGTTCTATGCAACGACGGGCGTGCTGCTCCGCTGTTCGAAAGAGCGGTTGCGCATCATCCAGTGGCAATATTTCACCCACGCATACCAAGAGACGAGCAAGGCGCCAAAGAATTTCAGGATCATTGCCATCGTCAACGAGAGCGGACTCATATAACGCTCGTGCAGAGCTGTAGTCGATTCGAAAAAAAGCTTCGTCACCGGAAGCGAGTTTTACCGCGTTACCGGGGACAGAGAAACCAATGAGAAGAACTGCAAATGCAATCATTTTTTTCGGCTTCGCTCCCCCGTAGGGTTTCCTTCAATAACTATGACAAATTCACCCTTTCTCTCCTTTGCTCCAAACATTTCATGCAGTTCAACAGCCGTCCCATAGAACATCTCTTCATCCGGCATGGTGAGATTAAACGCAACGCAAATCCGTCGACTATGGCCAAAGGCTTCGGCGAGATCACGCACGAGAGGAATGAGGCGGTAGGGGGTGTCCATGAGAACGATTGTTCTTCGCTCTTTCACAAGCTGGCGAAGCTCCGCGCGACGTCGTTCTTTCTTTGGTGAAAGCCATCCATAGAAGAGGAACTGGTCGATCGAGAATCCAGAGACGGTAAGGGCAGGCAGCAGAGAAGACGCACCCGGAATCGGGACAACGCGAACTTTTTGGTCAATCGCCTTCCGGACAAGTACTTGTCCAGGGTCAGAAAACACCGGGGTCCCGCAATCGGAAACAAGGGCAATCGATTTGCCAGAAGAGAGGCGGTCAAGAATATTGAATGATGCTGCGGCTTCGTTGTGTTCGTTCAGGGATTCCACCGGCTTTTCAATTCCGAGGTGCCGCAACAACCTCTCACCTTCCCTCCTTTCTTCATACACAACAAGGTCTACGGATTTGAGAACTTTGACGGCGCGGTAGGTGATATCCTCATAATTGCCGATTGGAGTTGCGACAAGATACAGAACTCCCGTCATGTGTGTTGTCCGGGAGTCTCAAATTGAATTGCCTCATCGCGCCTTGTTTTCCAGGCATCAACCCCCGCAACAATGAGGGCGCTGGCAGGAACTGCAATGAGGAGACCAACGAAGCCGAGGAAAAAGCCGAATACAAGCAGGCAAAGAATCAATAACACGGGGTGTAACCCAACCTGGCTGCCGATGATTTTCGGGGCAAATACACTTGCCTCCAGAAGCTTTTGGCTCAGGTACATAATCACTACGAGGACAACTTTTGAGAGAACCGGATCGCCGCTGAATAACGCGACCATTGACGAGACCACCAGACTTGTCAGCAAACCAACGTAGGGAATAAAATTCAGCACACCCGTCATGATGCCCAGGACGAGAGCATATTTCACTCCTATCAGCGCCAGGCCGACTGTGGCAATCGTTCCTTGAAGGAACGCAACGGCGATGGCCCCCCGCAAGTATCTCCCCAACAAGGAATCAACCTGTACCCCCAACGACTGCATTTTCGGACGTTGATCATGCGGTGCGAGTCTCAAAAACATCCTTATGATATCCGGGAAATCTTTGAGCATGTAGAAAACGAGGAATGGAATGATAACCGCATTGATGATTTGCAGTACAACAGACGATATGCCCGTGACAAATCCGAATACACCTGCCAGGAGACTCGTCAGAACGTTTTCCAATTTAGGGGTGATATGTTCACTTATCATCGCACGAGATTTTTCAACCGGAATGCCGAAGCTGGCCAGTACCTCGAAGATGGTTCCTGAGCGAAGGAGTTCTGCGAGGTCATTCGTGATTCCTTTGACCCCGTTCAAAATGCCATTGAATTGTTGAACAACAATCGGCATGATGAAAAGGAACATCGCGATGACCGTGCCTATCAGCAGCAACACGATGATCAAAGAAGATGCCCAGCGTGGGATGCGGCGGCGCTCCAAAACACTGACCAATGGGTTGAAAATATAAGCGATGACCAACGCAAGGATGAAGGGCGCAAGCAATGGGAGAAGAGAATACAGGAACCAAACGAGAAACACAAGAATGGAAAGCCACATCAATCTCCCTGTGAGAAGAGTGTTCCGAAAGGGATACAGGAGGTAGATGATGGCGCCTACAAGAACGAACGGTGAGAGAATAACGTGAACGCTTTGTCCCAACGCAATCAATGCTATAACCGAGACGCTAAGAACCAGAACCTCGGATGATGTTCGTGGGCCGGACAGAGTCGGTGTTCCCTCAAGCGTTTCCACCCGCCGGGATGCAGGTCTCCTTGTGCTCCTAACTTTTTTCATAAGTCCTCTTTGTCCAAACTACCGGCCAGTGTGGCCAAAGCCTCCCACACCGCGAACCGTTTCATCCAGCACGTCAAGCTCCTCCCATTCAACCCGATCGTAACGTGCGATCACCATTTGCGCGATTCTCTCTCCACGCTGAAGCACAAAATCCTGAGTTCCAAAATTCGTGAGAATCACTTTAACCTCGCCGCGATAATCAGAGTCAACTGTGCCAGGTGCATTCAACACGCTGATCTGGTGTTTTGCAGCCAATCCACTTCGCGGACGGATTTGTGCCTCGTACCCCGCGGGAAGAGCGATCGCAATTCCTGTTGGGACAAGAGACGTTGCACCTGCCTTGATAACGACAGGCCCATCGACCGCAGCCCGTACATCCATGCCGGCAGAACCTTCTGTTGCATACGAGGGTAGCGGAATGTCACGCGTGAGTTCATTTACGCGTGTAATTTGAACCTGGATTTTTGTCAACTGGATCTCGCTGGT
>DASWHW010000062.1:0-2498 GCA_036397975.1 Bacteroidota bacterium
GTCGCCCAAATCCTGGGCTGGGGCGGCGGTAGGACAAGAAAACGGAAAGCCTCCGGAAACACTCGGTGATGAGGATGGCCGAAAGGCAATGGTTGTCACCGGGAAGAACTACACCGCGCAGGGAAACGTGCTTGTATCCAAAGCGACAGTCATGGCAATGTCAAAGGCATTCGAGACAACAAAAGGCGAATTGTCCGACAGACTCATGGCCGCCCTTATCGCCGGAGGAAAGGCGGGAGGCGACCAACGCGGAGAGCAGAGCGCTGCATTACTTGTTGTCCGTAAGGGAGCGGGGTATGACGGAATGGATAATTACATTGATATTTCCGTGTACGATCACAAAACCCCCATCGCCGAGCTTGAACGCCTCTACAAATTGAACAACCTCTACTTCACGCAGTCGAAACCTGAGAACATGATTCCGATAACCCCGGCAATCGCAAAGGAGATTCAAACAATCTGGAAGAAGCGAGGATTCTATGATGGCGCTATCAATGGCACGGTAGATCGGCAGTTCAAAGAAATGCTTGTGCTGTTCATGGGGTGGGAGAATTACGACTTGCGTATATCCGAGGTGGAAAAAGTTGATCTCTCCAAAGGCGACACATTGACGATCGATCGAGAAGTATTGGATGATATTCGGACGGTCTTTACAAAAGGGCTCTGGAAACCGAAACGGAGATAGGGACGTTCGCTTGCATACACGCTCCCCTCTAACGGTATAGCAGGTTCCGCATTGATTCGATTCGCAACCTCACACTCTGAAGTGACGATACGATGGCTGGCATCACGGCGTTTTTCTCTCTTACGAAGCAGAGCGATTCTCAAAAACACCTGTTAGAACGAATTCTCCTCTCTTCGTTTCCACTTCCATCAACTCAAAAAACGATTGCAGATGTAGAGGATACTCGGGCTGCATTCGGTGGAGTGTTTCCGAAGCATTTTCAACGAGCGACTTCAACTGCCAAAAGCAAATCGGGTCATCTTCTTTTTTATGGAGAATTATATAATCAACTTGGCTCAACAACTGAAGCTGAATTTGCCTTGACAATCCTGGATACCCATGGAATCGCCGGATTGAAGGACATGAACGGACCGTTCGCTCTTTTCCATTGGAATCAACACAAGCAAACATTGATTGCTGCCACTGACCGTCTCGGCCGTTTCCCCCTTTTTTATTGCTTCCTTGGTAATTGCATCTGCATCACCACTGATCTTCATCCCCTGTTTGCTTCCGGGCTAATAACTCCTTCGATAGATCACTCCAGCCTCATTGATTTTCTCACAATTGGTTTTCCACTGGGAGAAAACACGCTGTTTGAAAAAATCAAAAGTGCATCCGCCGGTGAATACCTGACATGCTCACAAAAAGGAATTGAAAAGACGCGCTACTGGAAGCCGGAGTATCCCGACACTTTGAATGATGTTCAGCCGATGGTGGAAGTCTTTCAGCAGTGCAATGAACGCGCAATAGCAAAACGGCCAACTTCGATCGTCGCATTGAGTGGTGGTTGGGACTCACGGGCAACGATTGCGGCGCTTGCAACATCAAAGAATGAATTCTCCGCCATGACGTTTGGTGAGCCAAAAAGCACAGACGTTGCACTCGCTTCTGGGATTGCGTCACATTTGCAGCTTCAACATGAGGTCATCTCTGCGGACAAGGATTTCTTTGATTCGTTTGATTCTTTGGCTGAGCAAGTCATTATTCTGGGAAATTGCAATGCGACCATTGACCTCGCTTTTCAGCTTTTTGCGTTCAAACAGCTGTCACCGCGATATCCGATGCTACTCGACAGCGCAGGCTGTGAATTCCGACGCGGCGTCCGCGCCAAAATAGCTGCACAAAGCGCGTCATCTTCATCCGATATTTCCGATTTTCTCCTGTCAATGTATTCAACCGGAATCTGGAACACGAATATCATCGCAAAAGAGATATACGAGCAAGGGCGCCTTTCAACGCATTCTCGACTCACGCATTGGCTCGAAAGCTTGCATTTGCACTCTTTCGAGGATGAGATTGACGCGTTCTCCTGGTACGAGCTGTGGAGCCATCACTACGCGCACGGAACACCGTTGCAAACAAGCGCCATTGCCTGCCACATGCCGTACAGTGACAACGAGTTTTATGACTTGTTTCTGCAGGCGGATCGTTCGATCCGATGGTCACACAGGTTTCATCAGGCTGTGATCAAATCGTTGCGGCCATCCCTCGAACAATTTCCAATCTCTTATGGTCACATCAGAGTCCCTTATGGTGAAAATCCACTTCGCTACGCGCCGATGGTTTATCACCGCGTCAACAATAAACTAAGCTCTATCTCCGGACTTCAATGGCTCAACAGCTTTGACAACTGGAGGCCGTTCCGTCCATACCACAAGTGGTTTGTCCGCCAGCTCGAAGAATACACTCGAGAAATGCTTAGTAGTCAGGCTCTTGTTTCATCCGGTTATTTCAACACAAAAGGAGTGCACGAGTTCTTGGCACAGCAAAAGTC
>DASWHW010000063.1:0-1628 GCA_036397975.1 Bacteroidota bacterium
AAGCACAACATCGGGCTGGATTTCCTTCTTGATCATCTTGATTGCGTCTTCACATTGGCGAAAGACATGCTCGCAGGCAAAGTCATCCGTCTGATTCAACATCTTCTCCATGGAATCCGCGAACATCGCGTCGTCTTCGATGATCCAGATTCTAGTCACGAGAGAATCGTGCAAGTCATTCATTCGTTTTGCTCTGGCATTTTCTTCATATGGTTCTGCGACTCTCTATGCGACTATTAAGAGTTGCTTGGACAAGCATGGATTATTGTTCGACAACATGGCCGCTCACCGAGGTCTTCAACAAAACGTTGATTTCATCCTTCGTTGCCTTGGCTTTTTCGTCGACCTCTTTCACCTCCTCCATAGCCTTTCTGAAAGTTTCGAGCAGTTGGCTTGTGGAGTAACCCATTCCATGGGAAGAAACCCTTTCCTTGATGGAGCTAATCACATGAAAACGCTCTCTTTCTGTAAGAACAGTTTTCTTATTCAAGATTTCGATTGCTTTATCGTATTCTTCCTGGAACTTAGACCGAGCCGCATTATACCGATAGTGTGGCCCAAGTTCCTCATCGTCAATCAGCCTGTCGACCAATTCATGGGGAGTTCCGGGCAAGGCGATGGCGTAGAGAAGATCCGGAGTCCGCAACACCTCAGTCACAAGCGAAGCGTGTTTCTGATCGGCAAGATCAATCGGCTTAATGAAGATGTCCGTTTCAGCAGAAACGGACTGGAACCGCCTGCCCGAACGCCACTCAACATGGACCATAATCCGATATTGCCCGGACTCCGGGAAGAGAAACCCCTCCGGTCCTCGCAACAGTGTCAGACCACTCAAGCGCTGATTTGTACTTTCTTTCAGCGACCATCCCGGATCAGTGCAGCCGGACGAGTTGAGGGCGCAGTTCTTTTCAGAACAACTCCTGATTGAAGTAAAAGTACGGAGAACCCCTTTTTGGTCAATAACCTCGCCGCGCACAAAGCCCGTTCCAAGTCGAAGATCTTGGGGCAACCCGTCGCCCTCTGCAGCTTCCATGTGCAGCTCGAGCCTTATCGGTGCTCCAAGGGGTACGATGGAATGTAATGGTGTGACCTTCAACCTGAAATCTCTCGAACGGTAGGTTGGCTCATCAAAGCCCATACGAGATGTCGCATATTCGAAGCCGAAGGGGATTCCCCCCGGTCGGACACAGATATCGGGGAGATGAATTAACCGATTTCTATCGACTGCTGAAAATTTCATGCACTCTGAGTCAGAGTTCGCAAGAACATTTTTTGCAACATCTTTATCCGTTTCAGCCATGATGCCATCGTCACCATGGCGAAGACCCATCGCATGGCCAATCTCATGCACCGCAGTTCGGAAGTAAAGATCTTTGAATTCTTGGTAAGCAGTGAGTTTGTCCGTGTCATTCAACTTTACTTCCACCTTAGCTGCAATAGCAGCGCCTTCGCGCGGCAGGTCTCTTGAATCGTTCGCGCCGGGATCGAACATCAACCCCAAATAACCTCCCTCAATCTTCGATACACAAAACAAGTGGTAGTACCATGCATTGAGCTGTTTCGCGCTCGTGCGCGCAGCCCGATCAAGTTTTTCACGCAGGTCGTTTTCTTTCCATGATGACTTGGCG
>DASWHW010000064.1:0-4293 GCA_036397975.1 Bacteroidota bacterium
TTCTCGATATTTGTCGCAACAGGCTCTATGTTGCGGTTGCACTTTCAAGCGAGAGGACGGTTCTCTTTCCCGGTGTGTGGATGTGGTAGATCAAGGTGTTGTTTGGGGAAAAGGTCGAACCCACAAAATTGATGAAAACAAGCGCTTCCTTATCATCCTCTCCCGCAAACAATCGTCACCGATAATTGGAAACTTCGTTTGATTGACTTTCCTGGTTCTTCTTTGTACTATGCCCGGCCCATCACTCACTCCATAGTATCTGGGGGGTCTTGTGCAGAGCCCGTCAGAAATAAGTTCGGCAGCCTTCCTGTACAGAAGGATAATATTTCGAAGTAGCGTCGCCGTAATCTTCCTCAGCATCTTTCTGTCACCCCTTTCTTTCGGACAAATACGCGATGTTCGGTTTGAGCGCCTCAGTCCTGAACCCCATCTTGAATCGATTCGCATCTACGATATCCTTCAGGATCGAACGGGTTATATGTGGTTCGGGACATCCACGGGTCTGTATCGGTACGACGGGTATAACTTCAAGCATTTTGGACCGCGACCCTCCGACTCAACTTCCATTGCAGGACTCCTTGTTACCCGCGTGTACCAGGACAGGACGGGCAATGTTTGGATAGGAACGTTCGAAGGACTCTTGAGCAGGTACGATCAGTCAACGGAACGTTTTTACCGAATCACATCCGGAACCTCCACCGTATCGCTCACCGGCGGCACTCCAATTATTGACATGCTTGAAGATCGAAGTGGCAACATATGGGTTGCCTCCGAAAGAGCGGGAGTGCTTGCATATGATGTTGGCTCACGGACAATCGCACGTTACGATAGTGCCGAAGGGCTGCCGGGGAGTACAGTGAATGCCCTCTGCCTTTCCTCATCCGGCACTCTTTGGGCGGGGACTGAGAAAGGACTGGCCGTCTTCGATAGAGCGATGAATCGGTTTGATCCAATCCAAATTAGTGGTGCGGCGCAAGATATTATCGAATCCATCCTGTGCGAAGGAGATACAGTGTTATGGATCGGCACCTTCGATGGAACACTCGGGCGTCTGGATCTGCGGACGAGAACCTACACGACATTCCACGACGATGTGCGTTCCGGCTTGAGTTTCGGCAATGGCACGATCACTTCCATTGCAGAAGCCGGAGGGGGGTATCTCTGGATCGGTTCTGGAAAAAAAGGGCTCTTCAAATTCGACCGGCACACCGGTCGCTTTGTGAACTTCGTCCAGGATCCGAAGAACCCCAACAGTCTCAGCAATGATTTTGTTCGCCGGGTTTTTGTTGACAGGACCGGTGTGGTGTGGATCGGGACGGAATCGGGAGGGATCAACAAGATCGGCAGGATGTCGGAGCAGATTGGTCTTCATAGGATCGCCGATCGTGATGCGACTCGGCTTCCGGCGAAAGCTCTTCAAACTGACTCCCATGGAGTACTCTGGTTGGGAACGGCAAACCCGACAGGTCTCACTTCGTACGACGCTCGCGATGGGAGTGTGGGACACTACATTCGTGACAGGGTGGTGGTCGACATCTCCATCAGCGATGGGGATTTAGTCTGGGTTGGTACATGGGGAGAAGGGGTTTTCCGAATCGATCCGAAAACAAAAGCGGTGGAAGCAATCTCGTGGTCCAACACCTATCCCTCTGTCAGCAAGAATGTCGTCAATGTCGAAGTGCAAGGGGACTCTCTTCTCTGGATAGGACTTTTCAAGCAGGGACTGCTGCGTTATGATGTGCGCTCGAAGAGTTTATCCAGATTCACCCATACGCCAGGTGATGCCTCCAGTTTGAGCAGCGACCGCGTCAACACATTACGTCTCGACAGTCACGGAGCACTTTGGGTAGGAACTGATGGAGGTTTGAATAGACTGGAACCTCAGAGCGGCGAGTTCAAACGGTATCTTCATGACGGAACACGCAATAGCATTAGTCATCCTAACGTCCTTGCGATCCTCGAGGATCGGACCTCGTCAGAGAGCGCCGGCAGGTTTTTCTGGATTGGCGCACGATCCGGGCTTGACAGGCTGGACGCTGTCACAGGTGCAGTCGAGCATGTTCCGTTAATCGACAGCGTAGCGCCGCCGAGCGTGGTTGAAATCGTTTCGGATAATGATGGGGAACTGTGGCTGAGTACCGGCGAACGCGGAATCGTCTTGCTGAATCCACGAACAAGAGAGTCCCACCCTTTGACGGTGGAGGATGGCCTTCAAGGGAGTGAGTTTCTTTTTAATGCCGGCTCGAAGTTTCCCTCGGGCGAAATTGTTTTCGGCGGCATGAATGGCTTCAACATATTCCATCCCGATACGATCAAGGCGATTATCAAAGGCCAGCCGCCGCCGGTGACATTGACAGCATTCTCAGTGTTCAACAGACCATTTACTCTGGACAGCTCGTTGTCAGTTCTCAAGAGGATCGACCTGACCTACCAGCAGGATTTTTTTTCCTTTGAGTTCGCCGCCCTCGACTATAACTCACCTGCACGAAATCAGTTTTCTTTCATGCTTGAAGGATTCGACGAACAATGGAACTACTCTGGCCGGCCCTATGCCGGGTACACGAAGGTCGATCCGGGATCGTACACATTTCACGTCCGGGCCGCGACCGCGGCTGGTGCGTGGAGTGAACAAGATGCATCGCTCATGGTTGTGATTGCTCCTCCTTACTGGCAGACATGGTGGTTCCGCGCACTTGTTGCCGCGGCGTTGTTGGGTCTTGTTGCGTTCGCTTACAACATCCGCGTACGTCACCTTCTTGCTCTGGAACGATTACGACTCCGGGTCGCAAGCGACTTGCACGATGATCTGGGGGGTGTTCTGAGTAGTCTTGCTCTTTCCTCGGATCTGGTCCGTAGAACACTTCCTGACGAGCAAGCAACGAGCAAGAACCGCCTGCTCGAAATGGGGAGTGTGGCCAGAACAGCAGCGGATGCACTGAGAAGCATCGTGTGGGTGATCGACCCGGGACATGAGACCATGGATGAGATGGTGATGGCAATGCGAACGACCGCGACGCGAATGTTGCGCAACATGGAGGTTTCTTTTTCAGCAGGCCCGATGCCGGCGCGGCGAATCCTGGATATGGAGTTCCGCCGAAATGTTGCCCTGAGCTTCAATGAGATTCTCAACAACATTCTAAAGCATGCCCATGCCGGCCGTGTTGACATTAATCTGCGGAGCGAGGGAGAACGACTAGTGCTGCGTGTCCATGACGACGGAACGGGCTTTGACACTTCGCAGATTTCGCCAGGAAACGGGCTTGGAAACCTGCAGCACAGGGCGGCGGCAGTCGGGGGAACGTGCACATTGACCAGCGAACCAGGGAAAGGCACAACAGTTGAGATCGAAGGAAAAATACCTTGATCTTGGGATGGTGACACCCAAAACGCTTTCGTACTTTTGTTGGCAAACCTGTCACGCGGGGGTATGGTTTGACCAGGTAATTTAATTCCAACAACTTTGGAGGATGCCATGCATACAATTACACCACAACTCCCACGAACTTTTGAGGTTCCCGACAACCTGAAAGAAGACCTCAAAACAGGTGCGTACAGACTTTCATTATTTCCAAATGAACTATTCGCGGAAGACAGGGTACTGAGGGGTACACTGCGAGTTGTTCGAGAGGGTACAATGGCTTCGGCAAGCGCTGACCTCTACGTGACGCCCAAAAACAGGCAGTGGGGAAAGGGAAGAATTCCTGTTTTTCCAGTGGATGAATACCGCGGCTATGCGCGGGTGATAGGCATTGAGGATACGAGTCAAGCAAGTGAAGTCTCCGGTCAAGCAAAGCAAACGTTCAACATAGAAATCGATTATTATCTCTTTGACCATTCGCTCAAGTGCTGGAACCCCTTTGGCAAGCTTAAGTTGGAATTCACGAAAGGTGAATCGGAGTTTGAGAGTGAAGTGAAAATGGAAGGAGAGCGACTTGGACGGCTTTCGTGGCAGGTTGATAGGTTGAACGGTGATTTCGTCCGTGAGGCAACAGTCGTCATTCACGGATCAGTGGGCTGTAACATGCCAGGTGGCGTGAAATCTGAAGAGCGGAAGGGAAATTGGCAAGATGGGTTCAAGGAGGCTTTGTGGCATATCGAAGTCGAAGAAAAAAGAGATGAACTTAACGAGGAAGAAAAAATACTACGCGACCTCGCCAAGTCATCATGGAAAGAAAACGACCTGCGTGAAAAACTTGATCGGGCTGCGCGCACGAGCGCGAAACAGCTCAATGCATGGTACTACCACTTGTTTTGTGTATCGAAGATTGAGGGAGGTTATTTGGGGTTGATGTT
>DASWHW010000065.1:0-23368 GCA_036397975.1 Bacteroidota bacterium
GCACGGGTATATGACCTCACCTGTTCCTGGATGGGGAACCTGTGCTTTTCCTCTTCGGTTTGCACGTTTTGCGCTTGGGCAAGTCTCTGGAGATCAAAAGCATCACAAAGTCCGATCAGCGCATCAGATAGTTCTTGAAAGCTATTAGGATGAGGAGGTTCAAATTGTAGCTCGCTAACAGGAATCCGCAATGAGAGAGCTTGGGCAATTTCAATGTGCGCTTGGTTGATTCCGTTTTCCTCACGACTCTGGAATTCGCCTTCTTTGGAAACACCGACCGGCAAAGAATAGTATGCAAGTTGTGATAAGACTTGAAGAACATCAAAGCCGCTCAAAAGGTTTTGAACCTTCTTCAGCAGGGTTTCAAACTCAGCCTTTTTAGTCTCTCCAATTCGTACAGCTGCGCTGATTCGCTCTGCTTGACTTAGATTGGCAAACGGGTGTGGAATTTCATAAAGTCTGGCACCCGGCAGCCTTAGCTTACGTTTTTTTAGTTTTCCCTTCCTTCGTTTCTTGCTCTTGCGAGACATGAGATCTCTTTCAGCTTGACAGACAGCATCCCCCGGGACATTAGATTTCGGCTATTACGCTCGAGTGTATGATACGGAGTTAATTGAACGTTGAAACTGAAAAGTATAGCAAGCTTTCTCGACTAATCAAAGAGCGACGGCGTGGCCTTTTGGGTGCTGTACCGCAAGGCCTTTGCCCTCTTCTTTTAGCCGGTACCAAAATGCACTTCCAGCTTTTCCACATCCCACCCAAACGGGAGCAAAAGTGTTTCAACAGCTTTTAGCGCGAGTTCTGTATACTTGTCGATATCATATCCATCATCAAGTGTGTAGAGGGCAAGAGGCTTGGATTTCTGTGGTTTCTTTTTCCCCGTTGCATCGACGATGATGTACTCCACCGTCTCTCCGGGTTTCAGCTGTATCCCCGCTTCGCTTAATGCCCGCGCTGCCTCTGAATTTACCGTGCGCGTTGTATAGGATTCCGGCTCTTTGGAAATATGGCAGCGCACCACCAGGTCTAATGGATCTGCCTTCCCAGAACGGAGAAGATCGATGTACTCCTTTGCTTTTACGAGTGCTGCAGGCACGAGCGCTTCCACCTCCATGACATTTCGTGCATGCTTGAAGAGTTCTAACATTTCCCCCTGCATACGTTTGACAAACCTCGGTGTGTCGCGTCGTCGCATTTCGATGCCACGAATTTTGATATCGCCGTTGGTGTAATAACCAACATACTTGTTCGCTGTCGGGATCTGCGGATCCATTTTGGAGGAAGGGAAGACAATCCAGTTGTAAATTCCTTCGAGCGAAAGATCAATGCCTGCTGTAGCGCTGATTTCCACCGCAAGTTGCTCATATTCTTCTTCCGTTGCTCCCTCCCTGTGAAGCCATAAACAATCCACTATTGCATGAATGAATTTATGTCCGCGTGCTTCAGCAATCTCCTTGGCGCACAAGATCGCATCACGTGAGTACGCGTTGACCGACTCATGCGCTTCAATCCGTCCGAAGCGTGCGTTCTTGTAGCCAAGGTATCCAAAGCAGGTAACGAGCATCCACTTTAATGCATTCTGGCGCCGGTCGTATAGATGCCATCGCTCATCGCCGAGTTTCTTCAATCGCTTCTTTTCTTTTTTGTACAGTGAGCGCTTATGAACAACAGTCTTCAATGTTGAGGGAACGATCCCAATCCGTTTTTCGCAAATGGTATAATCGAGTTCGGGAACGGCATTGTTCTTGCAGCACCGGCAATTGACTGTTTCCGGCGATACGTTATGTTCTACCATAATTGTAGGGTACATCGAGACAAAATCCAATTCTGCGATCTGCTCATGATATCCCATGATCGGTTGATAAATAAGACCGCCACGGTCGGCAAGGAGCAGCGTTGCCGCGGACTTGAATTCCTCCGGCTCCCGCTTCTTTGCCGGGATGAGATAGTTGTGCTGATGGGCCCACGATAATTGCATGGAAGAAAGGGCGGAGCCAATAGTGGAGCGGGATTGATGCTGAACGGGAAGTTGTGTGAGGCGGGCAATCTCTGCAACACCGTCAAGGCTCGCTTCCCCCATCATGAAGGAATTTTCCGTATCGAGATGCCAACGGCCTGCAAGTTCAAAAGCACCGTCCTTGTGCACGATTTTGCCGTAGGCGAAGTAACTTGTCTCGTTGGTGGTAAAGTACCCCATTGTCCGGTCGCGGTTGAGCAGCAGGGGTATTTCTTCCTGTACCGAGAGGCGCGTTAGGAGCGGCATCAGGATTGCGTCGCCGTACTCTGTCAGAAGAACATCGGGGTCACAGCGCTGCAAGTGACGGTTGAGTGAGTGCAGGATTTCTGCCGGCTCTTCATTTTCCAGACTGTAGGTTTCGCCGTCGTAGCTGAGTTCGAGTTGATACGTCTTTCGAAATTTCGGGCTGACGAAATCGGGACGGTTCCGAAGCATCATGGTAGTCAATGGCGGCATGGTGTATTCCATTGCATCAAAACTGTCCTCAAGGTGCCAATCCAGCAGTGTGCCGCTGTCATCAATGTGGTACATACCGTACGCAAGAGGGAACAGGCCGGTGGAATATAAGAACAGCTGTGGTACCGCTATATCGGAATTGAAGAATGAATAATGTGGGAAATTGCGTTCGAGCCGCCGGACGATTCGTTTGAATTGCAATGCGTCGTGAACGCTGACGCGTTGCACAAGCCATTCTTCGTTCGAGTAAATTTCCTTCTGCTTCGTCTGGCTGAGAGTGATTCGACTGGGAAGTCGCTGCACAAGTTCTCCAAGCCGCTTCGTGTCCTCTTGTGAAAGGTGCATAAAGAAAGAAGGGACGAAGGCAACGCTGCAGCAGTGCTTTACCCCTTCTTTGTCAATCAGCCATATCGTGATGCCCTTTGCTGATGCATAGATATCATACAGCCAGCCGGTGATTGTCGTCGCTGTCATGAATGCCCTCCAGTGTTGCAACTCGCTGTTCCAGCTTTCGGAGTACCCGCTGCTGTAACAGCAGCATGGACATTGCGATGCTTTCGAACGGGATCGGTCGTGCTGCATATGCACTGCTTGCCAGCTGCAAACGCGCCGCCCGAAAGAGTTCATCAAATGCGTCCTGATCTTCCTTGCGGAGACCGCGTCGAAATTTTGTCCAGCTTTCCATTTCCTGCTGGATAACCATGGTGAATGTAGGAACGGTTCTTCCCATGGGCATACTCCTTTCTTGGTGAATTGGCGGTACATTTCCTTATGAATTGACTCGTCCCTGGAATCTCGGGCTGCACAATCACACGCCGTCCGTCATTATCTTCCTTGACAGTAAAGACACGATCCATTGCCCGCGTGAGAGTGGGAAACAGAGCATTGCGTTCTGTCGATTCGAGCCTCGTGTCGTGCGAGGCAAGGAGGACGGACACGTGCTCTTCTTTTCTTTTTCTGAGAGAGAGCAGAACACGTTGCAGGCTTGCCTGTACTTCAAACAGCGGTGCTTGATCATCGTAAAACGTATCGAGCAAACCAAAGATAATGGCAACGGATGCATGACTGCGCTTGAGAAACGCGGGAAGACGTTCTGTAATCGCGGCCTCTATTTGATAACAGGTAAAGGCACGCGAGACAAAAATGTTTTTTAACAGCTGTTCTGGCGGGACATTGTGTGGAACGATCCGCTGTGCTGTCACTCGCCGCGCGAACTCGGCAATATAATACGCATCAAAGCGGTTCGTGCCGTCCACAAGCGCAATGGGTACGCCATTCAGCAATGCATGGGATGCTGCATAGAGCGAGAGCCGAAAGACCGCTTTTGTGCCGTGCAGGCAGTACAGCTTTCCCGGCGGGGACGCTTTGAATTCCTGCACCAACATCTGATACGACAACGCATTCGTGCTAGGCTGCATACCGTTGTTTGACCGGTGAGAGTTTTGCGAGATCGGCATTCATCATTTCCATTAATTGAAGAAGCGATACAACACGTTCCTTTGTCGGAATGGAGAAGTACAGTCGCAGTTCTTTTTGTTCTTCCACACATTGACGTATGGTTTCGATAATACCGAGAGTGGTTTCCGGTTCCACGAGATCCTTCACGATCATTATGCTACAATCTGTAGAGAGGGCGTGTGGTGTCATGCTCTGCTCCAGGAGTGATGGCATTCCGGGGGCATGATGTAGTACGTGAGTTACATTGCGCTCTCGCAGTGCTGCGAAGTAATCCGGCAAAAGAAATTCCTCATTGTGGATTGCCACTGCATAGCGGAAGGAGTGGGGAAGATTATCGAAGCAATGGCACAGCAGCCGCAGAAACAGGTCGAACGATAACTCTTCCGTGCGGTAAATAGGATGGAGGCACAAAGCGATGATTGTTGTCGGATCTATTTTGTTTGTCTGCCCCAGACAATCAGTGAGCATGGAATGATGAAGGAAGTTTTCGTTGCGAAGTCCCCGTTTTATTTTTTCGTGGTAATTGTGTGGAAAGCGGTAGATCAAAACATTACTCTGCGGAAATAGTGTCACGGGAAAATCCAAGCGCGTCTTGTCATGCAACGGGATACCGGTGAATCCAAAATAGATGCGATGGCGTGCCCACGCTCGCCTGTACAGACGAAGAGTTTCCCATTTTCCTTTTGTGGAATCCCGGTCAATCATAATTCATACACGGGGCTGTGTAAGTGATAGCCTTCGGCATCCGATGCAAAAGACTTATGCAGGAGTTGTGTTATTCCCCAGCGAATTGCTGTATAGCCATGTTTTTCCTGCAGGGCGTCGATACGTTGGTAGAGCCGGTCGATTTTTTCCCCTTTTCCTCCATCCAACTCCAGTTGTTGAGAGTAGGTATAGGAAAGATTAGAGACCTTCACTCCGACCAGGCGGATAAACTGTTTGTTGGGAAGGAGCAGTTGGAGCAAATGTTGTGCGGCGGTAAATATATCGTCTTCACGATCCGAGGAAGCCGGCAGCGTTGTTTGCTTTTGCACAGTGGTGAAATCCGCAAACCGCACCTTGATGGTGACCGTGGCTGCGCGGTGCCGCCGCCGCCGCAGTGTTTTACAGCATCGCTCCGTCAGATAATACAGCGTGGAAAGAATAAAATCGCGCTCAAGAGTATCCCGTGCAAATGTCGTATCTCTCGAAATAGATTTTTCCACACGATCATACTGCATCCTCTGCGTTTCTTTCCCGTTGGCAACTCCCGTGAGATATCGCCCAATCCATGATTGTTGGACAAGGGGGCGAGAAAGTACATCCCCAACGAGGAAGATCCCCCGGGCATGAAGTTTTGGAAGAGTTTTTACTCCAACGCCAGGTACCACCTCAATGGGAAGAGGCGCAAGAAACTTGCGCTCTTCACCGTGAGGAACAACTACAAGTCCATCCGGCTTCTTTAAACCGGCCGCAATTTTTGCGCAGACCCTGTTAGAGGCAACCCCAACAGAAACGCTCAGACCACATTGCTGTTGAATACGCTCCTTGATGGCGAGAGCCATGCACGACGCGCTACCTCTCCAGAAGTGTAAACAACCGGTGACATCCATATATGCTTCATCGACGCTGACCTGTTCGACATCGGGGGTAAAGTCATAAAGGATATTCATTACTCGTTCGGAATACTCGGCATACAGAGAATGATTTCCCGGCAGGAACACAGCATGGGAAGGAAGCAAAGCTGCCGCTGTTCGAAGCGGCATTGCAGTTGTAACGCCGTATGCTCGAGCCTCATAGTTGGGACACGCAACAATGCCGCGATCATTCCGATTTCCGCCGATACAGAGCGGCTTGCCGCGGAGTTCAGGACGCATTGCCATTTCCACGGAGGCGAAGAAGCAATCAATGTCGAGCAAGAAAATGGTATGCATAAAGGTGCTGGCGGGATAAGTGGATCGGGATACCGCGAGCAAGATACGACAAATTTGTCGTCTTGTCAAGAATTAAAAGACAAATATGTCGTGAAAGGGAGGGTGGGGGAGGAAGGTACTATTCGCTCTGGGAGCGGCGAACGTCGCGCAAGACGCCGGGTTCGATAGCGTGGTGTTGATCCAGTGTAACGCCGTAGAGGTTGCGGAGGTTCTCGTGGGTTTTCGTATCGTCGGTGTCGATGATTCCAGACTTCCACGCAGAGCGCAGTGCCTCGGCGTAGGATTCAAGCTGTACCTCGCGCTCCAGCACAATGTGATCGGCGTCGGTTATACCGAGCGAGCGTCCCACAACATCGAGCATGGCCCGTTCTTCTTTGGCCGGCTTTCCGTCTACCCACATTTGCTTGAGCATACTGCGATAGGTGTTCAGTGTTTCCTGGCGCAGTTGCTTGCGTCCCTCTTCTGCATGGAGTTCCTGTTGCTCGATCTCTCGTTGCCAGGCTTCGCCTTCCATCGATCGCTGGTTGGACCGTTCTTTTGCGTGTGTTGCATTCTGCGCGCCAAGAATTTTTGCTTCTATTTCGCGAGCCTCTTCGTTCCCCGGGTCGAGGTTGAAGATCGTTTCGATTTCCTTCAGGGCTTTCTCGAAATCACTATGACCGAAATATTCGTTTACTTTACGCAACGACCCTGCGACCTTTGCCTGTTGAATTGCGCGCCGCTCCTCTTCTTCACGATCACGAATGGCCTGTTCCTCAAGTTTGCGCCGCATTTCTTCGAGCTTCCGTCGCTGCTTCTCCTCCAACTCCCGGGCCTCGCCAAGATTGCGCATATGTTGTTCGCGGCCAAGGTAAATCGACTGCTCGAATTCATGTGCCTCTTCGTGTGAAGGATCCAGCAGGAAGGCTTTGGTTACCTCCTTCAACGCATCTTCAAATTGCCCCTCCTCAACATATTCCTGTCCCTTTTGCAGGTACACCCGAATTTTCTTTTGCTGTGCCAGCTTCCTTCCTTCTTCGATCGCAAGGCGAACCTCTTCTTCATAGCGTTTGGAATCTTCTTTCTCCTGCAAACGCCGCTGTTCCTCTTCCAGCGCCCGCTCCTGCTCTTCCTCTTCCCTGCGGCGATTGTCTTCTTCAGCTTTCCTTTTTGCCTCCTCGTCGAGACGTTTCCGTTCCTCCTCAAGTTTTTGGCGGGCCTCTTCGGCGATCCTGGCGCGCTCCTCCTCCAGTTTACGCTCGTATTCAGCTTCAATTTCCTTTTGACGAAGCTGTTCTGCTTTCAAGCGTTCCTGTTCTTCCAATTCCTGCTTGCTCTTTGCCGCCTCCAGAGCCTGCTTCTCTTTTTCAAGTTGGAGTCGTGCCTGCTCTTCAAGTCTTTTCCGTTCTTCCTCAAGCCCTTGCTTCTCCTTTTCCAGTTTTTTCTGGTACTCTTCCTCATAGCGGAGACGCTCTGACTCGATTTCACCTTTTTTCTTTTCTGCAGAGGAATCCTTGGAAAATTTGAGGCTTTCGATCTGCGACTGAAATTCCTTCTCGCGCTTCCGGTGCTCTTCTTCCACCGCGTTTGTACGCTCCTCGGCTTCTTGCACGCGTCGGTGGCGCTCTTCCTCCAGCAATTGCCGCTCACGCTCCAGTCGCTGGTGAAGCTGCTCCTCAATAAGTTGGCGTTCCTCGGTGAGGCGTTGTCGTTCGTCTTCGAGCATCTTCTGAGCTTGTTCTTCCACCCGGCGTACTTCCGCCTCAAGCTCTATACGTTTTTCTTCTTCGTTCTTCTTTTTTGCTTTTTCGAGCTTCTTGACCGCAGCCTGATGCTCGTCCTCGAGCTTTTTCCGGGCATCACTTTCCTCCTTGTGCTTCCTTTTCAGCTCTTCAATCTCCTTCTTTCCCTGCTCAAGCCGCTGGTGTACCTCGTCCTCGATGCGCTTCTTTTCTTCGATCAGCCGTTGTCGCTCATCCTCGAGTTTTTTGGCCGATTCCTCTTTGAATTGCTGAAGTTGCTCTTTGAGCTCAGTGCGCTGAGATTTCGCGGTTTCGTCACGGGAGCTGGTAAGAATATCGATGCGGCGTTTGTACTCCTCTTCCATCCGCTTTCGTTCTTCCTCTTCACGTTGCAAGCGTACATCCAATTCCTTGAGACGTCGTTGCTGCTGTTCCTCGAATTCCTCCCGGTCCTGCTT
Source organism: Bacteroidota bacterium (assembly GCA_036397975.1). Classification (GTDB taxonomy): domain Bacteria; phylum Bacteroidota; class Ignavibacteria; order UBA10030; family UBA6906; genus SZUA-287. The sequence goes on from DASWHW010000065.1 coordinate 8,024, forward strand.
GAATCGTTCTTGCAGATGCTCCTCGAGGGCTTTACGTTCTTCAGCAAGGCGTTCTCTCTCCTGTTGGAGCTTTCGTCGCGAATCCTCCTCAAGCTGTTGCAACTGACTTTCGAGTCGCGCCCGTTCGGCTTCTCCCTTCACGTCGCGTGAAGCAGTAAGTTCTTCAATCTTGCCGCGATACCCATCCTCGAGTTTTTTCCGATCCTCAGCTTCCTTGCGGCGACGTTCTTCGGCTTCCCCCTCCTGCACTTTTCTCTGCTCATCGACCTTTTGTCGCTCCTCTGCAAGAGCAGACCGTTCGTTCTCCAACCTCTTCAGCCATTCCTCCTCCGCACGTTTGAACTCCTCCTCTTTCTTGCGGGTGTGGGCATAGGCGGCTTCCCGTTCCGCTCGTTGTTGTTCCTCGAACTTCTTTCGCTCCTCAAGAAGACGCGCGTTGAACTCCGTCTCGACGCGCTGCTTTTCTGTTGCAAGCGCAGCACGCATTTCCGCTTGCAGTTTCTGCCGCTCTTCCTCCAAGCGCCGTTTCGTTTCTTCTTCAATTGTCTGCCGTGCGAGACTCTCCTTCTCACGCAATTCTTTTTCAGCTTCCGTTCGGTTTCGCTCTCGCTCTTGTTTCAGCTCCTCTTCTTGCGCGAGCCGTTTCTGTTGGCCCGATTCGAGCCTCTTGCGTTCTTCTTCAAGTTTGGCTTGAGCTTCCTCAAGCTTTTTCTTTACTTCCTCTTCCGCTTTTGCCTGCTCCTCTTCCATGGCCTTTCTGCGGAGCTCTCCTTCGGTGCGCTTCTTCGCGTTGGCAATCGCATGGAGTCTGGCTTGCTCTTCCAGTTCTTGTCGACGTTCGTCCTCTTCGCGTGTTTCACGGGCTTCTGACGTTTCCTGGGAAGTCGAGCGTCGAATCTTTTTGGTAAACGTTTTCGGAGAGGAGGATGGTGATTTGGGACCCTCGCGCTTTTCCAGAGCGAAGTGGATTCGCTCCTGATAGGCAATCGCGTAGGGGTTGCGGGGGTCGGTTTGCATTGCGAGGAGGACAAGCCTGTTCGCGCCGTCGTAGTCGGCGGCCTTGAACAGTTTATCCGCCATCTTCAGGTATTCGCCGGCCTTCTTTCTGCGTTCATGATTTGCTGCACTATTAATCTCCGGCATGTCAACCTAAGTTTCCTATGGTTCGCGCAAAGCGAGGCAGATGCTCACTATATCGACCCAATATATTTATTCTGGTTTTGAATGTCAACGAAGAGTAAGCACCGACCCGCGTACAGAGAAAGGAAACAGTGACAGCACGTTCTTAATAACGAACAAGGAGCTGCTTGAATTCTCCGTCATCGTGGAGATTGTACAGGTCCATGTCGAGAAGAAACTCAAGATCATAGCGGCGATCAATTGCATGGGCCAGGTAGGACATTGCTTTTTCTCTGTCCTGTTGAAGTGCAAACATCTTGGCGAGATTATAGATTACTTCGTAATTGTCAGGTGCGAGACGGTAGGCCTTGTTGGCCGAATTTTGTGCATCCTTAAAATGACCGAGACGTGAATCGACAAGCGCCTGTTGCATGAGAACGAGCGGATCGTTGGGGTAGACCGCGAGATGCTGGTCGTTCAATTCTTTTGCTTTCTTCAGCGCGCCTTCCCAGAGCTGAATGGATCGGCCGCCGGATTGATAAACACGGGCGAGTTTATAATAGTCGATCGCACTTTGCCGATCTCGCGCAACACGATCTGCAAGGATCTGGGCTGCACGGTCATGATTATGTGCGAACACCAGAGCATCGGCGAAGAAACGGCTTCCGTACTCGCTCGGATCGGCCGAGAGAGACCAGCCACGTTCGAAACTCATCACCGCTGCCTTGTAATTGCGGGCAAATTCAAACACCTGTCCCTGCACAGTGTACGAATCGACACTTCGCGGATCGCATGCAACAGCAACATCGGCTGCACGCTCGGCCTCATCCAGCCGACCCGTTGTGACGTATGCGATCGCAAGTCTCCGGTGCGTTTCAGCATCGCTCGGTCCCAAGACGGCAGCCCGCTGAAGGCGCTGGATGGACTTCTCATAATTCTTTCTCAGGTAATCAGCCATGCCGAGGACCCGATAAGGTTCCGAGCCGAAGAACCCATTGGAGACAGCACGCGATGCGGCAGATGAGGCACGGGCGAGTCGGGTCTGAGAGGTATCCACTCCCATTTCAAAGGAGAGAATATCCGACCATCCCAGTTCCGCATACGCCTGGCTAAATGTAGAGTCGAGCGTTAACGAACGCTCGAACATGTCGGCAGCGTCACTCACAAAGTATTTGTCGCGGTTGGCAAGATAGTACCTTCCCTGCAGGTAAGCGTCGTACGCTTCCCATTGTGCTGTTGAACGCCGTGCAAACTCCGTTTCCACTTCCGGAGAGAGCTCGACGTGCATCGTGTCGATAATCGCCTTCACAATCTCTCTGCGAAGAGAAGGAAACTCCCTCCGGGAGATCGTATAACGGTTCACGTAGATCGGTTGCGAGGCGAGTGTGTCGTACAACGATATATTTAACATGACTGCGTCCGGAATTGCCGAGAGGTTCCATTGCAGAAAGTAGTTTGCACCAAGCGACCGTGCCGTTTGCACGGGCGTTGTCGCGTTTCTTCGCAAATGAAATGTCGTTGTTGCGGCAAAAACACGCAACCGTTCAACGCGTGACAGATCGGCAATGAGATCTTCTGCGAATCCTTCGACAATGTATGCTTCCGTCGGATCATCTGTGGAAAAGGCCGGAGGGAGGACCACCAACGCGTGTGTCGGTGGGAAAACTGCATTGCGTATGGAGTCCACAATAATGTATCCAAGAAACGCTCCCGCTACGATACCAACGATAGTGAGGATCTTCTTGATCGGGAAGCGAATTCTCGATACGGCGACCACGGCCCGGTCAAACACCGGTGGTTTCTGCGCAACAATAGATTGGGGTTCATCCTCGGGAACATCAAATTCGGAAGGTTTCTTTTGTACCGTTGTGCTTCCCCAAATTTCGGCATCAGAGCGAGGGATAACGGGTTCAGGAGCATATGGCGCGGGAGTTTCCTTGAATTTTTCCCTCCTTGTTTCTTCTTCCTTACGTACCTGCTCGGCCAGCGCGAAGGCCTTCTCGATGGTTTCGCGAAATTGAATAGCGTCTTCATTCTCCGGGTCTAGCTCTAGTATTTGGTCAAGCGCCGCAAGAGATTTTTCATATTTTTCTTGCTGGTATAAAGAATCCGCGTCCGCAATCAACCCTGCGATCTTTCTTCTCTGCTTCTCCTCCTCCTTGCGCTTCGCTTCTTCTTCTTCTCTTGTATCCGCCGTTCGTTGGGCTCGCTTAGCGCGTGCTTGCTCCCTCTGCAGCTCTTCAAGTCTTTCCTCATATTCAATAATTTCCGGGTCAACCGGAGCCAGCTCACGAAATTCGTCAAGTATAGCCAGTGCTTTTTCGGGTTTTCCCCTGTCGAGGGCTATGACGATCCGTTCGCGGAGATCTTCGATCTTTTTTTCAGCAGTGGAGAGTTTTTGGGGAGCAGCGGTGGATTCTTTGGGCGGGCTGTTCACTTCTGTCTTGCGATCCTCTTCCTCCAGGCGCTGCATCTCCGCTTCTTCAGCGCGACGTCGGATTTCTTCGAGAATGCGCTGACGCTCCTGCTGCTTTTGTTTATTCTTGTCGTCTGATGCCATGCCCGCCTTTGCTGCTCCCGGATGATTTTCTGCGTGAAAAATATATCCAAAAGGCCTGCCATTGTCAACGAAATCACATGTTCGATTGACTCCAAGCGGCTCGCGTTGTATCTTGAAGAGGATGTTTTGAATCATTTCACTTGCCCCCGAGTTCCGCGAACTGCTGTAAGGAGAAGAAACCATTGACCGAAGAAATCAAGATACAAGCTCAAATACTAACGAACGAGGTTTGCCAGTTTACGGTGGATCGTGCTGTTCTTCCAAACAGATCCGTCTTCTTTTCCCGATTGGAAGATACTAAGGGTTCTCCGCTCGCGGAGGCACTCTTCGCTATTGAAAATGTCGTGGCAGTGTTGATCTCCGGCTCTGTCGTGAAAGTCACGAAGACGGATGCAGAGCAGTGGATGCCTATCGCCAAGCAAGTCGGTGCCGCAATTCGAACACAAATTCAATCTGGTCAACAACTAGTTGCAGATGAGGGTGTGCGTCGGTCTGCATCCGAGATCGATCTCCGCGAAAAGGTTGAGATGATTCTGAATAATGAAATTAATCCGCTCATTGCCCAACACGGGGGCGTTGTGTCTCTCATCGATGTGCGGGGCGCCAATCTCTACCTCCAACTTGGAGGGGGCTGCCAGGGATGCGGCATGGCGGATGTGACGTTGCGTCAGGGGGTTGAGGCTTCCATTCGCCGCGCTCTCCCTGAAGTTGAAGAAGTTCTTGATGTGACCGACCATGCAGCGGGAACCAACCCATTTTATTCACCGTCCAAGAAGTGATCGTCGGTCAGCGGTTCTTTGGGCAATGTTTTCACGCATAAGGCAATTGATGTTTTTCTATGCCACGTGTATTCGTTCTGATACCCAGCACCTCCTATCGCGCAAAGGCTTTTCTGCAAGCGGGACAGTCTGCGTCAATCGAAATCACCGTGGCTTCCGATCATCGCAATACACTCACGTCATTCAATCCAACCGGGCTTATCGATCTTCCATATGACGACCCGATGAAGGCGGTCGACACTGTAAAGGAATTCGCGTCTCACCATCCGGTGAGTGCGGTGATCGGAGTGGACGATGAGGGTGTCATTCTCGCACACGAGATCGCCGCTGCGTTGCGCCTACGGCACAATCCGGTTGAATCCGTTGCCGCGACAAGAAACAAGTTTGCGATGAGGACGTTCCTTCACCAGGCCGGCGTTTCCCAGCCGGAGTTTTTCCTGATTGAATCAGGGAACAGACGGGAGACACCGTCGTTTGGATTTCCGTGCGTCGTTAAGCCCCTCTCTCTGTCTGGGAGTCGCGGCGTGATTCGTGTTGATAACGAAGCGGAGTTTGCTTCCGCTTGCGAAAGAGTGGTTGACATTGTCCAGAAGCACAAACAATCCCGTGTTCAGGAAGACGTTTTAGTGGAGTCCTTCATCCCCGGCGAGGAGGTCGCGCTGGAAGGAGTTCTGGTCGAGGGAGAACTCCACGTTCTCGCTCTCTTCGATAAGCCGGATCCTCTCAATGGACCGTACTTCGAAGAAACAATTTACGTTACACCATCACGGCATCCGAAAGAGAAACAAATGGAGATTGTCGAATGTGCGCAGAAAGGGATTGAGGCGTTGGGCCTTCGTACAGGACCTGTCCATGCAGAAATTCGTTTCAATGGCACCGGCGCGTTCCTGATTGAAGTTGCCGCAAGATCAATAGGTGGTTTTTGCTCGAAAGTTCTTCGGTTTACGAACGGTCAAAGGGAAGTGTCACTCGAAGAACTACTTCTGCGTGATGCGATCGGTGAAGATGTACGATCATTCTCTCGTGAGCGAAACGCAGCCGGCGTGATGATGATTCCAATACGCACACATGGTCGGCTTGAATCAGTGATCGGCGTAGAAGAAGCACGCGGCGTGAAGGGCATCGAGGAGATCATAATTGCGGCGCATTCCGGGCAAGAAATGATTCCATTACCGGAAGGAGGAGCGTATCCGGGATTCATCTTCAGTCGCGGCGATACTCCACAAAAGGTCGAAACCGCGCTGCGATTGGCCAACGAGCATATTAGATTCGAAACGGAAGAAGTAACTACAGAAGCATAATCACCATCGAAGGAGGCCACCATGAACACCGTTGCTCAACTGCTTGAGGCAAAGCCTTCCGGCAACACCTACACCGTTAATCCCACCACGACGGTGTATGATGCCCTTAAATTGATGTCCGAAAAGAACATCGGTGCCCTGGTGGTGACGGAAGGGGAAAGGGTTGCCGGTATTTTTTCGGAACGTGACTATGCGCGTAAAATCATTCTGATGGGAAAGTCCTCACGCGAAACAGAGGTACGGGAAATCATGACAGCAAATGTCTTCTCCATCAAGAGCAGGCAATCCATCGGTGAGTGCATGTCGGTCATGACGGACAAGCACATTCGTCATCTTCCGGTTATTGACGATGGCAAGCTTACCGGCGTCATCTCCATTGGTGACGTGGTGAAGGCAATCATATCCGAGCAGGAAGATACGATTCACCATCTGGAGGGTTACATTACAGGAAAGCGTTAGGTGCATCTTGGGATTGTACCGGAGGCGGGATTTTGGTCCCGCCTTTTTTTGTTTGCTCATTGCCACTCACTGTTGAAATCTACATATTCACGCTGAACCGCAAATGAACTTCACCCTGACCCACTGAACTAATGTCTTCTGACTCAAAACTAGCCGAAATAGCACTCCCCGTTGCTGTGGATCAGACGTTTACGTATCTGATTCCACCGGAGCTTTCCTCGTCGGCGGCAATCGGTTCGCGGGTGACCGTATCGTTTGGACGAAAGTATGCAACCGGGATGATCGTAGGACACCCTCTATCGACAACCGTTCCCTCACTCAAGCCGATCCATGATGTGCTCGATGTGAACCCGGTTGTCTCCGACGAACTACTCCGTCTTACCCGATGGATTGCAGAATATTACTTCGCGCCTCTCGGTGAAGTTCTCAAAGCGGCGCTCCCCCAGGGAATGACCGCTTCCAGCAAGCGTATTGTGCGTGCCCGATTGTACCCCGATGCGTTTGAGGAAACCCTTGCTTTGCTTTCCACTACGGCACCGCGGCGGGCTGAGATCCTTCAGTTGCTGAAGAAAGAAGGCGAGATGACTTCGCTGGGAATCCAAAAAAAACTCCGCATCAAATCCGTCCACGGCATTCTGAACGAAATGGAACGGCAGGGTCTGATTGAAACGGACGAGGTCATTCCGCGACCAGTCACAAAACCCAAAATGAAGGAGTTCGTCCCCCTGCAACGCATTGATAAAGAGCGCCTTTCGTTTGAAATGCTTGCATTACCTCCACGAAGAAAGAAAGCTCAACATCTCTTGAGCGCTCTTCAGGAGTTATTGGAAAGTGGAAAGAATGAGATTGGTCTTAACGAACTCCTCAAAACCTCAGGTGTTTCATCTGCGACATTGAAACCGTTACGGGAAAATGGATTGATCCCCATTGTCCAGCGTGATGTTCCCCGGACCACGGACTACGGCATTGAAGAAGAAACACGATCGATCACCTTAAATGAAGTGCAACAGTCGATCCTCACCACGATCATCGAGCGAATCGAACAAGCGTCATCGCATACTTTTCTGTTGCACGGAGTGACTGGAAGCGGCAAGACGCAGGTGTATATCGAGGCTATCCGCCAATGTGTGCAGAGGGGTCGAAGAGCAATTGTTCTTGTCCCGGAGATCTCGCTTACACCGCAGACGGTGAGGCGGTTCAAGAGCCATTTTGGCGAGAAGGTGGCGGTTGTTCATAGCAGAATGTCTCTCGGTGAGCGGCATGATGTCTGGCGACAGACCTTACGTGGTGTGATCGACATTGTTATTGGACCGCGCTCGGCAATCTTTTCACCGCTCAAGAATCTTGGTCTCATTGTTGTCGATGAAGAGCACGAATCATCATACAAACAGTACGATTCGACACCCCGGTATAATGCCCGCGATGTGGCAATCATGCGCGGGAACCTCAATAATGCAGTTGTTGTTCTCGGTTCGGCAACTCCTTCAGCAGAGTCTTTTGCGAACGCGACGAGCGGAAAGTTCACTCTTCTGGAGATGCCACTGCGCATTGACAGTGCCGAGATGCCTGCTATCAGCATCGTCGATATGACAGAGGAAAGAAAAAAGGCCTATCAGCGATTGAAAGAATCACTTCCGGAAGAACGGCGGGGGAAGCTTCGGGATTTTCAACAGCCATCGTTATCAGAAGTACTTCAGCAAAAGATCGAAGATCGTCTCTCGCGCAAGGAAGGAATTATCCTGCTGCAGAACAGGCGCGGGTTCGCACCATTCGTGGCGTGTCCGGATTGCGGCTATGCTGAGTCATGCGATAACTGCAACGTAACGTTGACGTACCATCTTGCAAAGAAGCATCTTCGTTGTCACTACTGCGGCCACATTCGCGCGCTGCATGATGTGTGCCCGCAGTGCAAAGGGTTGAACCTGAAGATGCACGGCGCCGGAACACAAAAAGTGGAACAGGACCTGGCAAAATATTTTCCAAAGGCGAAAATTCTCAGGATGGACCTGGACACGACATCGCGCAAGGGAGCGCACGACAGGATGCTGACAAAGTTCGGTGCGGGAGATGCTGATATTCTTCTCGGGACACAGATGGTGGCAAAGGGGCTGGACTTTGCTCGGGTAACGCTGGTGGGTGTGATTTCCGCTGACACGCAGATGCTGCTTCCCGACTTCCGTTCGTCCGAACGGACGTTTCAGCTTCTCACACAAGTTTCAGGTCGTGCCGGCAGAAGTACGCTTAAAGGAGAAGTGATCATTCAAACTCATCAACCAAATCACTACACGCTGCAGCATGTTGTTGATCATGACTTCCGGACATTTTATGAACATGAGATGGCAGAACGAAAGGAACTCGATTATCCCCCGTTCTCACGTCTTGTGTTGGTGGAGTTCAAGGGGCCTAAGGAGGATCATGTGTGCCAGCAGGCGGAATCTTTTGCGCGGATGCTGAAAGCAGCGAACGGGACATTCACGATTCTCGGTCCGGCTCCGGCTGTGATCGGGAAGATCAACAATCAGTATCGCTGGCACATTATTCTGAAGACCTTGAAGAGCACCGATCCCTCAGGCGGGAACCTGCGTTCGGTATTGCGAACGATTGTCCACAGGTTTGATGATCGGAAGAAGAATACAGTCCGGCTTATTATAGACGTCGATCCGGTGGGATTGATGTAGGAGCGGTGGTGAAACCCCTGCCTGCCAAACTTGTACTACCGGGCAGGCAGGCTTTCAGGGTTTTGGATCGGATATTGTTTTGTTTTTTCGAGGGCGAATCCATCACATTAACGAACGATGAAATCACCCAGCCCTGAAAGGGTATAAGTGATAACCCACCGAAATCCTCTGCTCCGACGCGTAGCCTATCGTCGATAGGCCTACACTCGCAGTTACACTACAAGTACACCGCTTCCGCGTATTTCCGAACGCTTCAGTTTTTGCAGCGCCCTGTTCGCATCCGCAAGAGGAAATTCTTCGACTTCGGTCCGCACCGGAATCTCTGCTGCGACCTTCAGCAGCTCGCGGACATCGTCATGCGTGCTGTGCGCAACGCTCCGAATCGTTCGCTCTTCATACAGGTACTTGTACTCCAGTTCCGGAATCGGACTCATGTGAATGCCGGCCAGGGCGATTGTTCCTCCCTTTTCCAGATGGCGGAGCGCGGAGTGAACCAATTTGCCCGCAGGTGCAAAGACGACACTGCTGTCCAACTTGTGTGGAGGACTCTCATCCGCTGTTCCAGTCCATGCAGCCCCCAATTCGCGCGCAAGGTCATGATGGTGCTTACTTCGCGTGAAAACAAAAACTTCACATCCTCGATGACGTGCGATCTGAATCGCAATATGCGCCGATGCGCCAAAGCCATACAGGCCAAGACGCTTCCCCGGTTTCAATTCGCTGAGTCGTAACGCACGGTAACCGATAACGCCGGCGCAGAGAAGTGGCGCCGCGGCTGTATCTGAAAACACCCCCGGAAGCAGGTAGGCGGATTCCTCAGGAACAACGACATACTCTGCATATCCACCATCAAGGTGATAGCCGGTGAAGCGCGCGTTGTCGCACAGGTTTTCTTTTCCATCTTTGCAGAAAGAACAATGCCCGCACGTGGAAGAAAGCCACGGTGACCCAACCCGTTGACCCGGCTTCACAATCTTCACTTTCGCTCCGATCCTCTCGACGATTCCTACAATCTGATGTCCCGGAACGATGGGAGAACGGCGCAGAGGCAAGTCTCCTTCTATTATATGGAGATCCGTATGGCAAATTCCGCAAGCAGAGACTTTGATAAGAACGGAGTCCTCATGCACCTCCGGCAATGGAAGGTCGGTGGACTGAAGTGGATCGGAGGTGATATCCTGCTGAATATGGAGGCAGATTGCTCGCAAAAGATTCTCCTTAAGAAAAGGTATGAATGGAAGGAGAAGGGTGCAACCGGGAAACTGGGTAAGTATCGTGATTACTGCCGAGGAGTAATTCCCGCGGCGGGCAGCAGAAGAGGGTGATAAAACAAGAACTGTTTTCGCCGGTCACGGTCCGTCCTGCGACAGATTCATAAAGAATTGTACCTCCTGCGTTCTTTTGTTATACTCATATATATGAATACCCGAGAACTTGGCAAGGGCGGACCGCTTCTGACCGAGATTGGACTTGGTGCGTGGGCAATCGGCGGTGCGTGGGATTTCGGCTGGGGCGAATCGAACGACGATGAGTCGATCAGAACGATTCATCGGGCGATCGAATTGGAGATCAACTGGATCGATACTGCTCCAGTCTACGGGCTTGGACATTCCGAAGAAGTTGTTGGCAAGGCGCTGAAGGGAAAACGGGAGAAGGTCTTCGTCGCAACGAAGTGCGGTCATGTCTGGGATGAAAAGAAACAGGTCCGGCGGCATCTGAAACCCGCCAGCATCAGAAACGAACTCGAAGCGAGTCTACAGCGACTGCAAACGGATCGTGTCGACCTTCTGCAATTTCACTGGCCCGATCCGGACACGCCGGTGGAGGAATCTTGGGTGGAGATGGTTCGGCTCAAGGATGAAGGAAAGGTTCGCTTCATCGGGGTCTGTAATTTCGGCGTTGACTTGCTCGAGCGCTGCGAGGCTATTGCGCATGTGCAGTCACTCCAACCTATCTATAATATGCTGGAGCGTGACATAGAAGAAGAAATCCTTCCGTGGTGCGTTGCTCATGGGACGGGCATCGTCGCCTACAGTCCGATGCAATCCGGGCTGTTAACAGGCTCATTCGACAAAGCAAAGCTTGCGGCGGACGATTGGCGCATCACGCATAGCGAGAAGTTCCTGGGAGAAAAATACACCCGCGGACTGAGTGTGGTTGAGCGGGTGCGCCCCATTGCGGCACAACTTGGTAAGACAGTCGGACAGCTTGCCGTTGCCTGGGTATTGAGCAATCCTGCAATCACATCGGCGATCGTCGGTGCACGCAAAGTGCAACAGGTGGAAGCGAACGTGCTTGCGACGGGCTGGTCTTTTTCGCAAAAGGATCTCGACAGCATAGAGAAGGCCCTTTCGTAATCATCGGCCTCTTCGTCGGCATGAAATCGTCGGAACGATTCGCGAGGTAAATATCGTTATGGAACTCATGGAAGAAACACCGAAAAGAGCTCTCGCTGTCATCGGGGGCGGACCGATAGGCATTGAAGCAGCGTTGCGGGGAATTTCGCTGGACTTCGACGTACACGTGTACGAGCGAGGCTCTATTGGCGAGAACATCCGAAGGTGGGGACACGTCCGCATGTTTTCTCCCTGGAAGATGAACCGCTCTTCCCTTGGGAAGCGAATGCTGGAGGAACACGGGAAACGGATAAGAGGCAAAGAGGACGTCTGTCCGACCGGCGATGAATATGTACGAAATTACCTTCTGCCCCTTTCACGATTACCTCTATTGAAGAAGCGGCTTCATACCGGTATGGAGGTGTTGTCTATTGGTCGTGAGACGATCGGAAAGAACGAACTGATTGGTAACCCGAAGCGCGCACAGCACAAGTTCAGATTACTAATGCGCAATGCGAAAGGGAAGGAGAGCGTTCCCCTTTTCGATATCGTTATCGATGCAACGGGTGTGTACGGCAATAATAATTGGATGGGGAACGGCGGCATACCGGCCATCGGAGAACAGGTATTGCACGGAGAAATCACCTATACGATACCTGATATCCTGGGAACGGACAAGCATATCTACGAGGGAACGCGAACGCTTCTTGTGGGAAGCGGCCATTCGGCTGCGACATCCCTCGTTCAATTCTCCCGCTTCATCAAAGAGTCGCCGGAATCGTCCCTTGTGTGGGTGACCCGTTCAGAGAACGAGCAGCCCTACGAGATTTTCTCTGACGATGCATTACCTCTTCGATCAGAACTCGGCGAAAAAGCCAATGTAATTGCCGCAAATCCGCCGAGGAACATTTCCTTCTTGCCGGGATGCACCGTGGAGTCGATTTCAAAAAGAGGGAAAGTATTCTCTGTGGTTGTAAAACAGGGCGATCGAAAGAGAACCATCAAGGCAGAAAATATTATCGCCAATGTTGGTTACGGGCCGGATAACAAGATTTACCGCGAACTGCAGGTGCACGAATGCTGGGCGTCGCGTGCGCCGTTCAAGCTTGCCGCTGCACTTCTCGGTGAATCATCCGCCGATTGTCTCACGCAAAAAAGTCATGGCGCCGACACGCTGAAAAATCCCGAACCGAACTTCTTTATCATCGGCAATAAGAGCTACGGCAAGAACTCAGCATTTCTCATCCGCACCGGACTCGAGCAGATCAAGGAAGTCTATTCACTGATTCCGCGAACGCTGGAGATCAAAGCCGGCCAATTCCTCTATCCCGCACGATGACAACAATGCTGAGTACAAAACCGCTGGTGACGGCAGAGACGCCGACGGTACCGATGAACGCCATGGACACGCTCTGGTTTCAGGTGAGCGGAACTATCTGCAACATCAAATGCGAGCACTGCTTCATTTCCTGTTCCCCGCGAAACCACAATCATGAGATGATGTCGCGCGCGATGATCAAGCGTTATCTAGATGAGTCGAAATCCCTCGGTGTTAAGGAATACTACTTCACCGGCGGCGAGCCGTTTTTGAACAAGGAGATTTGGGACATTCTTGAAGATACGTTGGCGATCGGACCGGCAAACGTTCTGACAAACGGAATGCTTATAAAAGTAGACTGGGCGAAACACCTGGCCGAACTGCGGGACGCATCAGAGTATTCTCTGGACATCCGCATTTCGTTAGATTCGTTTGACGAAGAAGGAAACGACCGGATACGGGGGAAAGGGGTTTTCCGACGGGCGGTGGAAGGGATGAAGAATCTTGCAGCGAACGGTTTCGTCCCGATTATCACTGCGGTCGCAGTGTGGAACCCACAACATGATGAACGCGTGCGGAGAGAGTTTATCGAACTCCTCGCATCCATTGGTATTACCCGTCCCCGTCTCAAAGTTCTGCCGGTGCTTCATATCGGTGCGGAGGTTGAACGAAGCTGCGGTTATGAAGCATCCGATTTTCTCTCCAAAGAGGATTTCCGTCCCGACCTTGGCTACGGTCCGGAGATTCTGCAATGTTCTTCCTGCAGAATGGTGACCAGCAAGGGTGTTTATGTCTGCCCCATATTAATAGAGGAAGAGACCGCACGCATGGGCGATAACATTGCAGAATCGCTCCGACCGTTTCCTCTTGCATATCAGGCCTGCCACACCTGCTGGGTGGATGGACTGAGCTGCAGAACGGGTTGAGCAATGCAACAGCACTCACGTGTTGCCGTCTTTGGCGGCGTCTATAACAATCATATTGCGCTGCGGGAAACGGTCGTGCGCGCGCGCATGGACAATGCTGAAGCACTCTATTGCCTTGGCGATCTTGGCGGCTTCGGTCCCAATCCGAACAAAGTCTTTCCTCTCCTCCTTGAACACAAAATCAATGTTCTCCAGGGAAATTATGACGACTCCATTGGCAATGAGCGCAACGACTGCCAGTGCGGGTACACCGACCCAAAGGACAACCACTACGCGCAGATCAGCTACGATTACACGCTGGCCAACACGTCGGCGGAATTCAGACGCTATCAAAAGCAGTTGCCGAGGGAATATCGATTTAAGCTTGGGAAATACAACGTCGTCTGCGCCCATGGTTCACCGCGCCAGACGAATGAATTCCTCTGGTACACTTCCACACCTGTGCACTTCCTCGAAAAACTGTGCGACGATTATCATGCCGATGTCATACTCGTAACGCACACGGGCATCAAGTGGCATCGCGCATTGGCAAGCGGAAGGCACGTGGTCAACGTCGGCGCTATCGGCCGCCCCGAGAACGACGGAAAGACAAATGTCTGGTCGACTCTTCTCACCGCGGACGATGGTTTCCACGTGGAGTTTATCCCGATTGATTACGACTTCGAATCACTCGTCCGGGAGATGGAATCAGAGAATCTCCCTCCCGAGTTCGTTGAGACCATTCGCACAGGTTGGTGGACGACGTGCCTCGAAATTCTGCCGCCAAAAGAACGAGCGATGGGGAGATATTGAATTGTAGTGCTGTTGCGATCATTGAGAATCGACGATGGAAAAACGGAAGTTAATATTATTAGGACTGACTCTGATCTGTCTTGCCACGTTTAACCAAAGTGGTATTGGTCAACAAGGGCGAAACAGGTTTGTGGTCAATGTCGGGTGGGAGACCAATCGTCATACAATTGTGGGGGTGCTCGGATACGACTTTCTTTTTTCTGAGCCAAAGACCGTTTCGTTTACTCCAGAGCTGAATGTTTATGGAGGAATCCTCACTCTCAGCGGGTCATTTAAGTATTACTCACCAATTGAGCAGCAATTTATTTTGTTTGTTCAAGGAGGTGGGGGAATTACGTTTCAGGTGCTTGGACTAATTCCCACCGCAGTCTTGGCTGCTGGGTCAGGGTTTACTCTGAGCAAAAACGTCACACTCCATCTCGAAGTGAGAATCCTGCTCCTTGGTGACCTGGACGCGAACCTTAGTACAGGGGGAGCCTTCTCATCGTCGAAGACACTCAACGTACAGAAATATCCCCCCCTTGGGGTTTCACTTGGGGTTGCCTTCTAAGGATGGTACTACATGATCAGCTTGATCGAGGACGACGTCCCCCACTCACTTGGTTTCGGATTTCTTATAGTCCACTTAGCTGCTAAGAATGGCGCAGAATTGAGATGATATCTGGATGCGAAGAAACAGCAAAAACCCGTTTGTAGAATTCGTCGTTTGAAAACCAGAAACCAAAATGGATTATGAGAAAGAGATCGGCATTATTCGATAGGATCCCTTGTTGAGTTAGATGCGGTTTGAACCCTTTTCACAAAAAGGGCAATCCCCATATTCTCGAATTCTAATTCCCATTTGAGGGGTTAGTTCTCACCCCTTCTTGCACAATCCTACGCTATTTCCTATCTTTTTCACAGTTCTTAGCGCGGACAGGTCTCTTAACCGCCCAACCTCATCTCTCCATTTCATCTGAATCCTGTGAATCTCTTCATCAAGAATATTTCCCAGTTGGTCACCGTCTCTGCCAACGGCAAGCGCACGAAAACGGGCAAAGAAATGCGGGAGATTGGCATGATCGAAAATGCCGGTGT
>DASWHW010000066.1:0-5821 GCA_036397975.1 Bacteroidota bacterium
TCCACTTTCCATTCTTTTCCCTCAACAAAGTCTTGCATGAAACTACCCCTGAGGGTTACCAGCAGTTATTTCAGGTGGATGTTCTTCATTGTTTCGCAGTAAGCTTCTTGATCCTGCAGTTTCTTGTGTTCCTCAGTCCAACGGTGAAAAGCTTTCTGAGATTACTCCTTGGACTGACCGCCGGAATGGTTCTTGCGACTCCTCTTGTCTGGAACGTCGACTTCTCAGCGCTCCTTTCACCGCTGGTGGGTCCCTACTTCAATCAGAATCAACTGTCGATGTTTCCACTCTTTCCCTTTGCTGCGTTCATGTTCGGCGGCGTGTTTGGTGGTCATTTGTATCTAAAGGCAAGAAGGACAGGCAGCGATGTCCGTTATTTCAAGGGACTGGCTTTGGCGGGACTGTTAGCGATCGTGATCGGTATCGTCGCAGACCTTCATCCACTCCAAGTTTACCCGCCGCATGATTTTTGGAAGACCAGCCCCAATTTCTACTTGATTCGACTCGGCGTCGTCCTCGGAATCACGGCATCATTCTACTTTGCCCGGCGTCTCCCCAAACAACTGCGTTCTCAACTTGTCGTTTTGGGTGGATCATCGTTGATGGTGTACGTTCTCCATCTCGTCCTCGTCTATGGTTCGGCCGCCAATAGCGGTCTTGGACAGATGCTTGGCCAGTCGTTACCATTCGCGGTTGCTTTTGCAACGGGAATAGGCGTACTGCTCCTGATGATTGTCACCGTGTATGCCTGGCGATATGTCTCAAGAGAATATTCGTCTTCGCTAAGGATGACACAGTATGCATTTGTGAGCTTGCTTCTCTTCCTCTTCATGACCAATCCATACTAATGGCGGCTGCTCCCCGCACTCATTTTATCCTTTCCCGCAGAATCGTTGTATTCACATGACTGAGCAGGCCAGCGGTCGATCGAAAAGGGTTGAGTTTATTGATCTGCTGCGTGGATGGGCCGTTCTGGTAATGATTGAAACGCACGTCGTCAACGCCACGCTGCACCCGGACATCTTCTCGACGCAATTCTTCCAGTATCTCAAATTTCTCAACGGTCTCGTCGCTCCGTCATTTCTCTTTGCATCCGGCCTTGCCTATGCCATCACAACAAGAAGAAAGCTGAATGACTATTTGGCTCTTGGTTCCCCATTGGTGAGGCAGATTGGTCGACTTTCGTTTGTTCTTATTATCGCCTACGCGCTTCACCTCCCAAAGTTTTCATTCTCTCTTATCTTGAACAACACAACGCCCCTGGAATGGCAATCCTTTTTCCAAGTTGACGTTTTACAGGCGATCGCCATGAGCCTTCTGCTCTTGCAAGGACTCTTGCTCCTTGTTCGACGCGAGGTGTGTTTTTATTACGTGACCATCATCCTGGCAGCGCTGATTGTAATCGCAACTCCGCTCATGTGGCAGGTGGATTTTTGGGAAGTCATTCCCTGGCCGATTGCTGCATACTTGAATGGTGTTCGCCATTCACTCTTTCCGTTGTTTCCCTGGGCGGCATTTCTCTTTGCGGGGGCATTTACCGGTTTCTTGTTTCTTCGTGTTCGGGAGAATTTCCCGGAAGAAGCCCTTAGAAAGTATCTGTGGAGAATGCTTATCGGGGCAACGGCGCTCATTGTTGCTTCAATGGTGATTGAGCCATTCGCCTCAAGAATCTATCCGACATACGAGTACTGGCTCACGAGTCCGAGTTTCCTCCTGCTGCGATTGGGATGTGTGTTGTTGCTGACCGCGTTAATGGTGTGGAAGGAATGGAAACAAGGAGTATCGCCGAAGTCGGTTGTCACACTTATTGGAAGAGAATCGTTTCTGGTGTACGTCTTGCACCTTCTCCTGATCTATGGAGATTTCGGGAAATTCAATTTCCAAAAATGGGTCAACCATGAATTTGGCTATCCGGAAGCGATTCTTACGGCACTTTTGTTGGTTGGTTTGATGTATGCGATCGCTGCCGCATGGAGCCGGTTGCGCAAACGAAATCCTGTTCTCAAACGACGAGTTGAGCTTCTGGCCCTTGCTATTGTGCTTGGAGTGTTTTTCTTTGGTCCTGGTGAGTGATCCTCACATCTCGTCAAAAACAATCTTGCATCTGACTTAAGGAAGAAACATGCCGTCATTAGTGTTGCTCCGCCATGGAGAGTCCCAATGGAACCTCGAGAATCGCTTCACCGGCTGGGTCGATATTCCTCTCTCACCAAAAGGAGAGGAAGAGGCGAGAGTTGCGGGGGAAAAGCTGAAGGGTTATATGTTTGTTCGAGCGTTCACGTCCGTCTTGAAACGGGCAAACGATACACTGAATATTGTCCTCGATATCATCGGTCAGTCATCGATCCCGATTGAATACGATCAGGCCTTGAATGAACGACATTACGGAGATCTTCAGGGACTCAACAAGGCCGAGACCGCAAAAAAATTCGGCGACGCACAAGTGAAGATCTGGCGCAGAAGCTTCGACGTGAATCCGCCGAATGGCGAAAGTCTGAAAGACACAGCAGCGCGCGTCATTCCATATTGGGAAAAGAATATTTTTCCCGCAATCCTGAAGGGAGAAAACATCATCATCGTGGCGCACGGAAACAGCCTGCGATCGCTGGTGATGCATCTGGACATGCTCTCGAGGGAAGAAGTTCTGGAACTAAACATCCCAACCGGAGTTCCATTGTTATATGAATGCGATGCGAAAGGCATTCCTCTTTCCCATAAATATCTTTGATGTTCGGAAATGAAATATCTTTTTTGTGCTCTCGGTTTGCTTTTCCTTTTTCACGGCTACTCGTATTCCCAAATTGAGCCAATGAAAATATCGCTTGACGGACAATGGTTGTTCATGCCCGACTCGATGAAAATTGGTATCGAGGAAGAATGGTTTCAAAGTTCCTTTGATAGATATTCTTGGTCGGTCGTCGAAGCGCCGGATTTCTGGGAATCGTATCCGCAACTCGGTACATACGACGGATGGGGATGGTACGCCAAAAAATTCCAGTTTGAAAAAACCGCCCAGCCGGTGAGCATCTACTTTGCCGGAGTGGACGATGACGCCGTGGTGTGGATCAACGGAAAGGAAGTCGGCAGCCATACAGGGTACAGCGAGCCATTCGCAGTGGATGTTACACACGCGATCCGCTCGGGAGAAAACGAGATCGTTGTTCAGGTGCTGGACTATGCAGGAGGCGGGGGAATCTATAAGCCCGTCACTCTGGTGGAGACGCGAAGTCTCGATGAGTTGCTGAAGAGTCCTTACAGTTCGCTGCAGGCGAGAAAGAGTGCGGACTGGGTAAAGGATGCAGTGATCTACGAAGTCTATCTTCGTTCTTTTTCTCCCGAAGGTACTTTCGCCGGATTGGAGCGTCGCCTGCCGGAGCTGCGAACCCTTGGCGCCACAGTCCTCTGGCTGATGCCGATTCATCCTGTGGGGCTGAGGAATAGAAAAGGCTCGTTGGGAAGTCCTTATGCGGTCCAGGATTTTTACGGAATCAATCCGGAGTTCGGAACTCTGGAGAACTTCAAACATCTCCTGTCGGCGGCGCATGCACAGAACATGAAGTTAATCATCGATCTGGTCGCAAACCATACCTCGTGGGACAGCAAGCTGTTGAACGAACATCCTGAATGGTTTACGCACGATGCAGTAGGCACCATCGTTTCGCCAAATAACGACTGGACGGATGTCGCGGATCTTGATTACTCACAGGAGGGCCTGCGCAAATACATGATTGATATGATGGTGTGGTGGGTCCGTGACATTGGGATCGATGGGTTTCGCTGCGATGTGGCAGAGTTGGTGCCGACGGATTTTTGGGAGGAAGCGCGGGCACGCCTCGACAAGATCAAACCGATCATGATGTTGTCGGAAGGCTCGTTGCCGGAACATCACGTGAAGGCATTTGATGTAACGTATTCGTGGAATGTGTATGACGTGCTGGAGGTTCTATTCAGCGGCAAGAGGCCGGTAACGCTTCTGGATGAGATCCTGAAAACCGAATCACTCCAATTTCCACAGGGTTCGTTGCGGATGCGCTTCCATACCAACCACGACAAGAATGCGTGGGATGCGCCTGCTGTCGAGAAATTTGGGGAGGATGGGCTTGTTCTTGGGGCTGTCCTCGCTGGAACTCTTCCGGGAGTTCCGATGCTGTACAACGGGGAAGAAGTTGCGAACAAGAAGCGTTTGGATTTGTTTGAGAAGGTCCCAATTGATTGGGGTGGCAAGCACACGGTCAAAACAGTATTGCAGAAGTTGTATGAACTTCGAAAAAAGAACCACGCCCTGTCCCGTGGCTCAATGATCCGCGCTGTCTCGCAGAATGATCAGGATGTGTACGCCTTCTTTCGCGTTGCAGGAAAAGAAAAAATCTTTGTCGTATTGAATTTCTCGGCCCAGCCCCGCTTCACCAGCGTGCACATTCCAATGGAGAGAATTTTTCCCGGGAGAAAATCGTTCGTCCTGCGTGAAGTATTTCGAGGGGAAACTAAAGAAGTCTCGAACGAGACTACAACGCAAGTTGTCCTGGCATTAGAACCACGGGACTTCAGGGTCTTCGTTGTTGAAAAAGAGCGCTAGAAGTTTCGTCTCACTGAGCTGAGGCAAGGCCTTTCATGGTCGCGGCGAATTCTGCGACCGTCCATTCATTTCCTTTGATGATTTCAACGATTCTTCCCTTCCGATCGATAAGCACAGTCCGGAGATTGTGCGTTATCAACCCATCCTCTTCCGTGAACATCAGGTCGAGGCCGTCCGTTATTTGCCGAAGCGTTTCGACCGGTGCGGTGGCAAAATCCCACGTCGTGAAATCTGCCCCATAGTTCTCACCATACTGCTTCAGGACTTTTGGCGAATCGAATTTCGGATCGAAACTGACCGTCAGGAGATGCCATTGACCTGCGAGCGAGGTTTGTTTCCCAAGCTCGCGTTCGAGTCGTGAGAAGTTATCGCTCATGCGAATGCAAAAATCGGGAAGGGGGCAACGGGTGAAGATAAATGACAGAGCAAGCATCTTTCCCCGGTATTGGCTGATGCTGATGTTCTTTTCATCCTGATTGATCAATGTGATGTTCGGAAGATAATCGCCGGTTTTGAAGAGACGTTTGGCAAGAATGTCGCCTGCTTCCAAAGTGTTCGGCGGTTCTCCATGGCCGAGGACGTCGAGGTTCTCAAGCCAACTCTCGGTTCTTGACACGGCAAGAGTTCCCTGAACCGAGTCGCCGGGGGAGATGCGATCCAGAATCGAGCGGTCTTTCACTTTGAACGGCATTGTCATTGCCATCATATAGTCCGGGATCTCTTCGTGGGCAATGGTCACGCGCATTTTGGCCGTATCGACTTCCTCCACGATTCCTTTCAGTGGAAACGTAACGAGACCGACCTGCTGTGTGTCCTGCTTTCCGCAGCCTGTCAATACAAATATGGAAAGGAAAATAACTGATAGCTTCATTGTTTCCTGATTGATGATAGTGAATGTGTGTAGCAAGTAATATGAAGATAGGGAAAGTCGGATAGAATTTGAAATGAGAGGTTGCGGACATTTGAATGATGGCGCTCGGCAAGACAATCCTGGCCTCGTCATAAAATGACGGACCGTCCCGATTGTCCGAAGAGCAAGCGGTTATGAAGAACCCCAACGGCCTGCCCGCCGGATAAGTGCACAAGGGGTAAGCGGGGGTTCAATATTCACGGCGAGGGCAACGCCCTCGACTGGAAGAGAACGAACATTAGTCTCGAAACCCTGAAGGGGTTTCATCATCCTGTTTGCGGAACCGCTGATTGAGTTCTGCAGCGATTCATTCGCCCGGATGTATGGCTTCTTCT
>DASWHW010000067.1:0-4756 GCA_036397975.1 Bacteroidota bacterium
CCACTCTGCGAAATACATCCACAGCTTCCCAGGCGAGGTTGCGAACACCGGTTCCCCGCGAATAAAATGAACCATATCAGGAAGTCCGATCTCCTCCAACGATTGCTTGATGATTCGATATGCCTGCGCATAGTCGGGCACACAAACGCCAATCTTTACCGGAAGAGATGCTTTCTCCATATCTGTACTGATGTTCCGGATCGTCTGAAGGGCTTCCTGATAAGCCGTGTCAACCTTGTATCCGGTAAACTGGTATGAGCGAGTGTCAGACACTTCCAGTGGTATCCTGACAATTCCCATGTTTTCGACGAGAGTTTTTTCCCGAAGTCTCAACGGGTGTTCCAGGAGGTACACTCCCTCCGCCTCCTGTTTCGAATGAAGAAGTGCGTGGACAACATCCGTAAAATCAAAAAAAGACTGATCCTTCTTCTTCTGCTCATAGATCGCTTTGATCGTTAGAAGATCATCAAACTTGGTTTTGTTGGGAAGGTCTTCGAATTGCTTTTTTGATACGTCATTGAGAGTCATGTCCTCCAAAGAAGCCAGCACGAGGGAGCTTATGTGGGAGAATTCCGTTGCCTCTCGAAGGTAAGGCAACTCCTCTCTTGAGGAATGCAAAAGGTTAAACATGAACCAGAATTGACGACTGCCGGCCAGATATGTCTTTCCTTGAAAGAGCGGCGCTGCTAACTGTGAAAGCCAGTCGCGCATTGGATGCACATGGAGGTTTGCAACTCTTCCGCACTTCAGCGCGAGACAGCGCTTCACTATTCCGGGATGAACGCGCTCTGCGGTCAGCAAGACCTTGCGATCCGGACTGTGAAGCTTGATGGACGATATGATATTTGAGAGCATTGAGACGAATGATCAGGAAAATATCGGCTGGAGGAACCTGCAATAATATATCATTTCGCGTTGGAGAGTCAAAGGTGTTGCAACCTTTCGGGGGTGTTCTCGTTTACTATTAGAAATCCCTTTCAACAGAACCCTCGCGAGCACGAGATGAGATTCGCCATCGCACTTCTCTTCGTTACTCTATTCTCTTCTCTGGTATTGTCCGAACAGTCAAAGCAACTCCGACTTCGAAAGATAAACTCCCCCATCAAAGTCGACGGGATGGTTGACCCTATTTGGGTCGAAGCAGATTCGGCATCAGACTTCGTCCAATATCGACCATACTTTGATAAAGAACCAAACCGGCGAACAGTCGCACGCTTGCTGACTTCAGACCAGTCTCTCTATTGTATGATTGTCTGCTACGATCAGAGGGAGAACATTCAGCGGCATACCGGATCGCAGGATGATTCTGGGGGAGATGTGGTTTCGCTTATGGTGGACACGTTCGGGGACAAACAGACAGCGTACAAGTTCGCGGTCTCTGCGTCGGGCATCCGAAGCGACTCACGCCTCCTCGATGACGCGAGGAACCGGGACTACAGCTGGGACGGCGTGTGGTTTGCCGATGCGCTTGTGTATGAATGGGGGTATGTCGTCGAGATGGAAATCCCTTACCGATCCATCCAATACGATGAAAGCCAGCAAACATGGGGTCTTGATTTCGACCGGTGGATTCCCGACCTGACCGAAGACATTTACTGGAATAGATATGCAGAGAATGAGGGGCAGCGGATCTCGAAATTCGGAAGGCTGGTCTTCGAGGATTTTCGCCCGACTGTCAAGGGGTCGAATCTTGAATTCTACCCGGTGGGACTGACCAAGGCAACATACATCCGGCCCGGCGTCTACGAAATCGATCCCACCGCTGGGATAGATATCTTTTACAACCCTTCGCCACAACTGACATTCCAGCTCACTGGCAACCCGGACTTTGCGCAAATCGAAGCCGACCCGTTCGCCTTTAACATCTCCCGTTATGAAACCTTCTTCGAAGAACGGAGGCCGTTCTTTACACAGGGGAGGGAGATCTTTATGGCGTCAGGCAGACAGCAGAACACCGGATTCTACCGGCCACTGGAATTGTTCTATTCACGTCGGATCGGCAAGGTTCTTCCCGACGGTAAGGAAGTCCCGCTTCATCTCGGCTCGAAGGCGTCCGGCCGGGTTGGCGATTGGGAGTATGGCGCGTTCATCGCAATGACGGGAGAAACAGATTTTGAAGAAAATGAAGAACAAAAAAAAGAACTTCAGGCCGGCTTCGGATCAGTCCGATTGAAAAAGCAGATCCTGGGGAATTCATCCATCGGGGTTTTGTTTGTCGGAAAGCATGATCGTGAGAATGATGATGGAGTGATCGATATCGATGGGGCCTTCCGGACCTCCAATTGGCAACTCGCGTATCAGGTTGCCCGATCGTTCAAGAATTCCTCCGGCGGTTACGCAATGTCGGCGGGCTTCACTTCATTTGCCGATAACTGGATGACTCTCGCGAGGACGAGGTACATTGATGAAAATTTTAACCTTGACCAAATCGGGTTTGTACCATGGACTGGCACCGCTCAGTTGACAGCCATTGCCGGACCTCGATGGTACTTCGGAGAAGGGTACATCAGCCAGATCCTTGTCTACGGCGGTGCGTCGTTGAATCATGAAAGAATCGACACCTACACCGACCACGCTATCGTCATAGGGTTCAACATGCAGCTTCGCGACAGCTGGGGCTATGAGATCAACATGGACTTCGGCAAAGCGAAGGACGAAGGAATCGTCTACAATTCCTTCTCAGCAAATCTCTCTTCCTGGTTCTCCACATCGCCAACATGGAACGGAAATCTGTGGGGAGGCTATTCCCGCACGTATAATTTTTCTCGGGAATATCTTGCGTTCTACTCGTGGGGAGGAATCGACTTCAACTGGCGGGCAGCTTCTATTCTGCGAGTCGGCACTTCACTGAACGCATTCATCGAGGGTAATCCCTCCGGAACGACGGAGGACATTACGGTGAATGCGCGCCCTTACTTTTCGTTAACACCGTTGAACGATCTCAACGTGCGTGTCTATGTCGACAACGTGTTTCTCCGATCGTCAGAACGGAACGAGCAGGTATTGTTCGGACTGCTCTTCTCCTATCAGTTTCTCCCGAAAAGCTGGGTGTACTTTGCCCTTAACGAACTCCGTAATCGCGGTGATGAGTTTGATGCGAACGACGTTCCTCTTCCCCATCGACTGCACGTGGCCGAAAGGGTTGCGGTTGCCAAGATCAAGTACCTTTATTATTTCTGAGTCAGCGTACCGGGAAGTTCAGTTTCTCTGACACGGAACAGTCCTCACCCAACATCCAAACTGCTTCAGTTCCTCCATCCTGCATGACCAGACAAGCTCGCCGTTGTACAAAGTCATATCAGGACATCCGTCGCACATATTCTGCAGTCCATTATCCAAAAAGTCGACCGGCTGTATGATCATAACCGATTGGTAATGCAGACCCTTGAAGAGGCGCGCTGGGTTCATCAGTACCGACTTCAGGTATTGTCCTGCGCCGCTTCTCATAAACGGATCAGCAGCCGACAAGAGAAACATCGACCTTCCCTTCTTTGTCAGGTTTGGCTTTGTGTATGCAAGGTACCGTCCGGTAAACAGGTGATGGAACGTCTGTATGATTTCCATGAACTTCGGGCCGACATAGCCGTAAATCTGCTCTGTCGTTCCGATGCGTCCGGTGAGAAGCCATTTGAATGAATTCGGCTTCTCTGTCCCGTTCAGATAAGAACACGGTGTGAAGTCGGGGAATCGTTCCCGTATCTTCGCAACGACGTCGGTTGACTTCATATCGATTTTTCGTTCTCTGCTTTCAGAATAAACGAGCGAGCTCTTGTCAATCTTCTCCCCACCGGCATACCAGTCAAAAGGGAGATTTGGCGCCGCCGCCCGATACAAGATAAACACCATCACATGGACGATGTCGATGTGCTTTGCAGCCCAGGCAACGAGTTCCGGAGTGTAGTGAAGGGTATCCTCATACACTGTTGAGTTGAAGGCACAGGAGAGTCCGCCCACTTCTGCCACCATCTCGGCATACTCGAGGCGGAGTTCATTCAGGTCGATTTCGTTTTTGTCTTTCCATTTCGGCCTGCCCTGTTTGCTATCAACGTGGAAGGTGAAGCCTGCAGCGCCTGCTTTCTTTATTTCGCGCAGGAGATCGCGTGTGAGTTTTCCACCATTCGTGTTGATGACCGGCTTCATCCCTTTCTTCGCCACCATCCGGACAATCTCGACGATGTTCGGATGCATCAACGGGTCGCCGCCCGCGATACTGATGCCGTCTGCGTTACGCAGTTTTGCAAATAGGTCTACCTCTTGCTGTACCACATGCATGGACTTGTGACTGCTTGGAACGTTTTCACGATAGCATCCATCGCACGCGAGATTGCAGGCAGAGGTCGGCTCCATCCAGGAGATCGCATTATCGGGAAGCGACCATGGGAGCCGGTACAACGAGCGGTGATTGATGAAACCATTGGTGGACATGAATAACCTCCATTAGGATGACAAATGCATACGATAAAGACAGAGTAATAAGAACGGGCGTACTTCACCTTGCCTTTGCAGGCATGGCAGTACTAATAACTCGGGATTGACTCTATGGGAAAGAGCGCTCGGCGACAGGCTGTCGCGTCAATGCGATAAGGAAGATCGAAGAACTGGTGTTGATTTACGCAGAGCGGGAGACCCGCCACAAAAAGAGTGTCGGGCAGGCGGGACACGCCCGGATCCCTCATATGAAATTATCTGAGCGGGAGACGGGACTCGAACCCGCGACGTCCAGCTTGGGAAGCTGACATTCTACCACTGAATTACT
>DASWHW010000068.1:0-5885 GCA_036397975.1 Bacteroidota bacterium
GAGCCGCCGCTTTGCTGATCATAAAGATTAAACGTCACCTGATATTGTCCATCGGGAACCTGCGTGCCCGACGTATCGGTAAGCACTCCCTGATAACTGAGCGTTTTTGGTACTTGTGTGAGTCCCTCTGAAAAGGTGAAAGCAAGACATGCCATAAGCAGAAGGACCGGGGCGAAGCGTTTCATGTGATCTCCGAAGAAAGATTAAATTGTTAGAGTATCAAAGATTGATGACACATAGCTGAAAGGGTTGTTCCTTTCGATGGCGGACAAGATACAACGTGGGGGACGCGGAAGGGTATAACTATCGAGTCATTGATTGGTTGATTTCGGACGAGCGCTACTGCGACTTCCGGTCTTTTCGCGAGTTACTGCAACGAATCGGACATTTGATGGGAGAAATCGGACACTGGCATACGCTATGACATCTCAGCGTCCAAGGATTGCCGGAGAGCTATTTCAAGATTTCCGAGGGGGATGTTCCAAACTGCTCTCGGAAGCACTTTGAAAAGTAAGAAGGGCTTCCAAAACCGACGCGAAAGGCGATGTCGGCAATAGAACCCGCTTGCTGCTCGATCATCTGCCGAGAGCGGGTGAGGCGGAATGAACGGATAAACTCGTTGGGACTTTGATTGACGAGAGCGGTCAATTTGCGATGGAGTTGGCGTGGCGTCATCGCAAGTTCGTCGCTGAGGGCCTGCACGCCAAATGACTCTTCTGCAAGGTGTGTTTCCACGACAGCCATTGCTTTTCTGATGAAGTCGGCGTTGACTGATGTTACCACCACACCCGTAGGTTTCACCAGAACCTCTTCACGGAAACGCTTTCGCATTTCCTCTCGTGACCGGATCAGATTGGCAACACGGACCTTCATTTCTCTTGAGTGGAACGGCTTCACCAGATAATCATCGGCGCCGGTTTCGAATCCTTCAATCCGGCTTTCCTCGGCGGCCCGGGCCGTCAAAAGCATGACCGGGATGTGGCTTGTTTTCTCGTTCGACTTAAGGGCGTGACACAACTGAAAGCCATCCATCATCGGCATCATCACATCACTGACAACGATATCGGGAACTTCTTCAACCGCTCTCTCCAGTCCGTCCCTGCCATTGTTTTCTTCAATCACTTTGTACTCTGTTTCAAGCAGTTCCCGAATATAGTGCCGTACGTCTTCATGATCTTCAACAACAAGAACCACATCGAGATCGCCATTCCCGCCTTGCACGGGTTGCTCAATTGGTTTAGGTGTCACGGTTGTGGGTCGATCATCGTCGAATAACGACTTGTCAATTACTCCCTTTTGAATGGTGATCGTATCGGCGATCTCGTCAGGAGAGAAGTGACCGCGTGCAATAGGAAGTTCGAATGTGAACTCTGTACTTAGCCCGTGAATGCTGCGGACGTTGATTGTTCCATGATGCAACTCTACAAGTTCGCGCACCAATGCAAGACCAATTCCTGTTCCCTGGCTCGCAGTTTGAGTCTCGACCCGATAGAAACGGTCGAAGATATGAGGGAGGTGTTCGGCTGGAATTCCTTCCCCGGTGTTCGCGACAGAGACTGCGGCAAATCCGCTCTTCTCCGATGAAGTGATCATAACGCTAATAGAGCCGGAGTCCGGAGTGAACTTGAACGCGTTGGAGAGCAGGTTCGAGGTAATCTTCTCCACCATGTCACTGTCAAACAAAGCATCGGTCGTTGCCCCAAGTTTCGTGGTGAAGTTAAGTGCGATACTTCTTCGTTCGGCAAGGGATGAAAATGAAAACACGATTCCCCTGACAAATTCATCGAAGTTGCCATGCACGGCCTTCAGGATAACTTTCCCCGATTCGAGCCGCGTGAGGTCAAGCAGCTGGTTGATGAGGTGCAGGAGCCTCCCCGCGTTCACTTTCATCGTCTTGAGAATCGTCTTTTCCTTTGATGAATCTGCTGATTCCGCAAGGTCATCCAGCGGACCCAGAATAAGGGTGAGTGGTGTGCGAAATTCATGAGAGATGTTGGCAAAGAAGCGGGACTTCAGGCGGTCGAGGTCCATAAGTTTTCTTGTCTCGAATTCCTTCATACGCAGTTGATTACGCGTATTCACTCTGTTCATTTCAAAGCGACGTAATGCGAAGGCTGTGCCTAAAAAGATGACCAGATAACCGGCGTACGCAAAAGGTGTTTTCCACCAAGGGGGATTGACGATGACTCGAATCGATGTTCCGTCCTCATTCCACACTCCGTCACTGTTCGATCCCTTCACCCGGAACATGTATTCTCCCGGGTCAAGATTGGTGTACGTGGCAGAACGCCTGTTTCCCGCGTAGACCCACTGCCGGTCGAATCCTTCCATTTTGTATGCATACTGGTTCCTTGAAGGAGATGCGTAGTGAAGTGCAGCGTACTCGAATGTGAATACGTTCTGGTCATATGAAAGCACGACTTCGTTTGCCTCGCTGATGCTCTTCTCCATTACGTGGACACCTTCGGATGTGCTGCCGCTTCCTTTAACGGCCGCAGGTGTGTTGAACACAAGAAAATCCGTTAGGACGATCGGAGGGACGAAGCGATTAGCCCTGATGCTGTCTGGATGGAAATAAACGAGTCCATTCGAGGTTCCCAACAGAACCGTCCCGTCTTTGCCGTGAAAGGCTGCACCGCTGAATTCCTGGGATGGAAGTCCATCGCTCACATAGAAATTCCGTATATCCTCAGTAACAGGATCGAAGCGCGAGAGTCCTTTGTCTGTACCCAACCAGAGAATGCCGCGATCATCTTCCAAAACCGAATAAACGGTGTTACCTGCAAGGCCGTCCTTTTCCGTAAAATAGGTGAACGTGCCTTGGACGGGGTCAAACCGATTCAGCCCTCCGCCGAACGTACCAACCCAGAGCACCTGCGACTTGTCTTCATAGATGCACATCACCCGATTGCTGCTGAGCTGGGTCGAGTCGCCTCGATGCGACATGTAACTGGCAAACTTCTCGTGTTGTGGGTCGAACCTATATAATCCATGAAGTGTCGTGCCCAACCACAAGAAACCATCTTGCGTCTCACGAATACAGGTAATCTCATCCGAACGAAGCCAATTGTCTTTTGTGGGATGTGCCCCGTAATGGATGAATGTGCTTGCGTCGTAGTCGAATCTTTCGAGGCCTCCTGCGCCCGTCCCGATCCACAGAACTCCGCGGCTGTCCTGAACAATTGAATGGATGAAGTCGTTCGAAAGGCTGCTGGATTGGTTTTGTTGGTATCGGTAATGGGTGAACTGTCCAGTTTTTCGATCAAGCCTGTTCACACCGCCACCCCACGTTCCGATCCAGATATTACCTTTTGAATCTTCAAACAACGACTGAACTTCATCCAGGCTAAGACTTCCCGGAGCGTTTTTGTCATGTCTGTAATGCTTCACATTCTTTGTTTTTGGATCCAGGAGACTAAGACCGGTACTCGAGCCGATCCACCACATCCCTTTTCGGTCTTCAACCACTGTTCTTATTTCATTTCCAATAATTCGGTTCGGGCCGTTGATGTTGTCGTGAAGAGCCCTAAATCCTTCTTTGGTTCTATCGTACTTCAGTGCACCTAACCCTAGCGCTCCGAGCCACAACACGCCCGATCGATCCTCGTAGATAGATCGAATAGGAACCTGTATAGGCTCCGAAGAACCCCGCTCGGAGATGCTGAATTCAGTGAATGTCTTTGCATTCGTATCGAACGCCAGCATGTTGCCTGAGAAATACCCAAGCCAGAGAACGCCATGGCGATCGTCAATCATGGCTCGTACATATTCATAAGTTCCCGCGTCCGGACTTTTCGACCCGTACTCATAGAACATCAACCAGCCGCCTTTGTCATGCCGCGCCTGTTCGCTGATTTGGAAAAAACCATTCCTAGTCCCGGCCCAGAGTTGACCTCTTCGATCTTTATGCAATATCGAGACATTATCACTACGAAGCTGGTATGGATTACCAGGATCCTCCAGAAAACGAATGACCCGGCCCGTTGTTGTGTGAAGGACGTCAAGACCTCTTCCTCCTATCCACAGATCGCCATCATCGTCTTCCACGTACGTCGACACGGTCCTAAAGGACAACGAGTTGGAATCTTGAGGGGAGTAACGGTATGAGGTGAAGGATTCGCTTGTGCGATCGAACTTATTCAGCCCGTCGTTTGTGCCAACCCAAAGAGCGCTGTCCCTGTCAAAGTAAACTTGCCAAACACGGTTGTTGCTCAATGTGCCTGGCCGATCAGGGTCGTTGAGAAAATGAGTGAATGATTCCTTTTCTCTGTCGAATCGGTTTAACCCATCGCGGGTGGCAAGCCAGAGTATGCCGGGTTCAGCCGGGTCTTCGACGATTGCATTGATTGCATAGTCGCTCAGGCTTGATGGGTTCCGTACGTCATGTCGATAAATCTTAAAGTTGTATCCGTCGTAGCGGTTCAGACCATCCTGGGTGCCGAACCAAAGAAAGCCTTTACTATCCTGATAGATGCAGTAGACCTCATTATTGGAAAGACCCGATTCTACGGATAATCGTTCGACAACTATGCTCTTTACCTGGGCCATGACTTGGATTTCGGCAAGCAGAAGGATCAGCGTGAGGACTGGAAGGAATAAAAGGTGCCTATGCCAAACGGATGCGGTCATTGTAGAACTCAACTCTCCAGTAGAATATACAGGAACGTCAGGGGGTTTGCAAGGCGAGAAACGCTTGTGGGGGCGATAATCGCAGTTGGGCGCATGGATCCCTCAATGTCTGAAACCTTACAATCATTGTCCGGCTGGTGATAGTAAAGCGGAAGTGACCTTTGTATTTTCTCCTCATCGGGACAGAAGACTTCAGCATAATTTTTAATGGAGCCTCAATGAGACAAATGATTCCAGCGATGATGGTATTGATGGTGTATTCGTCATATTCGCAGAACCTACCGGACCTGCCAATTCCTACTGGCGCAGGGACCGCTGAGGTCTGGAATGATTCGATTTATTTCTTTGGCGGAGCCAGCAGGTGGTCGGGCACTGTTCGGTACCCACACGTTTACAAATTCGACGGTAGCAGTTGGAATTACCATGACAGCATACCAGATAATAGCCTTTGGGACGTGATTTCTGTACTCGTCGGTGACGACGTTTACCTTCTGAGCGGTTGGCCTTCGGCGGCACGGTCGATCAGAAAGTATAGCCTCATAGATAGGAGCTGGACATACTTGAGCTTGAGCCCGAACGTTTCTTCGTGGGGAACTACGGCAGAGTATCTGAATGGCTACATCTATCTGTTCAATAGCAACGGCAATGTTTTTGAATACGACATCACGAACGACATCTGGACAACCAAAACAAGCAACGACACGGTTGCCTACCTTGGCTTAGCGTCCGCTGTGTACCAAGATGAAATCTATCTGGTCGGGTTTTATGGCAAGCGGTTCTACAAATACACTCCCGGTACCGATCAGTGGACGCAGTTGGCGGAAATGCCTTATCGGGTTGCTTCCGGTGCTCTGGAATTTTTCGATGGCCACCTGTATTCTGTTGGCGGCAGTGAACAGGGAACCCCGCAAGACATGCAACAAACCGTTGTGGGATACATCCCTGTGGCCAATTATTGGTTCGTAGACAGCTTCCAGATTAGCAGCCCGCGTATTCACTTGGCCAGCGTCTTGCACCGCAACATGTTTTACGTCCTTGGCGGATTTGATACTACAGTTGCCGGTGTGTCACTCGTTGAAGAAGTTGTCCCGGACGGGCCATTCCCCTTCCAGCTTGTTGGATTCACCGGTCAGATGATCAATGGCTCTTCAATACAACTGGACTGGCGGACGTTGATTGAGATTAATAACCTCGGTTTTGAGGTGGAGTTTGCGAGAGGAACGCCGGACTCATTCATGATGGTAGTGAATGGATTC
>DASWHW010000069.1:0-20700 GCA_036397975.1 Bacteroidota bacterium
TCCCGTGCAAAAACCGGTTGGCTTTCACTTCATAGGTCATCGTATCTTCGTCAATTCCCCAGCGTGAAATCGTCACGGAACAACGATAGTGGCTTGCCTGGGCCGCAACCTTACAGAATGACTGAAAATCCTTTTCGCCGAGAATCCTTTCCGCGGCCGTCTTCATAAGGCCCGGATCAAGTCCGAACGGCACGACCCACGTAAACCTTCGGCGAAGGGCAGATGGACGACGCGAGATGGAATAAAAGTACCTCCGGGACGTTGCATCAAATCTCGCGTGAAATTTGTTATCGACATCATTCGTGCTCTTGACAGAGATATCTCTTGGCAGCAAGCCATCCAGCGCTTGTTGAAGTTGAGGGATTTTCATGGTGGCCGATGTCCGGAAATTTGCCACCTGCCCGCGCGCGTGAACTCCCGAGTCTGTTCTTCCCGCACCGGTGACTTTAATTTCCTCCTGCAGGATCTGCGAGAGAACCCGGGTAATTTCGTCTTGCACGGAGCGTCCGTTGACTTGCGACTGCCAGCCTACGAAGTCCGTACCGTCATACTCAAGCACAAGCTTGATATTGCGCATGGAGGGTAAACGATGTGGGTGTCTTCAGGACACCTTCATTAGAACCGATGGGTAAATGAAAGTTGTATCCCGTGAGCGTGGCCGATTCCACCGAGGACGCCCGCTTGAATTTCAAGACCTCCCGATTGCCGATCGATCTCCCTGTTATGAAGAACCGCTGTCCGCCCAGCATTGATGGCACTCAGCACGTGGTTAACAATCACCGCCGCGACAATGAACTTTTCATTGTTAAACATGTTGACGCTGGAGATGCGTTGGTCACGATAGAGTTGTCGCGACGCATCCGAGTTCCACTGCCAGGCATACCCTGCGGCAGGGTCGTACACCTGCCGAAGCTCCCGGTCACGCAGTTGCGCTTCATTGTAGTCGTAGACATTCAGGAAGTTGCTGATATCAACGTAGAACTGGTCGTCTTTTCCGGAAGGGTCTATTCCTGCGTTCGCAACTGCTAACGAACGGGAGTCCGTTTGCAAAGTATTGCCATACACTTCGAACACGGTAAACGTGAGCCAGAGCGCTCCTTCTGCGATCAGGAAATACTTCCCCGAAGACGTGAACCCTCCCGTGTAGATTTCCCCCATTCCCGGAACAAGGAGCGAATATAACGCAGCCAGGGCGACGGACTTCCTTCCGTGCGTGGATTCCTGAAACCGTTGTGCGACCTCGCTCTGGAAGAGTGTTATCGTGCGGGCGGGAAATAATTCCAATGACATTTGGTGATGTGTCAACGAAGGGGGCGGTGTATTTCCTCCATGAACGGAACAGAGGGAAAAAAGAGTCAGCAGTATAACCCGTTGAATTGTTGCCATGGATATCCTTTTGAAAGAATTTGGATTACGAAGGATTCAGAATCGGTAACAACTTCTGGGCGTGTTTCCTTTCACGTGGATGAAGAAGAGATGCGAACACATCCTGCCAACGACCATCGAACACCATAACAGAACGATTAAGTTTTTCTTCCAACTGCCGGACGGTCATATCATCGAGAAACAATCCCTCTGGGTTCAGAATGTCCGGAGGAATCAGGACAAGCTCTCCCAACGTCTTGCCCTGTAGTGAAGAAATTACACATTTTCCCGAAAGAAGTCCAGCAACGGTGACACTCTTGCCAAAAAGAAGATTCGGTGCCGTGACCATTTCTACTTCAAGATTTCCGATGGAACTGAGCCTGGGGAGAATCTCAGTCGTCATGAATCCTGAAGGAAGCTCGCTTGTTACCAACGTCATCTTCTTTTTGTCTTCGAGGCTTTGAGGGAATCTCCTCGATTGCTTCTTGAAATTATTGATGAATGAACGGACCAAACCAACGCCGTTCTCCGTTTGCGGGAAGCCATCATAGGCGCGGGTCGATGGCAAGTCTTGCCCGGCAACGATATAGAACTCATCGGACGGATAGACAAATGCTCGCCCGATTTCTTTTCGGAATTGTTTCTGCCATTGCCTGACCGAATCCAGCAAGTCATTCGCATACTTACGATCGACCTTCTTCAAATCAAAAAGCCCAAACCGATGGTCTGTAAGGCCGACAGGGACAATCGCGAGCGAGATGATATGACGATGGTATTTTTTCAAATCCGTTATGGTCTTGCTGAGAATCTCCCCGTCGTTTATCCCCGGACAAAGGACAATCTGGGTGTGGATGTCGATGCCGTTATCGTGGAGCTGCCGGATTTTTTCCAGAATCCTATCGTCCTTCTTCAAACCCATTAAGAGCTTGCGGACTTCGTAGTTGGTTACGTGCACAGAGATATACTGTGGGGAGAGGCGTTGCTCGATAATGCGCTGAAGAATTGCCGGGCCGGCATTCGTCATGGTTGTGTAGTTGCCATACATGAACGACAAACGATAGTCACCATCCCGGAAATAGACCTGTTTGCGCATACCCTTCGGATTTTGGTCAACGAAACAAAAGATGCAATCGTTACCGCAGGAGAGGGTTTTCATTTCTTCGAAATCGATGCCGACCCTCTCGCCTTCATCCTTTTCGATGTCGTAAATGGTCACCTCGCGTTCCCGGGCAATCTTCAGAGAAACGACGGCATCACTTTCATGGAAACGGTAATCAATGCCGTCGAGAATCCGTTTGCCATTCACTTCCAATAACTCATCGCCGGGTTGAATCCCAATTTCTGACGCGATGCTTTCGGGCTCTACCATCGTGATCATCATGCCGTCACCTGATCGTCGGACAACATTCCACAGCACTCTCCTTCCTTCCCGTCGGCAAGAACCACCGGCACGACTGTGTTTTCTTCAGCACTCTGTGCCGGTACGTGCACACGAATGTAATTTGGCGTCCACCCAGCACGCTCACCCTCCTGCACAACCCCTTCAAAAAGAACAGGCATTGTCATCCCGATATAGCGCGCCGAGAAGTCCTGTTTCTTCTTCAGGCCTAGTTGTCGAAGCGCTGCATTCCGTTGAAAGCGATCTTTGCGTTGAACCTGATGAGGGAAAGACGATGCCGGTGTGTTCAGGCGTTCCGAGTACGTGAACACATGCAGATACGATGCCGGGATTTCGTCCAGAAACTTTTGCGTGCGATCAAACTCTTCGTCCGTTTCGCCGGGAAAACCGACAATTACATCGATGCCGATCCCGCAATGAGGAATCCGCAAAAGAATTTTATCGAGCAATTTTCGATACATTCCCGCAGAATAACGTCGACGCATCTTCCGAAGGATGTTGTCGCTTCCACTCTGCAATGGGATATGAAAATGCGGACAGAGGACTTCCGAATCAGCAGCCAACGCAATGATATCATCGCTTAGGAGGTTCGGTTCGATGGAGCTGATCCTCAAACGTTGAACACCCTCAATTTTCATTAGCGCTCGCAGAAGATTGTAGAGATTCGTGCCGTCGTGTTTCCCGTAGTCTCCGGTATTCACACCGGTCAAGACAATTTCCTTATAGCCGGCTTGCACGAGTTCATTGGCCTGTCGAAGGCATTCTTCTATTGACTGACTCCGGCTTCCACCCCGGGCCAAGGGTATCGTACAGAAGGCGCACGAATAATCGCACCCGTCCTGCACCTTCAGGAAGGCCCGTGTCCTGTTGCTTGCTTCAGTGGAGTACGCTGCTCCGAAATTATTGGCCGAGGTAATTTCAGAAACAAAGACATGAGGGTAAAGTTCCTTTTCCAGATTTCCTGCATATCCGAAAAGATCGAACTTCTCATTCGCACCGAGCACAAGATCCACGCCTTGTATGCCCGACACCTCATCCGGCTGAAGTTGAGCATAGCATCCGGTAACGACCACGTATGCATTCGGCGAGTTTCGCAGTGCGCGACGAATAAGTTGTCGGCATTCCCGATCGGCCCGATCGGTAACACTACAGGTATTCAAGACACACACGTCTGCAGGCTGGTCAAACGAAACTACGTCGTACCCCCGGTTCATGAACTGCCGGCCAATCGTGGAGGTCTCGGCAAAATTCAGCTTGCACCCTGATGTGTGAAGCGCGACTCTTGGCATTTTCCTCTAGATAAAAAAAGAGCTGTCCAGAAGGACAGCTCTTTCTCTCCGTACCTCTGTCAGTTAGTTTTCGCTTGGGATCGAAGTATCGCCGCCTTCAATCTTACCAGTGATAGTAGCAGTATCACCGATGGTAAGCGGAGGCAGTTCATGATTGGTTGCATACTCCTCAGCGACCTGTGTTTCCTTCCCTTTCAGCGCTTCAACCACGGAAAGAACGATCTTCTTCGCGTCTTTGTCGAACTCAAGGACCTTCAAGGGTAGAGTATCGTCGACTTTAAACTTGTCCGCGATGTTCTTCACCTGTGTTGTCGCAAGCTGCGAAACAGGGACGAACCCATCAACGCCCAAGGGAAGTTCAACAATGACCCCCTTCTCTATGATGCGGACAATCTTTCCTTCCACATCTGTCCCCGCACTGTACTGTTCACCGAACGTATCCCAGGGGTTGTCCTCGATCTGCTTATGACCGAGAGAGATCCGTCGCTGATCAACATCAACGCTGAGAATCACGACTTCGATTTCATCCCCTTTCTTCAGCATTTCGCCCGGGTGGCGAATCTTCTTTGTCCACGAAAGATCCGAAATATGCACTAGGCCATCCACTCCCTGCTCAAGTTCGACGAACACGCCGAAATTCGTCAGGTTGCGAACGACACCTTTGTGCCGGGATCCCACGGGATATTTTTGCGTCAAGGTCAACCACGGATCCGGTTCAAGCTGCTTGATACCGAGCGAAGCCTTTTTGTTTTCTCTATCGAGGTTCAGAATAACGGCGTCCACCATCTGTCCCATCGAAACGATTTGTGACGGATGCTTGATATGCTGCGTCCAACTCATCTCGGAAATATGGATCAGACCTTCAACGCCTTTTTCAATTTCCACGAAAGCTCCATAGTCCGCCAGGGAAACAATTTTTCCGAGCACCTTGGTACCGACAGGATACTTGTCCTGCACGTTGTCCCACGGGTGCGGCTGCAGCTGTTTGTACCCGAGGGAGATACGCTTCTTCTCGGCATCGAAATCAAGAACCACCACGTTAATGGTCTGGTCTAGCTTGGCAACTTCTGACGGGTGATTGATCCTTCCCCAGGAGAGATCGGTGATATGCACAAGTCCGTCCACTCCGCCGAGGTCGACGAACACACCGAAATCGGTAATCGCCTTGACGGTTCCTTCGAGAATTTGACCCTTCTCCAGCTTGTCGAGAATTGCTTTTCGCTGGCCTGACATCTCCTCTTCGACGAGGGCTTTGTGGCTGACAACGACATTCTCCGACGGATGATTGATTTTCACGACCCGGAAATCCATTACCTTGCCGATAAACGCATCAAAATCGCGTACCGGTCGGACATCGATCTGCGATCCCGGAAGGAACGCATCGATTCCGAGAAGGTCCACAACGATACCGCCCTTGATACGGCGAACGCATCGTCCTTGCAACACTTCACCGGTTTCAAACGCTTTCGTCACTCGCTCCCACACACGCATAAAGTCTGCACGTTTGCGTGAGAGTATAAGCTGGCCGTCCTTGTTCTCAACAGTCTCAAGGAACACTTCGATCTCATCGCCGATTTTCAACTCTTCGGGCTTGGAGAATTCCTGAAGGGAGACAATCCCTTCGGATTTAAAGCCGATATCCACGGAGACATCGGACTCACGAATAGCAACAATCTTGCCCTTGACGATTTCTCCCTCACTGATCTTAACCATTGTACTTTCATACAATTTCATGAGGTCGTTGTACTCCGCCTCGCTATAGTCGCGGTCAGTGATGCTGGCGGATGTGCCGTTTGCTTGCTTTGGTTGGTGGATCGGTGGTGCGGTAAGGTTGGTTTCCTGCTGGACTCCTGTTGTCGTGTCAGCCATTCATCCTCCTAATGTTGAACATAACATCCCGTTTTGTCGGGATATCCTCTCCTGCATATCTTCATCTGTGGCCATCTGCGCAGACTGAATACATGCAATCAAGGGTGTATGCGTGTTGTTGTGTTCTTGTTTGTTATTGATGGCTTCGTCCCTGATTAAGTGCAGGGACATCACTATATTCCAAATTCTCTATTGAACCGACGCACAACGACTCAATAGCTTTTTTTACTCGTTCCATTAACCACTGAGGGGTAGAGGTGGCTCCACTGATGCCAACGTTTTCCGCTCCCTGAAACCATCCCCGCTCCAATTCAGATTCATTCTCCACAAAAAAGGTTCTGTTATTGGCTTCTTTAGAAATGTCGAATAGCACTTTCCCATTCGAGGAATTTCTTCCTGCAACAAAGACCATGACGTCGTTGGCCGCCGCATATTCTCGCAGTTTCTTGTCCCTGCCTGAGACCTGACCACAGATCGTATCCTTCGCATGAAAATCGATCGCAGATTCTTCGAACGTCCCTACCTCGAATTCCTTGATCCGGCTTCGGAGGACTTCGGCGATCCGATAAAAACCCTGTTTGTCCATTGTTGTTTGGGAAAAGAGCACTGTCCGTTTCGAACAATCAACGTTCTCAGTTTCTTCCACGGATTTTACAACAATGGCTGTATTGTTCGTATGACCCACGAGACCGACGACCTCTGCATGTTCTTTCTTGCCGAAGATGACGATCTGGTATCCTTTGTCAAGAAACTTCTTGATTCTCTCCTGAACCTTCGTAACGACAGGACAGGTTGCATCGATAAGCGTCACTCCGTGTTTCCGGGCCAGCTCGTACGTAGATGGTGGCTCGCCATGGGCACGGATCAAAACTCGTTTTCCCTTCAGACGCGGCAGATCTTCAAGCGTGACCGTCTCCAGCCCCTTCTCACCAAGTCGATCGATCTCAACCGGATTGTGAATGATAGGCCCGAGCGAGTACAGTGGTCCGCCGTGTTCCAACTCTTCTTCAGCGATGTCAATCGTTCTGACAACGCCCCAACAAAACCCCGAATGCTGATCGACGGTAACGTTCATACGAGCTATGACTTTTCCAGTAGTGCTTTTGCTTTCGTAACAACAATCTCCACTTGCTTCTCCACCGATAAATCCGAAGTATCGAGCGTAATTGCATCCTCAGCCTGCCGGAGTGGGCTCACTTCGCGACGCGTATCAAGATCATCTCGTCGTTGAAGTTCGTCCTTGATGCGATTGATCTCGACTGAAACTCCAGTCATCGACAACTCATCACGACGCCGGGCGGCTCGGGCATCAATTCCCGCAAGCATAAAAAACTTAAGGTCGGCGTTCGGGAAAACCACGGTCCCTATGTCT
The DNA here is from genome assembly GCA_036397975.1 of Bacteroidota bacterium. Lineage (GTDB taxonomy): Bacteria > Bacteroidota > Ignavibacteria > UBA10030 > UBA6906 > SZUA-287. Next base: position 7,295 of record DASWHW010000069.1, read on the forward strand.
CGACCCTCGAGAACAACGCCACCGTCTCTGCCAAGTCGCTGTTGTTCACGAACCATCACGGCGCGTACTTTGGGGATACTGCTGACTGCGCTTACGGCACTCGTAACTTCAGGAGTTCTTACCTCTTCCGACACATCCTCGCCGTCGATCAACACTCGTTGCACGCCTTGAATGTTTCGAAGTTCGATGTAGCTTTCTGAAGCCAGTTGAGCAATTTCAGCGATGTTGTCGAGTGGAACACCTTCTCGAAGCACTTTGAGAGTAAATGCACGGTACATCGCCCCTGTATCGATATGAAGATAACCTAATTGCTGCGCAACGAGCTTCGCAGTAGTCGTTTTCCCCGACGCCGCAGGGCCGTCTATCGCAATGATCAGGTTCTTCTTCACTCCAAAGTGTCAAAATTGGCCGTGTAATATAAAGATTTTGACTAACCTGTGCAAATAGTAGTCTGCTTGTTGCGCATCCTCACCCTTGTCTCACAACCTGAAATAGCTATATTTGAGAAAAGTGGTGGCGACGGACTGAATGAGAAAACTCTCTCACGAGGAGATATCGAAGAAGCGGGTTTCAAAGATCCAGGCGCAGGCTGTGGATCGGCTCCCAATCTACGCCATCTTGGACAATATCAGGAGCCTCTACAACGTAGGGTCCATTTTCCGCTCATCTGATGGTGCACTCGTGAGCGGCTTATTTCTGTGTGGATATACACCCACTCCTCCCCGAAAGGAGATAGATAAAACAGCCCTTGGCGCAACCGAAACGGTTCCGTGGAAGTATTTCGAATCGCCACTGGAAGCGGTCACACATGCGAAGTCGAAAGGTGCAAGAGTGTGCACTTTGGAGCAGACGACCAATAGCACACCGTACTACTCGCTGGCAAGAAAGGATTTTCCTATCTGCCTCGTCATAGGAAATGAGCTGACAGGAATATCCGATCAAGTTGTTGCCGCCGCAGACGAAGCCATAGAGATCCCCATGTACGGAACCAAGCAATCACTCAATGCAGCGGTCGCGTACGGAATCGCGCTCTACGACCTCGTAAGAATACTGAAGTCCAGTGAACGTTAGTTAGAGGTTATGTGCGAGAGTGTAGAAGTCCTGTTTCTCGAGTGTGTGGATGCGGATAACCCCTGCTCGTACAAGCGATACAAGAATACGCGATGCGCGGCGTTCCGAAATGTTGACGAGCGAACTGAACTCTCTTGCGGTAATGCGCTCGTGTTCATCCAGGTAGCCGAACAACCTTTTTTCGTTATCCCCGATTTCGATTTTCATTGGGGGTGAATCAGGATGCTCATCACGCAAGATCTTCACCACCTCTTTGCTTGCCATAACGGTGTTATCATTGACCCTGATAAAAACACGCGTTTCATCACTCTGCCGTACGGTGCCGGTAAACACGTGAGGTTTCATATTGCTCTCGGAGACGTAGGCAACGATAACATCCAATCCATCAAAGGCGACTATATCGATGAATGGTTCAAGCGGAGGCTGGCAGAAGATCGTTCCTGCTTCCCTGATTAATTCCATCTCGCTCTTTTCACTCTCGACACCGACAATCGATCCGTCGTCGTCAACACCAAAGAGAATGTGCCCTCCTTTCGTGTTCGCGAACGCGATCATTGCACGGGCAATCTTCTCCGGCGTCGATACTTTCCGCTTAAACTCCACTTCAAAGCCCTCACCTTCCTCAATCAAGGAAAGCACATCACGGTAGTTCATTCTTTCTTTCCCTGGATATTCACGATTGAATCAATCGCGAATGTTTGTTCGTCCAACATCAATTCGGGGGATGTCATCGGAGCAACTGCCCCAGGGTTGAGGCTTCCTTCGGAAGGAGAGGCCATACTCCGTGCGCGCATCCGTTCGAGGACAATCCGTTTGCGGCGAAGGACATAACGACTGTCTTCATTCGGCCGGTGTTGTAGTGGACTCGGTATGACTGCTGCCAATCGCGTCGCCTCGTCGAGTGTGAGCGCCGAGGCTGATTTTCCAAAGTACGTGCGAGCGGCCATTTCGATCCCAAAAATTCCACGGCCCCATTCAATGATGTTGAGGTAAATTTCCAGAATCCTGTCCTTGGACAGTTGCTGCTCCAAAAGAAGTGTGATGAGAACTTCCTTGAATTTGCGAATGGGGTCTTTGGACGTCGAGAGGTAGAGATTCTTTGCGAGCTGTTGCGTTATGGTACTAGCACCCCGGGCAAACTTTCCTTCGTCGATGTTCCGTGTAAATGATTCCTGCACTTCAAACCAATCGATACCGCCGTGTGCGTAGAACAGTCCATCTTCCGCCACGATAACGGCGTTCACGACATGACGTGGAAGTCTCGGGAGAGCAATCCATCGCTGCCGAATCTTGAGTTGTGTTTTGCTCTTTTTTGCTTCGGCGATGCGTTGTTTCATTAGGGCTGTCTCGACTGGATTTCCCTGCTTGAGCGCCGCAATCCCGAAAAATGGAATGGTTGCGATCTCGTACAGGAAAAAGCCTCCGGCAAGAAGGACAACCGTCAACAACTTATGCTGACCACACCACTCCACAATTCGTTTGGCGATGGCTTTCACAATTCGCATCAGCGTCTTTTGCCCGGCGCAATCCGGTGATTCGTTCTATTAATGAACGTCAAGATACTCCTGTAACATCACACAGGCGGCCACCGCATCGATGCGACCCTTCTCGCGTCTTTGTTTTTGTTTTGTCCCCGACTCTCGAAGAAGATTATGGGCCTCAACCGAAGTGAGACTTTCGTCCCACGTTTCAACGGGAACCGAAACTTTGTTGGCCAGGCGTAGGATAAATTCGTCTACCTCCTGCGCTTTTTGACCCTTTCCTCCATCAACACTGTAGGGCATTCCGATCAGTATCAGCACAACTTTATTCGTTTCAATAGTATCATGAAGCCGCTCAAGCAGTGTCTCATCGTTTAAAAAAGTCCCCACCGGTCGAGCTAGAATGCGCAACGGGTCTGACAATGCAACGCCGACTCGTTTCGTCCCATAGTCAATAGAAAGAATTCTGCCGGGTTCCTTCATTCCTCCAGTCGCTCCGCAGCCCGTACTCCTTTTACTCGCTTCACCCTGTCAAGAATTTTCCCCAGATGCTCACGATCTTTCACGTAGAGAATGAACGTTCCCTCAAAAACCGAATCGACCGAGTCAATGTTCACACTTCGAATATTTGTATTCATCTGGGTGGAGATCACCTGAGTGATGTCGTTGAGCATCCCCGCCCGATCGTCACCGGAGATTTTCACTGCAGCAACAAACATTGCTCCATTCTCTGAAGGCCAGTTCACTTCCATGAACCTGCCGGATTCCATCTTGAGCAAGAGGGTAATGTTCTTGCAGTTTTTTCGGTGGATCTTTATTCCCTCTCCTGTCGTGACATAACCAACCACCTCATCGCCCGGGATGGGATTGCAGCACTTGGCGTAATTGTGCATGAAGTTATCATACGCTCCATCCAGCACAATGCCCGACGTTGCACCGCGGGCAGTGGAGATGAACTTGTCGAACAATCCATCAATCTTTCCGTCCTCTTGCACCCGCGCAGACGGATGCTTTTTCTCCTCGAGTATCATTTCGATGATCTCATCGGGGTTGATCTTTTCCTGACGCACGCCAAGATAGAACGTTCCGATATTCTCGATCCGGCGCTGGTGAAGAAACTCCGTGAGTTCATCCTCGTTGATGGAGAGTTTTGCTTTTCGTGTTTTCTTTTCCCAAAGCTCCTTCCCGGCATCCATGGCCTTTCGCTGCTCTTCGCGCACCCAACGGCGGATGTGCGACTTCGCCTTGTGTGTAACGACAAACTTCTCCCAGTCAGGGTTGGGTGTTTGGTTCTTGGAAGTCAAAATCTCCACCTGATCCCCGCTCTTGAGAACAGAATCAAGGGGGACGATGCGACCGTTGACCTTCGCCGCAAGGCAATGTTGCCCAATTTTCGAATGAATCTCGTAGGCAAAATCCACGGGCGTGGCGCCCGTCGGGAGAATCTTCAACTCACCTTTGGGTGTGAAAAGGTAAATCTCATCTTGATACAAATTCAGTTTGAAACTCTCCATCAACTGGGCGGTTGGTACCTGTTCAGCGTTTTCGAAAATCTCCCTTACCCAATTCACCCAGTTGGAAAGTTCTTCGTCGATGGCTTTCGCGTTCTCCTTGTACATCCAGTGCGCGGCAACGCCACGTTCCGCAACCTCATGCATACCCCTTGTTCGGATCTGCACCTCCACCATCTTTCCCTCCGGCCCGACGACGGTGGTATGGATAGACTGGTAACCATTCTTTTTGGGAACCGAGATGTAGTTTTTGAAGCGATCCGGGTTTGGAAGGTAGATGTCCGTGATCGTGCCATACACGGCAAAACAGTCATTCGAGTCCTCCGTATCGAGGATTACTCGAACCGCAAACAAATCATAAATCCCCTCCAGCGATTTGTTCCGCTTTATCATCTTATTGTAGATACTATAGAAGTGTTTGGGACGTCCGCTAATCTCGAATTTGAATCCGTCCTGGCGAAGTCGTTTTTCAATCGGTGAGGAAAACTTTTTTACGTAATGCTCTCGTTCTCTTCGGCGAGCTTTCAACTCACGGGCGATCGTTTCGTAGGCTTCGTGGTTCAGATACTTGAAGGAAAGATCTTCGAGTTCCCATTTGAGGTTCGCAAGACCGAAGCGATGAGCAAACGGGGCGTATATTTCAAGTGTCTCTTTCGCCATCCGTTTTTGTTTCTCTTCGGAAAGAAACTCAAGCGTACGCATGTTGTGCAATCGGTCGGCGAATTTTATCAGCATCACCCGGACATCCCGAACCATCGAAAGAAGCATCTTCCGGTAGCTCTCCGCCTGGGTCACCTCGTGGGTGCGAAAGATATCGGAAATCTTCGTCGCGCCATCCACAATATCCGCGATGGTGTCGCCAAACTCGGCCCGAATGTCCTTTATCTGATATTCAGTATCTTCAACAACATCATGGAGTAAAGCGCTTGCGACGGAGACATCATCGAGTGGAATCTCTTTCGCGACAATACGAGCTACCTCGTACGGATGCTCGAAGAATGGTTCTCCTGAGGCACGAATATCGTGTCGATGGGCATTGAAGCCTAGATCGAAGGCGCGACGGATCAACTGCTCATCGACTTTTGGAAGGTTGCGTGAGCAGATGAAAAGTAGATCATCCAGCTTTTTTTTGTATCGTGCGTTGGTCATTATTCTGCGTCGGGAATCAGGACTACCCATCCCTCAATCGAAAAAATCCTCTCCCAAAATATATCCGCAAGTCGACCGAATGTCAAGGAGGGGGTCAAAAACTGGAGGTCTAGTCGGTTCCAAAAATTCTGTCCCCTGCATCTCCAAGTCCAGGAAGGATATAGCCCCGTCGATTCAGTTCACGATCAAGCACGGCTGAGTAGATGTGTACGTCCGGATGTTCTCTGCGCATTCGCCTCACCCCTTCGGGGGAGGCGACCAGCGTGACAAATCGAATCCGTCTGGCTTTTTTGTTTTTGAGGAATGTTACAGCTGCCGCTCCACTGCCGCCTGTGGCCAGCATCGGATCTAAAAGAAGTACAATCCCTTTCGAAAGAGATGCTGGAAACCGGGAGTAGTAGTCCACTGGCTCAAGCGTTTCTTCGTTTCGGTATATACCCACGTGCCCGACTTTTGCCTCCGGGAGAAGATCCAGGAAGCCTTCGACAAAACCGAGTCCCGCCCGCAGTACGGGAACGATAACGATCTCATTGCGGATGACATAACCCATCGTTGATTCGAGGGGCGTTCTTACTGTTGTGGACTTGAGTTTGAGATCGCGTGTCACTTCGAAGGCCATTACAGAGGCAATGCGACGGAGGGTAATGCGGAAGGAATGACTCGTTGTGTTCTTATCGCGCAAGATCGTCACATCTCTCTTAAGAAGAGGATGCTGAATAATGGTCAGGTTGTTCATTCAATCTCCGAGTTTTCGCTACAGCTTCTTTCGTGTTGCATTCGCGGCAACCACAATGGGATCCCACAGCGGTGTGAATGGGGGCGAATAGGCAAGATCCCATTGCTGCATGTCATCGATAGGAATTTTGTGCTGAACGGCCACGGCAAGAGTGTTTGCCCTGTGGACAACGCCGTCTTTCCCAAAAAGATTTGCACCCAACAATCGGTGCGATGCCTTGTCTGCGATTGTCGTGATGGTCACTTTGGAACTCTTCGGCATCTTTGCGACTCTCGACCAGGCAGTGATGGTTTCCGTTAGTACATCAAAGCCGGCATCCCGTGCCTCCTGAGCACTGAGGCCAACTTGCGCAACTTCTAAATCGAATACCCGCAGAGCAATCGACCGTACCGCGCCGCGAAACGACGCATTTCCTCCTGCAGCATTTTCGCCTGCAACCCAACCGCATTTGCTCGCGATCGTTGCGAGCGGTATGTAGACATTCCGATTATGAATGATGCTCTTCACCTCGCAACAATCTCCTGCCGCAAACACGTTGTCGATATTTGTCATTTGACGCTGGTCTGTCAGGATACCTCCCGAGCCGCCAGTTCGAATTCCACACGCAGCTGCAAGATCAGAACACGGAGCAACACCAAGAGCCAGGATAACAACGTCAGCCTCATATGTTCCATTATTGGTGACAACGTGAGTGACGTTGAGCTTCTTGCCGACGACGAGCCCCTCCGTTTTTGCATGCGCAATAAACCGGATCCCGTGCTCTTCCAATTCTGAGCGAACCATCTCACGAGTACTGCGTTCAAGAGTCGACATCGGAAGAGTGTGCCGGTGAAGCATCGTAACAGATATATTTAACGAGCGCAATGCATCGGCCATTTCCATCCCAATATATCCCGCACCGATGATCACGGCGGAGCGTGGTTTTTCGACCTGAAGGTACTTGTTCAATGCAACACCTTCCGAAAGGGTCTTCACGTGAAAAACATTTCGGGCGTCTTCTCCGGGAACACGCAACGACTTTGGTTTCGAACCAGTCGCAATCACAAGGCGATCATAGTTCTGGGTGCGGACAGAACCCGATTTCAAATCTCTTACCTGAATTGTTCTCTTGGCCGGTTGAATCTCTTCCACTCTGTTGAGAGTTTTCACACTGACCCCTTTTTTCTCTTTGAGCGTTTGGGGGGTATACGTGGTAAGGGCATCCTCCGGAAATTCTCCTCCGATATAATATGGAATCTCGCAGATACCGTAGGAAATGTTTTCCCCTTGCTCGAACAAAACAACCTCTGCATTCGGATTTGTCCGCACTGCCTTGCTTGCAGCGCTCGGCCCGGCAGCAAGTCCGCCTATCACTACTATTCGACGGGTCATGATTATTTTTCCTTGAAGGAGAGCAGTACAGGAACTCCGCAGAAGGTAAAGTGCTCCCGGATCCGATTTTCCAAATACCGTTTGTAATTCTCCTCGATCATCTTTGGCTCATTACAGAAGAAAGCGAAGACGGGCGGTTTAGTCTTTACCTGTGTGATATATTTGATTTTGATTTCCTTTCCCGAGCGACTCTTCGGCGGAAAACTCTTGATGTCTTCACCGAGAAGTGTATTCAACTCATTCGTTTGGATACGTCGATTCTGTTCTACATCGACTGTCTGGACAAGTTCTATGATCTTGTAGATTCTCTGCTTGGTGAGGGCAGAAATGAAAATGATCGGGACAAAATCATACTGGCGAAGCTTCTCTCGAAGAGCGCGTTCCAGATGAATCGCCGTTGTATGATCCTTCTCGATGAGATCCCACTTATTCACGGCAAGGACGATACCGCGCCGTTTGGCGATTGCTGTTTCGATAATCCGGAGGTCCTGATGCTCCAGTCCCTGCTGCGCGTCCAACAGAACAACGGCAACGTCACATCGGTCGATGCTGCGCAAAGTTCGGACCGTACTAAAAAACTCAACGCTTTCCTTCACCTTGCTTTTTCGTCTTAGCCCTGCAGTATCAATCAGCACAAGCTCACGACCATAGTACTTCAGGATTGCGTCAATTGGGTCGCGTGTCGTTCCGGGGATTTGGGTAACAATGTGACGGTCTTCCTGGAGAAGCGCATTGACGAGAGAAGATTTGCCGACATTCGGCTTCCCGATGATCGCGATCTTCAGTCTTGGATCGAGATCTTTTTCCTCTTCTTGAACGAAATCACGAGTCACCACATCGAGCATATCTCCCATGCGCCGGCCCCCGAGGGCAGAGGTCGGAATTGGTTCGCCAAGCCCGAGCGAGTAAAACTCCGCAAGATTCAGCTCTCTCTTTTCATTGTCGATTTTGTTCACCACCAACACGACGGGTTTTTCAGACTTCCTCAAGACAACTGCAATATCCTTTTCCGATGGCAGCAATCCGGAAACCCCATCGACAACAAACAAAATGACATCTGCCTGCTCAATCGCGATTTGTGCCTGTTCACGAATTGCGGTCTCGAAAACATCCTCGGAGGATGGCACAAAACCCCCGGTATCAACAATAGTGAATTGCTTCCCCGCCCATTCCGCATCTGCATAATGGCGATCGCGCGTCACCCCCGGTTGATCATCGACGATCGCATCCCGGTGACCGATAATTCGGTTAAAGAGCGTGGATTTGCCGACGTTCGGTCGACCGATAATTACTACAAGGCGTTGAGACATATTGGACAGGTTTCCAAGGAAAAAAACTGAGCCAAAGTAGGAAGAAGTGGCACCACTTTCAAGGTGGGGAGACCATCGATGAGGCAGTCACAACGCCCACCGACCGAGGGCTATCATCGAGAGTCGTACGGTATTGCGACTCTGTTGGACGTTCGGTATCATATATCAAGCCTTCCTTTTCAATTAATTGTTTTTCGGAGATTTCATGGATCGAATGTATAGAGCACAAGATGTTGCATCGTTTGCTCTCCTGACTCTCTTGGGCGCAGTCGGTTTTCATCTCAGCAATGAAAATAAGAGTGCAGAGATACGAATGGAGCAGGAAGAGTCGGCTGTGGATAATGATTGGTTCATGCTGCAACGGGTCTACCCTTTTGACGACGTTGATCCCCGAAAATATGAGGCTGCGCGTGTGACATTCGCCGCCATGGCTGCGTCTTCGCCGAGCGCGTCCTCACCATGGCAAAGTGTAGGGCCATCAAACATCGGTGGTCGTATCACTTCGCTTTCTCTTCATCCTTCCGATGAATCGATCATCTACGCTGGGGCTGCCGCAGGAGGATTGTGGAAATCAACCGACGGCGGCGGAACGTGGAACTCTATTTTTAATGAATCTCCCTCCATCGGTTCTCTCATTCTTGATCCCGTGGATCCCAACACGATCTACGTAGGAACGGGGGAAGCCAATCCGGGTGGAGTTGCCATCTATCCGGGAAATGGCGTTTGGCGTTCGACGGATGCGGGCGCAACATGGTCGCAGCTTGGTCTCGTCAACTCTGGCCATATTGGAAAACTCTCGATCCATCAGTCGGTTCCCAACCGAATTTTCGCTGCTGCTCTGGGACGGTACAGAAGCAGGACGAATGAGCGGGGTATCTATCGCTCAACAGACTCAGGTTCTTCATGGCACCAGGTTCTTTTTGTGAACGATACCACGGGAGCATGCGATGTTCTTATCGACCCGGCTGACCCTTCACACATTTATGCGGCCCTCTGGAATCGTTACCGGCCTATAACGTACAGCATCATTGCAGGAATTCAATCCGGTCTCTTCGTTTCAACTGATGCAGGAGACTCCTGGAGCCAGGTGTCAAATGGTTTTCCTGGCAACAATCCTACCTTGGGCCGGACCAGTCTTGCAGTTGCGCCCTCTTCCCCGAATGTCGTATATGCTCTCACCACGCAAAGCGCGAGCGTTCGGGGCGTGTACAAAACAACAGATTCGGGCGTAAACTGGACACAGATTGCCAGTGCAGGGGCGTTTGGCAGCGAGGGTCAGGTCTGGTACAACAACATCATCGCAGTTCAACCAACGAATCCAGACGTCGTCCTGGCTGGAATGACAAGCATGTACCGCTCAACCAATGGTGGTGTCAGTTGGTCAAACGCCAATGGCTCTATGCACGTTGATCACCATGCCATTCTTTTTTCTTCATCAAACCCGAGCCGAGTTGTTGTCGGAAACGATGGCGGTGTATTTCTCTCGACAAACGTCGGCACATCCTGGACGAAGTCGTTGAATCTCCCTGTCTCCCAGTTTTACGCGGGAACAATAGACTTCTCAAACCCCCAGCGGTATTATGGCGGGATGCAGGATAACGGCACGGCCCGCACCCTAACGGGTTCTGTTAATGACTGGTCGGGTATTTACGGGGGTGATGGCTTTTATGTCCTCGTTGATCCAACAAATCCAAACAGGATCTACGCAGAATCACAGAACGGAGGGTTGGGATACTCCACAAACGGAGGAGGTTCATTTCAGAACGGACGAACCGGCATCAGTTCATCTGATCGGAAGAACTGGAACACCCCAATTGCAATGGACTTGTCAAACACACTTACGCTTTACACCGGCACTCATCGGATGTATCAAACGACAAATGGAATGGCTTCATGGTCTGCTATCAGCGGTGACCTTACACGCGGACAGAATGGCCGTATTGGAACCATAACTACGATTGACGTCGCCAAAACGGATCCAAACGTGGTCTATGTAGGAACTGACGACGGTAAGGTTTCGGTCACCGTAGATGGAGGAACCACGTGGGTTGATGTTACCGGGTCTCTCCCTCAACGCTGGGTAACACGTGTAAGCGTCGATCCCGATTCCGCGAACGTAGTCTACGTGACACACTCCGGGTATCTGGAGGATGCGTTCAGCGCTCACATCCACCGGTCGGACGATTACGGCCAGACGTGGGTCAACATTGGGAGCACACTTCCCGACATCCCTTTGAACGACGTCTTGGTGGACCCTGAATCACGCCCAAACCTCTATGTCGCGTCGGACGCCGGAGTTATCTACTCAACTGATGTTGGAAACAGCTGGAATATACTCGGCATAGATCATCCACTTGTTCCTGTACACGATCTCACGCTCCATTCTCCAAGCGGGACTTTGCTTGCGTCAACTCATGGTAGATCTGCTTACATTATAGACTTAACCGAAGTTACTTCGATCGCATCCTCGCAGTCAATACCCCTTGGGTTCACATTAGGTCAGAACTACCCAAATCCCTTTAATCCAAAAACAACGATATCATTCTCTCTTACCGGAGGGACCAATGCAAAGCTTATAGTCTATGACGCCTTGGGCAGCAAGGTTAAAGAGGTTCTGAACGGCTCGCTCCAAGCCGGAGCACACTCAGTAACATGGGATGCATCTGGGTTTTCCAGTGGCGTATACGTTTATGTTCTAGAGACTGGGGCGGGAAGAGCAGCAAAGAAGATGGTATTAATGAAATAACGTTGTACTCTCGCCGAGATGATCCTCAAGGTACATCCGATAACACCTGACCAGAGATTAATAGGGAAAGCCGTTGACCGTCTCGTGGCTGGGGGGGTCATCATTTATCCTACGGATACAGTATATGGAATTGGTTGCAGCATTAAGGACAAGTCTGCCATTGAAAGAGTGTATCTGATCAAGAGGCAAAGAAACAAGAGTCCGTTCAGTTTCGTTTGTGCTGATTTAAAGAACATCAGCGAATACGCTCACGTGAGCAATTCTGCTTTTAAGATCATAAAGCGGCTGATTCCAGGGCCTTACACGTTCATTCTCCCCGCAGCACGAATGAAACAGCTTCCAAAGCTCCTTGTATCAAAGAGAAAAACCGTCGGCATCCGCGTCCCCGATAACCCAATTACCTTAGCTCTCGTTTGCGGTCTTGGCGGTCCGATCTTAAGCACAAGCGTGACAACCGCCGAAGGAGACATTCTCAACGATGTCGAAGAGATTTCATCCCTATTTGGAAACCAGGTAGACATCATCATTGATGGGGGAGCAAAGACAACAGAACCCTCCACAGTCCTTGATTTGACAGGCGACCGGCCAGTTGTCTTGCGGAAGGGGTCAGGGAATCTCGAAGCAGTGCGGTATTAGCAAAAAAAGGGAGATGATTCTCCCTCCTTGCATCAAGAGAAGTCGTCTGGTTGCGACTTAAGGTTTGAAAGCCTGACTATAATAATGCGGAAGTGGCCTTAACCGTGAGTTTGTGAAGTAGAAGTCATTCGCCGTGTTCCCGGTCCAATAGGCTCCCGCGTAACGTGCGATCGAATAGTATTCCGGCATGAACCCCATCGATTGGTTGTTTGGATATGGGTCTGCGCCAGGTCCAGGCCAAGCATAATTTCCATAGCGAACAACATCAACCACGTTCCCGCTTGAATCTTTGAGAATTAACTGAGCAGTGGGAGACAAGATAAAGACATAATTCGTGAACCTGATCGTATCAGGTATCCCGATATTGCTATAGGAGGAATCAACCGGAACTTTCGATGTGTCCACGGGCCCTTCGATAATTTGCTCAAACCTCGCGATTCCAGGACCGGGACCCAGGTCAGTAAACACTTCAAGGAGATTCCGATCAGAAGCAATGGTGAAGAGTTGACCCGCCTTGATTTCTGTTCTACTTGTGGCAAGCGGTACATCTGCTGGTGTAAATGATGAATCAATAGCAAAACCAATATCTATCGGATCAAGATAAAACCACCGGAAGCCAAGAGAGTCGGTGATCGTATCTTTCGGGAGTATTTGTTCAAGGAAGAAGCGTGGCGCCCCAAAACTCAACGTCCAACCTCTCATGTCGATGGTTTGATTCGTCGGATTATACATCTCCACCCACGAATGAAAGTTCTGACTAGTAAAAGGAAGTGTGAAGACCTCGTTAACGACCATGTTATTCGCGGGACTGAATTTTGGGGGATCTCGCGGAATCGTTTCAAGATCACATCCAGTCAAGAGCGTGCCCGCAACAAGGAGAAGAGAGATTGGCCAAGAAACAACAATTTTCATGTGTTAGAACCCTGTTTCAATTGTGAACATATGAGTTCCAGGAAGAAACTTGTAATGAGTAAATGCATAATCGACCGAGCCGTTAAGGCCAAGACTGTTAAGCAACACACCCACTCCAGCACTCCAGTCTTCTGTATCGTAATTGAACCGATAACCGCCCCGCAGAGCGAATATCTCCTGGTAAATATACTCTCCGCCGATGTTCCATTGCTCATCTGCGTCATTTGGCCTGCCAACCTGCACCACGCCATACACTTTGTGCACACCTTGCTCGTAAACATTCACGCGGGCACCAAAGCGAAGTGCGGTTGGGAGCGAATAGGTCTCATTGAGGTATCGTAAGTCCTTTCCGAGATTGTTCACCGAAATTCCCAGCCGGGTGCGAAGAACTGGAATATCATACAAGGTGCCAAAATCAAACGCGAGGACATTTGAGTTGATATCCGTGTTGTACAGATTCGAGTTGATGTATTTCAAGCTTAA
>DASWHW010000070.1:0-13706 GCA_036397975.1 Bacteroidota bacterium
ACGGCGGTTGCGTGCAATGCGCAAGGACATGTCTTTGCAGGCTTTGGATCAGCTGTCCGGCGGTCAACGAACGACGGCGTAACATGGACATCGAGCACTCCCTCCTCTCAGATTGCGAAGATTGCGGACATCGCGTTCGAACTTGACACTGTGTATGTGGCAACGGGCGTTGGGTCCGGCTTTGGCACGAGCAGAGGCGTGTATCGCTCGACGAATAATGGCACGACGTGGGCGGAGTTCAATACTGGTCTCACGAATCTCAACGTGACGACTATAACTGCTCGCGATAGCCTTTCAACATTCAAGATCGCCGCAGGAGACAGTGTTACCCGAGTTCTGTGCGGGACTTGGGGAAGTGGAGCATTCAGGATAGTTTCTGCACAGTCGGATAGACAGGGCGGGGACAATGAATGGGAACAGTGCGGTCCCAGCAGTGGGCAGTTCAAAAAGGTAAAATTGGACCCGGGGGTAGCAGCCCTCGCCTACGGACTTATACTTGGGATCCAGAATGGTGACCTTGACATTTTTGGGCTTTTCGCCAATTGCGAGCCTGAAGAAATGGACCCCCTTTTATATGAGTCGTCAAGCTTGCACATAGGGTCTGGGAGTTCTACGTCGGCTGCCGCTACTTTTTTTATTGGAAGTAATGGCGAGGGAATTTACCGCGCAACGAATATCACCAGTGTTGAACAAACACAAGTCATCCCGAAGAGATTCTTGCTCGAGCAGAACTACCCGAACCCGTTCAATCCGGAGACAATAATTAAATATCAAATCCCTAGCGTCGCCCACGTAACGATCAAAGTCTACAATCTTCTTGGCCAAGAAATAGTAACACTCGTACATGAGGAAAAAGGGGCTGGAACTTATTCTGTCCGGTGGGGCGCCGCTGGTTCGCCAAGCGGCGTGTATCTGTATAGACTCCAGTCGGGGAACTACGTCGAAACAAAGAAGATTCTTCTGCTCCGATAATTGTTCTACTTCGGACCGTCAAGGTAGGCATCGTCCCGGGTGGCGATGCCTATTTTTTGCTCCTCCATTGTGTTGTTCATGCAAACCCACACAATTAGCCCCGCCCGATGATATTGATATTCTCAACCCTGTGTGGTATAATGATGAAGTTACTATCACACCATGCAACTAACAGGGGGACTGACCGTGGGGACCCAGGGATTCACCGCGATCTTTTCACTCGCACTTCTAGGGCTGATCTCCTCTCAATCACCGGCACAGACTTCCATTCGTTTTGCCGCCGTTGGCGACTTTGACACAACTCCGGCAACGGGATCGGTCGCGGCAATGATCGCAAGTTGGAATCCTGACTTTGTCATTACACAGGGGGACAACAACTACACTGCCAATAATACTTCCACTGCTTCCTGGGATAATGAGGTCGGGCAGTTCTACGGGCAGTACATCAAATATCCGACGGGGAGTTCGAGCACTTACGCACCCGGACCGTCAGACAACGGGTTGTTTCCTTGCGTTGGAAATCATGACTGGGACGCCGGGATTACCGGTTGGTACAATTACTTCGACCTTCCGGGCAACGAGCGGTACTTTGATTTCATCAAAGGTCCGGTACATTTCTTTGTGATCGACAGTGACTCGCGCGAGCCGGATGGGATTACGAGTACATCTGTCCAAGCGCAATGGCTGCAAGCCGGCCTTGCTTCATCAACATTGCGATGGAAGATCGTCTTTTTTCATCATCCCCCCTACACCTCAGCCAGTCGTGGAAACAACACGGCGCTGCAGTGGCCGTTCAAGCAATGGGGAGCCACCGCAGTTCTCAATGGACATGAACACCATTATGAGCGTATCATCCAATCGGGTTTCCCGTACATCGTAAACGGCACGGGCGGCCGACCGCTCAGCGGCTTTAGCACGCCGATTGCCGGCAGCGTGTTTAGATACAGCGCAAACAATGGGGCCATGTTGATTGAGGCAGGTTCCGACAGCATCGAATTCAAGTTCTATTCCATTGTGTCCGGTGGAACATTAGTAGACCGCTATGCCGTCCATTTCACAGTTGAATCAACGCTTGTTGATCAAGGATCAACTTGGAAATACCTCGATGACAACTCCGATCAAGGCACAGCGTGGCGGTTGCCAGCCTTCAATGATGCTTCGTGGTCAGCCGGACCTGCAAAGCTCGGGTTTGGTGGCGATGGAGAAGTAACGACGGTCAACGGCGGTCCTTCGGGCGCCAGGTATATAACCACGTACTTCCGGCGGTCATTCTTCTTCGACGATCCCTCCAGAATTGCTGCCATGACACTCGATGTATTGCGAGACGATGGCGCGATTGTCTACTTGAATGGTACTGAGCAATGGCGGACAAATATGCCCACGGGAACTATCACCCACTCGACCTTTGCGTCATCAGCAATGAGCGGTTCCAATGAGAATACTTTCTTTTCCACACAGCCGGTCTCGCCAATGATTCTTCCAGGGTTGAACGTGCTGGCCGTCGAGGTTCATCAGATTAACCTGACCAGTTCCGACCTCGGTTTTGACCTTCGTCTCTCTGCAACACTCAACGAAAGCTCACTCGCGACTCAACAGCTCACTATGACTGCAGGTTGGAACCTTATCTCGCTCCCATTGACTGTTAGCAGCAATGCAAAAACTTCTCTCTTCCCAACAGCCAGTTCGGATGCATTTGCATTTGTCGGCGGATATGTTCCCCAGTCTCTGCTCGATATCGGGCTTGGGTACTGGCTCAGGTTTGATAGTGTGCAAGACGTAAGCATAAGTGGTTCTTTCATCTCAGCAGACACCATTGCGGTCAATCCGGGTTGGAACTTGATCGGCTCGATTTCCGGTCCGGTGAATGTCGCAACGATTACCTCTATCCCGAACGGCATCGTGACCTCACAGTTCTTTGGATACGATGGTGCCTATGTTGCAACTTCGACGATCGAGCCGGGAAAAGCCTATTGGGTACAGGTGTCACAATCAGGACAGTTGATTCTCGTGGCCACCACGCCGTAGGGTTGGTCTCTTCCGCGCGTGGTTGATGGGATGCTGAGTACCGGCAAGCGGGAGTCTATTTCTACCGACTAAGCGCTGGGGGCTTTCGCAGACGAAGAGCGCCTGTTCCTACGATAGTGTCAAATGACCACTGGTGAAAAAAGCAAATGGCCGGGTACTGTGTCCGGCCTTTTCCCTGTCAGAGATTCACCCGAATCACTTGCGCCTTGTCGACGGTTGTTTGCGTCTTGACTCATCGCATCGCACCCAATAGATAACCGCTTCGCCGTCGGTTCCTGTTGGCAAAATCGTCCGATACGTAGCAGATATGTGGCGCACAGTATAGAGACCACTTCATTGCTACATGACACAAACACGCTGATCGCTCAACGCTAATTCACTTTTATATTTTCCCACTTGACAAGAGAGGTATCTATTTCTATCTTCCACAAAAGCCCGAAGCGCGTGCAGCAACTAATCGTGCAATCTTACCGCAAACTGCGCTTCTTGTTCCAGCAGCGACGGTAAGTCTTCTGTTCTCTCCTCTGTCGACCACATCTCGTGTCGACCTCGATTGGACGGTTTGATGTCATGTGTTCTGCGCGTCTTTCCACTCACATCCACAATGGAGGCTCACATGAGAACCCTGGTTCTATTTGGTTTGTCACTTCTTGCGGTTCTTCACACCAATGCGCAAATACCAAAGCAACTTTCATATCAGGGTGTTCTCACGGACACTCTGGGTAATCCGCGATCGGATGGTACGTACCTGATGGTGTTCAGGTTATATCCCGGCGAAATCGGTGGCAGCGCCCTCTGGAACGAGGTGAAAAACGTGGCTGTCAAAGATGGCATCTTCACAACCTACCTCGGCGATACAACCCCTTTCCCCATCTCACTTACATTTACCAGCACCTACTGGCTCAGCGTGCAGGTTGGAGCAGACCCGGAGTTGGCTCCACGAATGAAATTGGCATCCTCACCGTACAGTCTCAACCCGGGAGGTAATTCGGTTTGGCAGGTTGACAGCACTTCGGGCTTCGTATACTATGGGGGGCAGAACGTGTTCATCGGAAGAAACTTCCGCGTTAGTGGCAATGAAGTTTTTGGTGTTCGGTACGTCGGCTCCGCAAATCAGTACGGCGGAATGTATATGGAGACTGCCAATGACAGCGGCTGGCCGTTCTATGGCTATGCAACAAATGGTTCGTTCAGGGCTTGGTCCTATTATAATGGTGCCGATGGCGATTGGCGTCTTTACAATGCAGGCATTCGTCTAACAGTACCGAATGAAGGAGGATTGCGAATTGGACCCTCCTCGACCTTCAGCCTCGAGATTGAAAACTCAACTGGAAGTGATGGCATAAGAATTAACGATACAGGAGACGATGGAATCCAAATCGGAAGCAGCCCCAATTACCCCAACTATGGAGTGTACGTCCCCAGTCCCGGCGTCTCCACGTACGGACTATGGCCAAACACCGCCAATGCTGCAGGTGAGTGGGCTCTCTATACGGTTGATAACATAGAGGCCGGTAACGTGCTTGCGAGCGCTTACTCATTGGTGGCAAAAGTCACCGGGCCTGACGCTCTCACGGAAGGAGACGTTGTTGCCGCCGCAGGCATCACCGATGCGATTCCCGGAAGTCAGCCATCGCTGTCACTGGTGCGTCTCGCGGATGACAAGCAGTTTACCGGAATCGTTGGAGTGGTTCAGCGGCGAATGGTCTGGGGGGTAGCACCCGGGAAAGAAGAGGAAGGCGAAATGTCTATGCACAGCGTTGATGGACCTGCACAACCGGGCGACTACGTTTCACTCGCAATCCTCGGAGTGGCTGAGGTAAAGGTCGATCCGGCGACTTCTATTGAAGTCGGGCAACGACTCACTGCAAGCAGCTTATCGGGTAGGGCGCGATCGTTAAAGTCACGCGAGATCGATGGTATGGTTGTTACCGAAGGCGCACAAGTGATAGGCATTGCTCTCGCACCATCGAGAGGCAGTTCAACGATTCCAGTGCACATCTCATTACGATAACTCATCATGTTTCATGCGACACAACCAATCACGCAGAACATGAAGGAGATTTCTATGAAAAAACCATTTTTGATGATAGTAACCTGTGCCCTGCTCCTTTCGTGGAGCGAAATGCTGCTCGCACAAACTTCCAGGATTCCTCTGTCGACATTCAGTGCGGGTTATGGAGAGCTAAGTGGGACGGCAAATGATTCTCGCGGTATCGCAGGACAAGCCGTGGCGGGCCGGGCGTCAGGATCAGGCAATGTTGTCCATGCAGGGTTTATACCGGCAGCTCTGCTGAAAACCGGAACGGTGGACGTTCCGGAGGTACCGGCGGAACTACCGATGGTGTATGACCTCGCCCAAAACTATCCCAATCCATTCAACCCGACAACAACCATCAAGTATCAAGTGCCAACCGCCAGTTCTGTGGACCTTAGAGTCTACGACATTCTTGGGAGAGAGATTGTTGCTCTCGTGAATGGCGACACTGATGCGGGGAGACATACGGCTCGATGGAACGGGACAAATTCTTGGGGAAACAGCGTCGGCAGTGGCTTGTATTTCTACCGGCTCCGTGCGCGGAGCAATAAGGGTAACGATTCTTACATTAGCATCAAGAAGATGATGCTGTTGAAGTAACGTTATCTGCTGTGGCTTACTGGAAACCCCATCGGTTAGGTGGGGGTTCCAGGTCATCGATAAATCAAACCCCAATCGTCAGGTAGAACGTGGCAGGAATTGCTACTGTGAGTGTCTACCTATTTTCTCGCACTTCAATCTCTTCGACGCATATCTTTCAAGCGGGTGTCGGCTATTGCTGTTGACTTTACCTCTCGCGTTCCGTAAGATCATGAAGTTCATTCCCAATCTCTGAACCATCCCTCCTCGTCGCTGAGGTAATTCTCAAAACTCACTGAGAGGCAGTCATGAAACCTCATTATCCTTTTGTTGCCTTGCTCCTGATTGCCGGAAGCGCCCACCCACAATCAAACGTGGACCGTCTTGTGGAGGAGCTTGACTTTCTCAGCAACGGTTCTCTGAACAACTGGAAATACAGCACCGATTTTTCCGGCGATCCCATAATGGCGGGGTTCGACGACAGCGCGTGGACCACCCTCTCGCTCAATCAGTCCATCTACCCCGATTCGTGCTGGATATGGAAAGAAATCGAGCTGCCGGCGCGAATACTCGGCGAACCTCTCAGAGGCCCGGTAAGATTTCTCGTCTCGGTGGATGACTACGGATATCTATGGGTGAATGGAGAAAGCAAAGGTCACTTTCCCTGGGACGGTGAGTTCTTGTTAACGAATGACGCAAGAGCGGGACAAAAATTCCTGATCGTGATCAAAGCGATTAACACCGGAGGACCGTTACGCCTGATCAGGGCACAAATCCAATCGGATTCTTCATCCGATCTCCGCGAGATGATCGAGGATTTCTCACTAAGTCTGAGGGTCGGCCAGAAGCTCCTAAGTTTCGATACGTACCAGACAAACGCCCGCCGTAAAGAGGATCCCAGTATTGACAAATCCCTTTTTGACAGAGGAGAAAAACAAGAGCTCAACGACCTCCTGCAATCGGTTGCGCCGACGATAGAAGTCGATGAACTGAAGAGAGGCAACATTGCAGCGTTCAAGTCATCAATGGAGAGTGCCCGAACCCGGTTGAAGCCTGTCGGCGAATTCGCCCGGCGCTTTACCCTCTTTTTCACCTCTAATGCGCACATCGACGCCGCATGGCTCTGGCGAAAGGTGGAGACGATAGATGTGTGCAGAAATACTTTTTCTTCTGTCATGAACATGATGAACGCCCGACCCGACTTTACCTATACCCAGAGCGCCGCAGCGTATTATGATTGGATGGAGCGCTTTGCCCCACCGCTCTTCGAGCAAATTAAATCGCGGATTAACGAAGGCCGTTGGGAAGTCACTGGTGGCATGTGGGTGGAACCCGACTGCAATCTCCCTGGGGGTGAGTCGTGGGCGCGGCACTTGCTTTACGCAAAGCGGTATTTCAGAAAGAAGTTTGGCGTTGATGTGAGAATCGGATGGAACCCCGACTCGTTCGGCTACAACTGGAACATGCCGCAGTTCTACAAAAATGCAGGCATCGATGCATTCATTACACAAAAGATCGGGTGGAACGACACCAATGTTTTCCCCCACCGGGTTTTCTGGTGGGAGGCTCCGGATGGCTCCCGGATACTCAGTTACTTCCCCTTCGATTATGTAAACACTATCGAGAATCCTTTCCAACTGATCGACTGGTTGCGACAGTTTGAAGCAAACACCGGCCTCACACGGATGCTCATGCTGTTTGGCATAGGAAATCACGGCGGAGGTCCTTCATTGGAGATGCTTGCACGTATCGACAAATTGAAGTCACTTGACATTTTTCCGAATATCGTGCATGGAACCAGCGCAACGTATCTCGAGTGGCTGAAATCCCAGAACCACTCGTCTGTTCCCGTGTGGAAGGATGAGCTGTATCTCGAATACCACCGGGGAACGTACACGACGCAAGCAAGGATGAAAGAGCGAAACAAGATGAGCGAGGCGTTGCTGACGAATGCAGAAAAATTCTCCGCGATCGCCTCACTGTATGGTCGTCCTTACAACGGCTCCGATCTTGAGGTAGCGTGGCGCAAAGCGTTGTTCAACCAGTTCCACGATATCCTCCCCGGCTCCGGTATTCGGGAAGTGTACATCGACGCAAATGAGGACTATAACGAGACACAGGCGATCGGAGAATTTGAACTGAACGGCGCTCTCCAGAGCATAACGGGAAAGGTCAACACAGCTACGATCAAAAACGGGATACCAATCGTTCTCTTCAACCCCCTCGCATGGGAGCGAACCGAGATCGTGAAGGTGAAACTACCAAAGGGAGATGCAGGTGAATATACCGTGTTCGACCTGAATGGGATCGAGGTTCCCTCGCAAACGGTTTCTTCGGATCGGTATGACCGGGAGGTCTTCTTCATGGCCAGTGGCATTCCATCGCTTGGCTACAGCACGTGCGTTCTTCGAAAAACCAAACCATCTCCAACTCCTTCCGCTCTCAAGGTCACCGGTTCATCCCTTGAAAACGAATACTTCGCGGTCTCCATCGATCCCGAAACCGGATGGGTGAAGAGCATTCTCGACAAGCGGAAAGGCAGCGAGGTTCTGGCAGGTTACGGAAATGAACTTCAACTGCTCGAGGATAGACCCTCGGCGTGGGACGCATGGAACATAGGACTAACAGGGAGAAAATATCCGTCGCGGTTCCGCGGTACCGAGGTTGTCGAGGCCGGACCGGTCAGGGTTGTACTGCGAATGCGCAGAGACTACCTCAAGCCCGGCGTGCAGAAGGATTTCCCCACCGAAGATTTCCCATCCACGTTCTTAACACAGGATATTGTTCTTGGTGCCGGGGTCGATAGGATTGACTTCCGGACGGAGGTAGATTGGTGGGAAGACAAGACAATGCTGAAAGCGGCGTTCCCCCTTTCGGTGAGCGATACAATCGCGACATTTGATATTCCGTACGGAACGATCCGACGCTCGACCCGCACTCACACAAGCAAGGAGAAGGCACAGTTTGAAGTCTCAGCGCAGCGGTGGGCAGATGTCTCTCAGCGGGATTATGGTGTGAGTCTCCTTACAAAAACAAAGTACGGAGTAGATATCAAAGGGAACATCATGAGACTATCGTTGCTTCGCTCACCACTGTGGCCCGATCCTACGGCCGATCGAGGCAAGCATGAGATTGAGTATGCATTGTACCCTCATGCAGGCTCGTGGAGAGACGCCGGAACAACCCGGAAGGCTCTGGAATTCAATCGTCCACTGATTGCTGTTGTTACAACGGAACACAAAGGTACTCTCCCTCCTTCAGGTTCGTTCGTTGCAATTATTCCTTCGAACGTAATTCTCACATCAATAAAGAAGGCGGAGGAAGGAAGTGCCTGGGTGGTCCAGTATTATGAAGCCGAGGGAATCTCAACTGAAGCAACCCTCACACTCCCAAGTGAAGTGAAAAAGGCTGTCACATCAAACTTCCTGGAAGAAGAAGGAGAGCCCGTGCCCTTCCAGGGCCGAGAGGTCAAACTGCGCACGCGGGCAAACTCCGTGGTGACGGTGAAGGTGTGGTTCTGACGAAGCACACTTGCAAAAAAGGCGCTATAATTCTTGTTGGGGAACATAACAAAAGGTGATCAACCAACATGAGGTCGAAATGCCTAAAACTCCTCATTGTGCCCGGTGCTTGAGTTTTCCCCGAAAGCTCCTTAGCTTTTCGAATGAAGCACACAGTGTTGCCCATCCTCGGGATAGCACTTCTATTGATGATGCCTCCCCGGCCATGCCATGGCCAGCCAGCCCAGCTTGAGTTAGACCATATCACCGCTACTCAGGGTCTCTCCAATTTCTCTGTCATCTCCATCACTCAAGACAAGACGGGGTTTCTCTGGTTCGGCACAGAGGATGGCCTGAATCGTTACGACGGGTATTCCTTCCACGTCTACCGTCATGATGGCGACGACACTTCATCTCTGGCGCATTCACGAATTCAATCCCTCACTGTAGACCGCGAGGGAAATCTATGGGTAGGAACGTCTCGAGGATTGGACCGGTATGACAATGGCGTCGATGGATTCATTCATGTTCACAGGGTTTACCAAGGCGCAAGCTGGTTAGCAAAGACCGCAGTGAATGCAGTCATTGAGGACCACCGTGGAGTTCTCTGGATTGGAACCTCTAGTGGGCTGGGTCTGCTTGATCCTGCTGGGGGCATTTGCAGAAAACTCGATCGGGAAAACAGTAATCCATTTCTTCCCCCAAGCACAAGCGTAACTTCTCTACAGGAAACAGATGACGGAGTTCTTTGGTTAGGCACCTCTCATGGCCTCTACATGATGGACTCATCCCGCACACACATTACATATATTCATACACTTATCCCTCCCACATCAAAACCAAGCTCCATCGCCGCCCTGGCCAAAACAGCCGATCAAAATCTATGGGTCGGTGCCGTTGAAGGTCTTTATCTTCTCGACCGACGTATCAAGTCCCTCACCGCATATGTTGGGCCTGTTCGTGAAGGAACCCGATTCCCTCGTGATATGGTGAACAGCCTCTTTGTTGACAGCCGGGGCGTTCTGTGGGTTGGAACGATTCAATCCGGGGTTTTTGCTCTTGCTCCAAGTGGGACAGACTTCTTCCAATATCTTAACGATCCCGGCAATCCGCGTTCTCTCGATAGGAACCGGATTAACACCATCTTCGAGGACCGGGCGGGAGTGCTCTGGATCAGTACGTATCGTGGCGCTCTCAACAGATTTGACAGACGGAGGGAGGTGTTCTTTCACGTTCGGTCGCCACGAAGCGTGTACGGTGTGCTGTTGGACTCGCACGGTGTTCTCTGGCTCGGGGGCGATGAGGACGGTCTCTGGCAGATGGCCGATGGGGTGAATACGCAGGCGCGACCCTTGCAAAGTTCTCCTTTCAAGAGAGGAGAAAATGTGCTCGCGTTGGCCGAAGATGAGAACAGCAACATCTGGATAGGGACCGATCAAGGGCTCCTTCAATATGATCGTCGCCGCAATCTATTTTCCAAAACCACGATTCCGTTCAATGCCCCCGTAAAGACTCTTCTGGTCGATGCTGACGGCAATCTATGGATCGGAACACAAGGAAGTGGACTTGCGTGGTACGATCCTGTAAAAAAAATACACAAGTGGTATCGCCATGATCAGGCAAACCACAGGAGCATTAGCAGCGATCACATTTGGTCAATAAGGAATGACAGTTCCGGAATGATTTGGTTGGCGACGTTCGGAGGCGGCTTGAACATGCTCGACCCCACCACAGAAACATTCACTCGCTTCGCCAATGATTCACTCGGGAGCGATGGTGCTTACTCTGTATGGGTTGACAATAGAAGTAACGTGTGGGTTGGGACCTTTGGTGGTGGTCTGAGCATGCTTGACAGATCGTCGGGATTGTTTACCCGCAATACAGTGAAACAAGGTCTACCAGACAACTTTGTAAAATGTGTTATCGGAGATGAGCAAGGTAACATCTGGATCAGCACAGACAAAGGGATTGCCCGTCTTGACCCTCGGACAGGTGCGATCAGGAGTTATTCATCGCGAGACGTTCTGCATGGCGATGTGTTTCTCTCCGGTTCTTGTTTTCGTTGCAGCAATGGCCGGCTCATCTTTGGTGGAGAGGAAGGGACAACAATATTTCATCCGGACAGCATCCGCTTCAACACTGCTGCTCCTCCTATCATTCTCACTGCGTTTGAGATTTTTAATCAGCCGTTTTCAAACGAACGGTCCGTTCTCCGTATTGGCGATGTTAACCTGACACATGACCAAAATTCTGTTTCCTTTCAGTACGTTGCCTTTGACTATGCAAACCCGGGGGGTATTACCTACACCTACAAGCTTGAAGGAGTTGACCGCGATTGGGTCGACGCCAACGACCGCCGATATGCAGCTTATGCGCATTTGCAGCACGGGACATACACCTTCCGGGTCCTCGCTACAAACGATGACGGGATCACAAACCTCGACGGAGCAAGCCTCCGCCTCACCATCGCTCCCCCCTTCTGGCAAACATGGTGGTTTCGCGTGCTTTTTGTTGCCGTCCTTGCCGTGTTGTTGTATTCAATCTATCGATTCCGTGTTCGACGAGTTCTCCTGATTGAAGGCCTGCGTCGGGGCATCGCACAAGATCTGCATGACGACGTGGGTACAAACCTGAGCGCCATCGTTCTTTCAAGCCAGATGATGCAGCGGAAGTTCTCACTTCCAAAAGCTGCGCAGACCGAGCTTCAGGAAGTTCGGGAGGTTGCCTCCCGTACGCAGGATCTTATGCGAGATATCGTTTGGATGCTCAATCCGGAGAACGATTCTCTCAATGTATTCTTGGAGAAGATGAAGCAAGAGGCATCGCGCTTGCTGAAAGAGATCCCCTATCAATTTCACGTGTCCGGAGTGCAATCGGAAAGCACAATGGACCTTGTTGTGAAACGAAATATCTTCCTTATCTATAAGGAAGCTCTCAACAACATAATCAGGCATTCTGATGCAACAAGAGTTGAAATCTCTGTTGCCCGGGATGATTCAATACTCAGTTTAGAGATTATGGACAATGGGAAAGGATTTGACCCGCAGGCTGAAACCGGGGGTAACGGGCTTCAGAACATGAGAACACGGTCAGATCACATCGCCGGAACCATCGATATAAATGGCGCACCCGGCTCTGGAACAACTATCCGGCTAAAAATGAAAATAGCGCGTTCAAGTAATTGACTAGCCTTCAACAACGAGGTAACTTGGGGACATGCTCAGAAAACCCGGTATTAAACCGCTCTCCTCACAAGAAGACCGATACTCTGTCTGGGTGATCGAAGACAATTATGAATTCAGACGTCAGCTTGTTGGCCTGCTAAACATCAGCGACGTCTTTCGCTGTGATGCAGATTTCGGTGCGTGTGAACCGTCGCTCAAAGCCCTGGAGGATTCCTCGCCTCCCGATATGGTTCTGCTTGATATTGGTTTACCCGGAATGAGCGGCATTGAGGGAATTCGGCGTATTAAGTCGATAGCTCCTTCCACAGAAATCGTTAT
Source organism: Bacteroidota bacterium (assembly GCA_036397975.1). GTDB lineage: Bacteria > Bacteroidota > Ignavibacteria > UBA10030 > UBA6906 > SZUA-287. Next base: position 12,618 of record DASWHW010000070.1, read on the forward strand.
CCTCACGGTCTTTGAAGACAACGAGAATGTTGTTCGCGCCATTGCAGCCGGTGCGTCCGGGTATCTCCACAAGGGCTCTTCCATAGAGAATGTTCTTGAGTCCCTCGAGGCCATTCTAGCGGGCGGGGCCCCCATCAATCCACATATTGCCCGGAAAGTACTGGCAATGTTTGCTGCATTGTCGGCTCCTAAGACAGACTACGGACTCACAAAACGCGAGGCGGAAATTCTCCATTTACTCCTCGATGACCCCAGCCAGAGGCAGATTGGCGAGGCTCTCCACATCAGTCACCACACCGTCAACATGCACTTGCGCAATATCTACGCGAAGCTCCAGGTTCAGTCCAAAAGCGGAGCAATTGCGAAAGCCCTCAAAGAGCGGTTGGTGTAGCTCCGGCTCACTCCCCCTTCAGAAACCGCTTGCCGTGCATCACCCTCCCCCAAAATAACGTACGCAAGTAATACCGCGACAAATGGACACTCGGTACATTGCCGGGAGCGATGTAGAAGAAGTCTGCTCGTAGCGGTGTGAGACAAATGATGAAATAGCTCCTGGTGTAATCCATCTTCGACTGAAACTTTGATTATGAGGAAGAAATGAAGAAATCTAAAATGGCATATTCATTATCCGTTCTGTTTCCTGCTATCCTCAATTCGACGCTGCTGTTTGCCCAGTGGTCAACTGACCCAAATCTCAACAACCCCATCTCCACCGCAGCGAAAAGTCAATATGATCCCATAATTGTGAGTGATGGCGCAGACGGGGCAATCATTACCTGGACTGACCTCCGTAGCGGCACAGACCATGACATCTATGCGCAGCGCATCAATGGCTCGGGTGTGGTGCAGTGGACAGCCAACGGTGTTGCCATCTCCACCGCGCCGAACGATCAAGTAAGTCCCACCATTGCAAGCGATGGCGCAGATGGCGCAATCATTACCTGGACTGACCTCCGTAGCGGCACAGACTATGACATCTATGCGCAGCGCATCAACGGCTCGGGCGCGGTGCAGTGGACAGCAGACGGTGTCGCCATCTGCACCGCAACGAACGAACAACTCTATCCCACCATTGTGAGCGATGGCGCG
>DASWHW010000071.1:0-8672 GCA_036397975.1 Bacteroidota bacterium
GCTCAGAAGTTTTAAGTCGGGAACAAAGAAATATCCTACTTATTACATGACTGGTAATGGCGGAAACAAAGCAATGGTTTTCCCCGATCTTGATATGGTTGTCGTCATCACGGCTACGAATTACAATGTTCGTGGCGCACACGAGCTAACAGATCGTCTTTTGACAGATTTCATACTTGCGGCCGTTCAACAATAACTATGGACGAGCCAGCGGCGGCCAACACGCCCAACAATGAATCGAACAGAACTTACGATGAAAGGAACACTCAGTGGATACTATCGGTGTCACTTGCATGCCAATCAGACAGGTGAATAAAAAGTTTCTATTCACTTTATCATTCTTTGGGATACTATTAGTCTTTTGGTCGGGGTGTAAGACGCTCTCAACAAGTCAGAGCAACGAGAAGGCAACGGAAGAGCCCAATGGAATGTTGTCTTTCCTAACTACGAGGGACGGCAATTTCGAAGTCTACTCAATGGACGCAACCGGTCAGAATGTAAAGAACTTGACTAATAACAAAGCCTTGGACTTTTGGTCATCGTGGTCACCAGATGGCAAACATATACTTTTTTACTCCAATCGTGATGGCAATAACGAAATCTATGTTATGGACGCCGATGGAAATAACCAACGGAACCTTTCGAATCATCCTTCTAACGACTATTTGCCCACTTGGTCACCCGATGGAAAAAGAATCGCTTTCACATCGGACAGAGATCATGAAAGCAGAGAGATATACACAATGAACGCCGACGGGTCCAATATTGCAAGGCTAACTTCAAATAAAGAATTTGAAGAAGTTCCTACATGGTCAGTAGATGGAGACAAGATTCTTTTTACAAGGCAAATAAAGGAACCGGACGATACATCTCATGCTGCAAATGGTGAGATATTCATGATGGATGCAGATGGTAAAAACGAAAAGCGTTTGACAATCAAAAAGGGATTTGACTCTGGGGCGACATTTTCACCTGATGGAAAGAAGATCGCATTCTATGGACCCACTGAAGATAAGAACTTCGAGATTTTCATTATGAGCAGTGATGGCAGCAACATGACCAATCTGACGCAAGACATTTTAGAAGATTACTCACCTTCCTGGTCACCTGACGGAAAATGGATTGCCTACTCCAGCGGCACTTCTGCTCAATATGATGTCTGGATAATACATGTTGAATCACGAAAAAAGATTCGCCTGACAAGTGAACCGAAACGAAACGAAACACCTGTTTGGCGCCCGTGGTAACCGTGACGAGAGAGCTTAAACTCACGATCTGCGCAAAGTCTTCGCATAATGGAACCTATATTGAAAGTCAGGAGGATCCTTCGCACGCTCGGCAAAGTTTGAAGGGTTTGCCTGCCGGGCAGCCGGCAACAGCCTCGCCGTTTCAGGACATAGCAGAAGGACCCACGAGCTAACGGCAAGAGTTCAGAACGAACCGGTCGCCGCGATGGGCGCGTTCAATGCCTCGAACAACAATAACTACTCGGTTGTCATCTTGCCGACCTCGCCACCGACACTGCGCGTCGATACGCAGAGCAAATAGCTATAGTTCTTACGGGATCACGCGTGGACTCGACGGCAATGGCCCCATTCTCTTCGACGCCGTTCTTGGCGATCTATACCTCCGATATGGTAAAACGGAAAAAGCGCGCGAATATCTCCGTATTGCGGAGAGGCTTACTACATCCAGTGCGGAAAAAGCTCATAAGAAAAAAGTTATCAGGACTCGACTCCCGCCGAGGTTGATTTTCTCACCCAATAGGAATACATTTTTTCAGCCTCAGGACTCGCACATCCCCTGTGCCTCCACGGCTAAAGCTCTCAGCTTATCGATCACCACTCCATCTCGCTATCGTCTTATTATGAAATTCTTCTTAGTCGCATTATTGTCGGCCCTGTTGATCAACTTCACTTTCGCAAAACAACCGACAGTGAAAACAGGAATCGAAGTTCTCAGGGAAAAGAAGTTCGACATTCTGGCCGGAAAGCGCGTCGGGCTTATTACGAACCCAACCGGCGTCGATTCACAATTAAGAACAACAATAGATATTCTGAATGAGTCCGGTGTCGTCCGGCTTGTCGCCCTTTTCGGGCCTGAACATGGCGTGCGTGGTGAATACGCAGCCGGCGATAAAGTGGAATCAATGATAGACGAGCGGACAAATGTTCCTGCCTATTCGCTCTATGGGTCAAGTCGAAAGCCAACCACAGAAATGCTCAAGGATGTCGATGTGCTTGTGTACGACATTCAGGATATCGGCGCACGTTCATATACCTACATTAGCACAATGGGGCTCGCAATGGAAGCAGCTGCGGAACATGATATTGAATTCGTTGTGCTCGATCGCCCCAATCCACTCGGCGGTTTGAAGATCGAGGGAAATATTCTCGACACCGCCTTCGCTTCTTTTGTGGGCCAATTTCCGATACCCTATGTCTACGGCATGACGTGTGGTGAGCTTGCCCGCATGCTCAATGAAGAACGGATGCTCACGGGCGACGTTCAGTGTAAGCTCACCGTTGTTTCCATGGAGGGATGGAGACGGTCGATGCGATTCGAGCAAACCGGTCTTCCGTGGGTTCCCACTTCTCCACATATTCCGGAGGCTGAGTCGCCACAGTATTACGTCAGTACGGGCATTATGGGAGAGCTTGGTGTATTGTCGGAAGGGGTGGGATACACTCTTCCTTTTCACATGTGTGCAGCTCCCTGGATCGATCCCGAAAAGTTTGCAGAGTCGTTGAACGCCCGGGCTATCGACGGAGTCCTGTTCCGTCCGGTGACCTTCAAACCATTTTATGGGAAGTATCAGAATCAGGTACTCAAAGGGGTACAAATTCACATCGTGGATTATGAGAAAGTCAACCTCATGAGCCTGCAGTTCATCCTCCTTCAGGTTCATGCCGATCTCTACCCGGAAAAGAATCCATTTGCGATGGCGGAGCAGAGATTGACGATGTTCGACAAGGTGTGCGGTTCCGACAGTGTACGGAAGGGTTTCGCGAAGCAGATGCGTTATGATGACATTGAGTCGTTCCTTTATCGAGATGTTGAGACGTTTCGCGAACAATCGACAAAGTATTATCTCTACAAGTGAGGCACATGGAAACCAAGATTCAACCAAGAGAAGAATCGCATGACCGACCTTCTGTCACCGTAAAAATTCAGCGGGGCAAGTCAGCGGGACAGGAGTTCACTTTTGACAAGGATTTCAAGATCGGGCGTGAGAAGGAATGTGAAATTATCCTTACCGACGACAATGTGAGCCGGGTCCATACGGAAGTGGAATTTGCGCGAGGCAGTTGGTGGATCAACGACGTCGAAAGCACCAACGGGACTTTCAAGGGTGGGGCACGCATTAGCCATATACCCGTTAAAGGAAGAACTTCAGTGTCGTTGGGCGTTGGCGGGCCGCGACTGGTGTTTGAGATAAAGGCAACCACCAAGGAGGATCTCGCCGCAGCAACCCAACTCCCCTCTGTCACAAACTACAAACAGCATTACTTTGACGATAAGACTGATCTCGAAGCCGGCCAACACACCCGGATGATCCGTCAGGCATACAAGGAGGTGCGCAAGGCTCAATCGACAAAATACACCAAGATCATTATCGCGCTCGCCGTCCTGACGGTGGCCGCCATTACTTATGGCTGGATCAAACAGGTGCAACTGGAGAGACAAAAGCAGTTAGCCCAGGATGTATTCTACAAATTGAAGTCCCTTGAGATCACCAACTCGAAGATTCAAGCATGGATCGCGCGGACGGGAGACTCGCTCGCACAGAGTGAAGCATCACGCAATCAAGTCCTGCGGCAGGAACTGACGAACAGCTACAACTCCCTCATCGATGAAATGGGGATCTACTCCGACATGTCGGAAGAAGAGAGAACGATCTATCACGTTGCGCGGATTTTCGGTGAGTGCGAGCTGACGATGCCGGAGGAGTTCGTGAACGAAGTGCTGAAATATGTCAGAGAGTGGAAACTTTCCTCACGATTGGTAAACGCGATCCAGCGTGCTGAGAAGGAAGGATATCCGGAAAAGATCGCCCAGATTATGCTGGCGAAGCACCTCCCTCCTCAGTTCATGTATCTTGCTCTTCAGGAGAGCGATCTTGACGTCACCAAGGTGGGACCGAACACCCGTTACGGGATCGCTAAGGGAATGTGGCAGTTTATTCCGACCACTGCTGTTGAGTATGGTCTGCGTACAGGACCTCTCGTTCATATGAATCGAGACGATCCCCGGGATGAACGTCAGGATTTTGAAAAGTCCACGGAAGCTGCGGCGAGTTATTTGCAGGACATATACAACGGCGAAGCGCAAGCCTCGGGGCTGTTGGTCTGTGCTTCCTATAATTGGGGCCACAATCTCGTGCGGGGGCTGATCAAGAAAATGCCGGAAACTCCTCAAGAGCGGAATTTTTGGCAATTCTTTTTGGCGTATCGAGACAAGATCCCCAAAGAAACATACAACTATGTGTTCTATATCTTTTCCGCGGCTGTAATCAGCGAGAATCCAAAGTTATTCGGATTCGATTTTGAAAGGCCGTTTCCTGCAACGTTACCTCAGGTTGCAAATCAATAAGATCGGTTAGAACCCACTTAATGTGGGGTGGCGTTTACTTAACCCGACCCCGTGGCAAACAATACACCTCTCTCATCTGACAGGGTCTTAACCCCATTCATGTCTTTCTGCCGAACGCCGGATCGATCTTGATCAGGCTTGTTACAACAAACGCCGGAATCGTACTGATCATAATCCAGATAAAAAAGTTCTGATAGCCCAGATACTCTTGAATGAACCCGCTGAATAATCCCGGCACCATCATCCCGATCGCCATGAAACCCGTACACAAGGCGTAGTGTGCCGTTTTGTACTTCCCATCGGACACAAGGATCATATACAAAAGAAACGCCGTGAAGCCAAATCCATACCCGAACTGCTCAACCGCCACTGCGGCGTTCACGATAAGAAGATCCGTTGGCTGGGTTGCTGAAAGAAAAATGTAGACGGCATCAGGAACGTTAATCATAACAACCATTGGCCAGAGCCAGAACTTCAATCCCTGACGGGATACAACCCATCCTCCAAGAAGACCACCAATCGTCAGGGCAGCGACCCCTACAGTCCCATACACAAACCCTACCTCGCTCGTCGTAAGACCGAGCCCCCCCTTTTCCTGCGCATCGAGGAGAAAAGGAGAAGCTAATTTCACCAATTGTGCTTCTGCAAACCGATAGAGTAACATATAGGCAATCGCTAAGCCAATACCTGGCTTTCGCATGAAATCCATAAACACGGCAAAGAATTCCTGCAAGCCACTCCTCCCTTCTCCCGGTGATCTTTTTTGATCAGCCTGCGGAGAAGGAAGAATTAACTGGTGATAAAAGAACGTACAGAGAAAAACGCCGCCGAGTGTAAAGAATGTTACCGACCATGCAAACGGGATGCTGCCGGTTGATTCCTCAAGCGACCCGGCAAGCACAACCAACCCTCCCTGCCCTACGAGCGATGCCACCCGATAAAATGTGCTGCGCACGCCAACAAATGCAGCCTGATGATGGTCAGAAAGGGCAAGCATATAAAAACCGTCTGCGGCGATGTCGTGGGTTGCGGAACTGAATGCCATAAGCCAGAAAACTGCCAGCGTAAACTGAAAGAATCCGGGAAGAGGAATTGTCAACGCAACGCATGCCAGCGCGATTCCCAAAACCAGCTGCATCGTGACTATCCAGAATCTTTTCGTCTTGAACATATCAACGATCGGACTCCACAGCGGCTTGATAATCCAGGGGAGGTACAGCCAGCTTGTATACCATGCGATGTCGGCGTTGGAAATACCCATTCTTTTATACATGATCACAGAAACAGTCATGACAATGAAATATGGAATTCCCTCCGCAAAGTAGAGCGTCGGCACCCACGTCCACGGATTCCTCCATTCGACTTTTCTCTTCCTATTTATGTTCGCTTCATCGGACATTCTCACTCCGTTTCATTGGATGTTATTCTCCGCACCAGTCAAGGAACGCCTGCACGCCATCGACAATCCGGTCGGCAATATCCCGACGAAACTCTTCGTTCAGTAATTTCATCTCATCCTCGGGGTTCGAGACGAACGCCGTCTCGACAAGAACATTGGGAAGTTCAGTCACTGAGTTCAAAGAAAAATTGAAGTTCCCGACGTTTCCAAACATCGTCAGATCTGATTTCACCACCTCGTCCAAAATGAAATGGGAAAGGGGCTTATAGCAGATATACTTGTAGAATGTGCTGACGCCTTTCACGCTGAGAGGGTCCGTCATAAATCCGATGGAGTTCGCATGAATGCTAATAAGCAGATCGGCGTTGAGAGGAAGGATGCGGCGAATCCGGTCTGAGTTGAAACTGCTCTCGTCGTTTGTACGGGTCATGATCACCGAAGCCCCTTTTTTCTCGAGAAGGGTCTTTAGATGAGTGGCGATCGCAAGCGTCAAATCTTTCTCCATAACTCCTGTCGCTCCGATTGCGCCTTTGTTTGTACCGCCATGACCCGCATCCACCACGATTGACAGGCCGTCGAGATCAAGCTTCTCCGGTTGACGTTTCACTTTCACGATAAGAGTGTTGTCGCGATACGACAATCCATAACCCCACACTTGTTTATGCCGCAACTCGATGGTCAGTCGGAAGAGATTTTTTTCCACCTGCGTGTAATACACATTCGTTATTTCCGTTGCAGTCATCTCGTCGGTAATCCAGTTGGTGTTCGACACGGCTCCAAATATATCGATGTTGATTCTTGTCGGGTCTGAGTCGGTGGTTGTAGCGAACGGCAGTTTGTCATCAAGGGAAATGGCGACGTAATCAAATTTACTCTCTCCATAGATTCGCATGCTGCCGGTCAGTGAGAAGGGTGGATAGGCCCCTTGTGGCTGAAGATCGACCATATCGTCCGGAATCCACGCCTCCTGGTTTTCCGTGAGAGCAACGCGATACTGCCCTTCGGCCTTGCCCGTTATCGCCAGGCGAACTCCGGAGTCGATGAAGGAAAGTTTTGCGCCGCCAAGCCGATCCTTCCCGAGTCCGGCGTTCAAGAACGGTCTGTCTCCTTTCACCACTCCAACGAGGGGCACCTTGTTTGAAATGAATGAAACACGCACAGGGGAAATTTTCGACACGACGCGACCGCTGCTATCTTGCAGCTTGAACTGTATCAGTTGGTTCGCAAGCGTGTCAGTTGTTTTTACTCGGTAGATACCTCGATAGACTCCGAGGAGGCCGCCGGTTTCCACACCCCGCCGTTCCGACATCTGTAGTCCATTCATGAAGGTAGCCGTTTTGCCGGGAGTCGCTTTCATTTGCACCGTCAGCACGTCTCCTTCCTTCAACCACAGGTCGGTCGAAGGCTCCATCATGATGTCCTCGATCATCAATGTGTCGGCTCGGGTTGACGCAACTGGAGGAGTCCGAGTAATCTGAAACGAGCGCATTGCTTTTTGGCCATCAGGTGCCACTGCAACAATGAGAAGGCTGTTCTGCCCCTCCCTAAGATCGAGCAGACCGACAAAAGCCCCCGACTCATACACTTTGAATGCCGCCCCGTTGACAGTCACCTTGTTGCCGGGATTGGTACTGGCAGAAAGTCTATAGCGAGGTGCATCTGTTACGGTCGTGTCCTGTTCAGGAACAACCAACCGAATGAAAGGCTTGTCCAGGATCTGCGCAGAGAGTTGAAAGGCGGGTGAGAAAAGAAGAAGTGTGGCAAAGAAAGGGAGGACAATTTTTCGCATCAAATTCCTGGGATTGATCAGACCTGCTCTTATTAGAGGCGTTGGATCGCCATTAGCACGGCGCCATGCGCGGGCGATTGTTTCGGAGTAATGATCTCGATCTGTGGCAATGATCGAATTATTTTCATACGCACAGCATCGGCATAGATGGAGCCACTCTGCATCAAGCCGCCAAAAAGCACAGCCTGGACTTTTCCAGCAACCGCCATTTGCTTCACAAGTGTATCGACCTGTTCTACAAGAAGGGTCGCGGCTTTGTCGAGAATTTTTTGGGAAACAAGGTCGTTATGCTCTGCCGCGTGCATCACCAACGGCGCCAACGAGGGAATATCAAACCCGTCGCGATATACCGCTTCGATAATATCATCGCGGGAGTTCCATTTGAACTTCTTTGCAAAAGTGTTCTTCAATGATCCTGCATAACCGCGATTGTCCATATCGTGGGTGACAGCCGTAAGCGCTTCACGGCCAATGTAGTAGCCGCTTCCCTCATCGCCCAAAACTCTTCCCCATCCGCCAACACGAAGGATTTCGCCACGGCTCGTTTTTCCAAACACGATGGAGCCGGTACCGGCAATGATCACAATGCCTTCCCCTCCATTGAAGGCGCCTTCCAGCGCAACGCGCGCATCGGTTTCGATGGCGATGGAAAGCGGACCTTCGCCATGATGCGCAAGTCGGGCGTTCACCTCTTCCACCATGCGGTCTGCATCTTCTTTCCGCCCCACTCCCGCCAGTCCAAGAGCTACAGACGATAGCTCGCCAACCTTGCATCGCGCATTCTCACAGCAACGGATAATAAGAAGCGAGAGCGCATCAGATGCCGCTTCAAAACCGACGACGTTAGGATTGCTTCCACCGACCTCGTAGGTCCCAAGGATTACCCCTTGA
>DASWHW010000072.1:0-38731 GCA_036397975.1 Bacteroidota bacterium
TGCTTGACCTTCCAATGTTTCCAGCCATCCGGAGTTGTCAGGCAAGCCGGTACCACGGTAAACACCTGGAGTGCTTCCTGCAGGGTCGATACCGTCGGCATTGAAAACACCGCCGGTCCCCCCTACTCTATCAACGCCAACAATGTTGTCTGCGTCAAGAACATTAAGAATCGCGAGCGATGCAACAAGATTCACCGGACCCAAACTGAATCCTTTGTCGATCTTCAGGTCAAAGCGGAACGTCCATGGAGTGGTCGCACCGTTGATTGGCCCAATCGGACGGACTTCAGTAACACCACCAAAGAATGGATTGGTGATAACCGATTTCGTATATGGTACGCCGCTGTTAAAGGTGAACAGCAGCGATGCACCGGCTTTTTGGAGGATCGACTTGTCTGTTGGCGAGGTTCGATAGTCAAGATTGATCGATCCAACATGGCGACGATCGAAATCCAACGGAACCACGATCTTCGGATTCGCCGTCTGAATCCATGAAAGTCTTGACTGCGTGTTCGGATCTGACCCCGTGCCATTTGCAAATCCAAGGGTGTAGTTCAAAACCACAGCCAGATTCTTTGTCCGGCGAAGCTCGAAAATAATATCGAAACCTTTGACGGTTCCGAAGTCAACATTCTCAAAAGTCTCATAGCTGCTGGGGAATGCTGGCGCTGTTGCCGTTCCAACATTCCTTGACTGGATGAGATCTTTGACATCCTTGTAGAAACCGGTGATGCTGAACGATGCGTTCTCTGAGATCAGAGTTTTGAAACCCAGTTCGTAGGAAACCGTTCTTTCGGGTTTCAGGTTCGGATTCGGAACGCGAGTTGAGAAACCTGCGTCGCCGCTCATGTACCGATCAACCCATGTTTTGCTGATGAGAACATACTGCAACGGGGGCATCTGAAGGAATGTCCCGTACTGTGCATGGAATATAGCCTTGTCCGTGATGGGGAAGGAAAACCCGAGTCGCGGACTCACAGTTGTAAAGGACGAGGACTCAACAATGTCCTCCGGTCCGAATACTCCGCCTTCAGGATTGATTGTGACCCCATCTGGCATGAATTTGGGACCGAATGGATTCTGTTGGTCTTTCACGACCATTTCCTTTGCATCGAAATGGTCAACACGGAATCCGAAATTCAGAACCAGGTCAGACAGCTCAACCTTGTCCTGGATATAGCCGGAAATATAAGTCGGTTTTCTCGGGGCTTCTTGTCTGCTCCCGAAGAAATCATCTTCACCGTCATATTCCGATTGACCGTCAAAGGAGTATCCATAATACTCTACATTCTGGTTTCGATATCCGGTCCAGCCAGTTGATGCGCCTGTATTCGGATTGGCCAACTGGAGAGGATTAACGTTGTATCGACGAATATTGTTGATGCGTACTTCACCGCCAGCTTTCAGAAAATGATCGCCGGCCTGGAGGTTCACGTCACCCGAAGCAGTGATGATGCGGGATTGCGTTTTCAAATACTGATCGAAAACAAATCCTGGGGGCGGCGCCAGGCTGAAGATAAGACCGGCGTTGGTACCGACGCTAGTGTGTGATGGATTGAGCCCTAGATCACCATAGGCCAACAAATTGTCAAACCAGACTCCGTCCCCAATTTCCGTTTTGTCAGTGAAATAGCTTCCCTGCAGAGTATAGAAGAGCTTTGCACCAAGAGTATGAGTGAGCCTGGCGTATCCCGAGAAGGAGTTGTTGTCGAACTTAGGATTGTGCGCCGCATCGAACTGTCGATAGGAATTAATCCAGTTGTTCCCCTTTTCACCGTAGTAGTTTCCACCGATTTTGATATCGAGTTCGTTGACTGGTCTCAGGGACAATTTCCCACCCAAGTTCCAGCTTCGAGCTTCGTTGTTTGGTTTGACACCGCCAACTGCCTTTGGATCATTATCCTTCAATGATCTCCGTTCCGCAGACAAGAACAATGTCGCAGCATCTTTTCCGGGAACGATCGGTCCGCCGATCGCAAGGTTGCCAACGTTGTAGCCGTAGCTATTATCACTGCCAAGATCATTGCTTCCCGCGATAGCGTCAGTGATAAACTCAGCGGAAACCGTATACTTGGCCCCTGCGCTCCTTGTATTCAGGTTCACCACACCGGACATTGCTGTTCCATACTCGGCGTTGAAACCGCCGGTCTGGATTTTCAATTCTTCCACTGTGTTCTGGTTAATTCCGGAAAAGGAGTTTCCGGCAACACCGGAGAGTGGATTGTTTACCGGAACACCGTCAACAACATAACTGACCTCGGTCGCCCGGCCACCACGAACATAAAGGAGATTGTTACCATCGTTTTTCACAACCGATGCCTGAAGGCCAACAACATTTGCGATACCCCGCACCGGAAGATTATTAATCTGTTCCGAGGACTTGACCGTCAGGGTATTCGTGTAGTCCTTGTTGATCAGCGGGTTCTCCGCAATAATTTCAATTGCTTCCAACGTGACAGCTTCACTCGAAAGGGGAACATCGAGTGACGTCGTCAGATCGCTATTCACGCGAACGTTCGACACCCTCTGGGTAGTATATCCTACGAAAGTGACGCGAACGGAGTACAGTCCTGAGGAAACATTCAAGATCGAATACTCACCATTGATATCCGTCGCTGCTCCCAAGGTCGTCCCCTCAATCGCGACGTTGGCGCCGATCAGAAGCTCCTTGGTTTCTTTATCGGTGACTTTTCCCGCCAGTTTTCCTGTCGTTCCAGCGAATACTACCGCCGGGATCAAAGCCAGGATGCATAACATGAGAAATATTTTTTTAACTAGCATAACAACCTCCATTGTGAATGGATTAGATGAGGTTTTACTGATTCGGTTCAACGTGCTTTCGCAACAAATTACACGTGAACCAAGTGTACAAAAAAAAGGCTTGACTCAAGGACGTGCTAACAAAAGTACTGGTGCTGTTCAAAAGCTCTGACCCGTGCTTAACTCGATGGTGAAGGAACCACGCAACCTATTCGTGGGTTGCGCAGGACACGATGAACTTCACGGGAAAACACAGAAGTCACGAGAGTCATCAGCGAAAAAAATGGAAAGGTTTGGTTGGTAAGTTGTATCAATTGCCCCCGGCATGCATCTCCTATGATGTGATCGAATTGTCGATGGTGGGCGCCTCCTGCTGGCGCGCAGTGAATGCTGTCAATATATATATGTGGGTGTACTTTGTCAAGGGGTGACAAAAAAAAGTAATTTTAGGCAAAAAAATTCGTCACAAGGCGACTGGCTAGACGTCCAATTGTACCAAGCGAATATCTGATATTCCTTCCTGATTTTGCAATTCTTTCCAGGCAGTCGGAGGAATTTCGTTGTCGATGCTCATGACCGTCAGAGCGTTCTTCCCTATTTCTGTCCGCCCTAGTGAAACGCCGGCAATATTAACATCGTGTTTGGCTAATATTGCCCCGACCTTCGCAAGCATTCCCGGTCTGTCCAGATTAGTATAGATGAGAAGGGAGCCTTCTGGCCTGACCTCCAATCGAAACCCGTCCATTCGCACTAACCGAATTGTGGATGGGCGATAGACTGTTCCTGCTACTTCTTTGGCTTCCTCACTTGTCTCATACCGAACACGCAAGAGGCTATTAAAGTTCTCGCCATCCTTGTCACGTTGCTCTGAGACGGACAGGCCCATCTCGTCCGCGAGAAACGGAGCGTTGATAAAATTCACCGGCTCTTGAAGCACATGTGATAGAATGCCTTTAAGGACGCCCGCGCGAAGCAACTCCATCGAAGACACAACCTCGTCTCCAAAGCCTGCAATCGAAATCTTCTTGAGAGTTCCCCTGGAGGCCTGGGCAACAATACTCCCGAGCTTCTCTGCCAATTGAAGTAACGGACGAACTTCCTCTTTCATAGTAAGATGGAGCGCACCGCCATTGACTACACCTGCATATCCCCGGCCATGGAGCGCGTCCGCGATCTGGTAGGCAATTTGCACAGCCACTTTTTCTTGTGCCTCCTCCGTCGAAGCGCCGAGATGAGGCGTAGCGATAACATGTGGATGACCAATGAGTTCCTTATTCGAAGGCGGCTCCTCCGAGAATACGTCGAGTGCAGCACCCGCAACATGCCCCGAAAGCAATGCGGCAAGGAGTGCGTTTTCATCAACAATGCCTCCACGGGCACAGTTAATCACGCGAACTCCTTTTTTGCAATTGCGCAGTGTCTCTTCGTTCAGAAGATTCTTCGTTTCCTTCGTGAGAGGAGTGTGCAGGGTGATAAAGTCCGATCGTCGATACAGATCCTCAAGCGTGACATGTTCTATACTCTCTCGTGCGGCGACATCTTTCGCAAGAACTGGATCATACCCGATTGTTTTCATGCCAAGGCCGCGGCAGCGGGAGGCTACCTCTCGACCGATCTTTCCGAGTCCGACGATGCCAATAGTCTTTTCAAGCACCTCCGTCCCGACATACTTTTTCCTGTCCCAGCGACCTTCAATCATACTCTTGTTTGCTTGCGGAATATTTCGCGCAAGAGCGAGCATCATCGAGATCGTGTGTTCGGCAGCGGAGACCGTGTTTCCGCCGGGTGTGTTCATCACCAGGATGCCTCGTCGTGTTGCGGCTGCGGTGTCAATATTGTCGACACCCGTTCCGGCACGGCCGATGATTTTCATTTTCTTGGCTTCACGGAGAACATCGGCGGTTACTTTTGTTGCACTGCGAACAACCAGCCCATCATACTCTCCGATAATGGATGCTAACTCGTTCGCGGGGATGCCCGGCTTGTTGTCCACCTCGAATCCTTCTGAGAGAAGGATGTCGATACACCTTTGTTCGAGACTATCGCTGACCAGAATCTTCATCGTACCGGTTTCACGAGATGTGACAAAAATTCTTTCTGTGTTGCAGCAATCCCCACTCCGGGATCAAATGAGTATTTGTGAACGGAGAGTGTGCGTTCAATTGCAGCGATCACGGTAATCATGTCCAATTCGTCATAATAGCCAAGATGGGAAATGCGGAATATTTTCCCGGCGTATTCATCCTGACCGCCGGCGATAGTGATACCATTATCCACCTTCAGTGTCTTATTGAACGCTTTCCACTCAATGCCCTCGGGCATCCACACAGGGGTAACGGCGTACGATGGAGAGTCGGAAAAAAGCTTCAGGCCAAGCGCCAGCAACCCTTGCCTTAAAGCAGCGGACAAACTTTTATGCCGAGACCAAACATTCTCAATTCCCTCCTCGCGAATCATTTCGAGGGCACGATCCACCCCGACAACGAGAGACACAGCGGGAGTCCACGGCGTATCGTTTTTCTCGTGTGACCTTAGTGCCTTGCGGAGATCAAAGTAGAATTTTGGCAACGCAGATGTTTTCATCGCCTCAATAGCCCGCTTGCTGAGAGCCACAAACGCAAGGCCCGGAGGAATCATGAGTCCTTTTTGGGAGCCGGTAACACAAACGTCAATGCCCCATTCATCGAAACGAAGCTCATGGGCTCCCACGGCAGTTATTCCATCCACACAGACCAATGCCGATGAGTTCTCACGTATCATTTTCGCCAGCGACTTAATATCCGCCGAGGTCCCGGTGGACGTTTCGCTATGGACGAGGTAGACGGCCTTTGCATCTGTATTGCTCATGAGGACAGTTTTCAAGGCATCCACATCGGGGGCTGTTCCCCATCTTGACTTCACCTCAACGACGTTCATCCCAAACGCCTGAGGCATTTTCACCCATCGCTCGCCAAATTTTCCACCATTCACTGCAATGATCTTGTCTCCCGGAGAGAATATGCTGACGAATGTCGCTTCTACTCCGCCAGTGCCGGACGATGTAAGGGTGAGAACAGGTTGTGCCGTTTGAAAAAGGTACCGCAGATTCTCGTTGACGCGAGTGAGAATTTCCCCGAACTCAGGATTCCGATGGTGGATAATCGGCTCCGCCATGGCCAGAGCAACCTTTTCCGGAATTGGCGTTGGTCCGGGTGTGAATAAACGCTTCTTCATCTATCTCAAGACCCTTTTCATTTAGGAAATATGACCGGCGATCGCTTTCATGACGTCATCCTTGCCCAGGCCGGTGATTGCGGAGCAGGGAATGACATCCACGCAGAATTTGAACGGGTGAAAAACCTCCCGAACCCGCTGCATGTACGCAGGCATTTTGCTTCGGGGAAGTTTGTCAGCTTTCGTGAGTGCAATAACGAAAGGAACTTCATAATAGTCCAGCCACCCAACCATTTGCAGATCTAGGATAGTAGGTTCGTGTCGGGAATCGACAAGCTGAATCACAAGAGCAAGCTGCTCGCGGGATTTCAAATACTGCTCAATCATCATCCCCCAGCTTGTTTTCATTTGCTCCGGCACTTTTGCGTAGCCGTATCCCGGGAGATCAACAAAGTAGAATGAACTGTCGATGAGGTAGTAATTCAGTTCACGGGTCTTGCCGGGAGTAGAGCTTTTGCGGGCGAGCGTCTTTCTGTTGCAGAGCTTATTGAGGAGGGATGATTTTCCAACATTCGATCGGCCCAGAAAGGCGACCTCATGTTTAGTTCCCTTGGGAAGTTGCCTCAAATTGGCAACTCCCAGCACGAATTCCGCTGATGTAATTCTCATACACGGTATTCTTTGAAGATCGAGTCGGATAAGGAGCGAATGGCCTTCGTCTCATCGAAATGATGTATGCTCGACGCAGGCTGAAAGACAAGAGTCCCGATTAACGGGACTCTTTTACTTTGGACTCTTTTGAGCCCTTCTTTTTCTTCGGCTTCTCCTCTGCAGGAGTTGTTTCCTCCGCCGTCGCAGAGGGGGCCTTCTTGGCGTGTTTGGTCTTCTTTGTTTCCGCTTGAGGCTCTTCCGTTTTGTCCTTACCAAGCGCGAAATCCACGAGTTCGATGACAGCCATTTCGGCGCCGTCACCGGGACGCTGACCAAGCTTCACGACACGTGTATACCCACCCGGTCGATCAGCAACCTTCGGTGCGATCGTGGAGAAGAGTTCCGCAAGGACACTCCGATCTTTGATCATTCGCCCGACTTCCCGACGAGCATGCACACCGATGCCGGGTGCATCTTCTCGAGCGACGGCTTTCTTCGCCCTTGTAATCATTTTTTCAACAACAGTGCGTGTCTCTTTGGCCTTTGCGATAGTCGTTGTAATCCGCTTGTGCCGCAACAGCGATGTCGACAGGGCTGCGAGGGTTGCGCGCCTGTGACTTGCAGTTCTTTTGAGCTTTCGACCACTCTTTCCATGTCTCATGATCTTCTATCCAAACAATAAAATGGTTGTACTCGTAATCTACTGTTCGCTGTCTCGAACATACTTAGTGATATCCATCCCGAAAACCAATCCCTCCGCCTCCACGATCTCCGATAGCTCGGCAAGGGACTTGCGACCGAAATTCCTGAACTTCAGCAGTTCAGCTTCATCGCGCTTGACCAGTTCAGCAATGGTCTTGATGTTCGCCGCACGCAAACAGTTATGCGAACGGACGGAGAGTTCCAGCTCATCGACCGGTGTCAGGAGCACTTTGCGGACTCTTGCAAATTCTGCATCGTGTTCGGTCTCATCGCCTTCTGCTTCAGGCTCAATGTCAAAGTTAATAAAGAGCTGAATGTGATCGCGGAGAATTTTCCCTCCATGTGCAAGAGCGTCTTTCGGCGAAATGGATCCGTCGGTATCGATCTCAATCGTCAGCTTCTCATAGTCTGTTTGCTGGCCAACGCGGGTTGGCTCTACAAAATAGCGGACATTCTTTATTGGGGTAAAGATGGAATCGACCGGGATGACGCCGAGGGTATGCTCCGGGCTCTTGTTTTCTTCAGAAACAACATACCCGACCCCGCGCCCAACCCGCAGATCAAGCTCGAAATTCGCTTCGGAATTCAGCGTTGCGATATGGAGATCCGGATTCAGTATCTCCACTTCCGGTGATGCCTTTTGAATTTCCCCGGCGGTAAACTGAAGCGGTCCGCGGAGGGGAACAACCACACGGTTCGCTTTTTTATTGACGAGCCGCATCCGCACCTGCTTGAGGTTCAGAATCATATCCGGCACATCCTCAACCACTCCCGAGATGGTGGAAAACTCATGCTCCACACCTTCCACTCGAAAGGCAGTGATAGCATACCCGGGAAGCGACGAAAGCAATACCCTCCGCATCGAATTCCCGATGGTTGCGCCAAATCCTTTTTCCAAAGGCTGAATTACGAATCGACCATACGTGCCGGAATAACTGGCTTCATCCAGTTGAATACGTTCCGGCATTTGAATAAGACCTGATGTCATAGATTTTTATCCTCTTCCCAACAGAGGGGAATTTTACTTTGAATACAATTCGACAATGAGCTGTTCATCTGCGGCAAGCGGAATGTCCGCCCGCTCCGGAACGTTCAGGAACGTCCCCCGCATTGCAGCCTTATCGAGACTGAGCCACGGCAACATTGACGTGTCTTTCATTCGCTTCATCGATGAATGAATAATATCGAGCTTCTTGCTTTTGTCACGCACCTGAATCGTATCGCCGGCGCGAAGGATGTACGATGGTATGTCCACCATTTTGTCGTTGACCAAGAAATGTCCATGAACAACCAACTGCCGTGCCGCTTTGCGAGATGGTGCAAGTCCAATCCGGTACACTACGTTATCGAGTCGTCGCTCCAACAGCTTTACCAGGATTTCGCCTGTTCGACCTGTCTGGCGTAACGCTTTCGTAAAGTAGTTACGAAATTGTGTTTCCATCAGACCGTAGGTTCGTCTGACTTTTTGCTTCTCCCGTAATTGGACTCCGTATTCGGAGATCTTCATGCGTCTGTTTTGACCATGTTGACCCGGAGGGAAACCGCGTCTTTCGACCGGACATTTTTCGGTAAAGCATTTCGTTCCCTTGAGAAATAGCTTTTGCTTCTCTCTTCTGCACAACCTGCAACTTGGATCGGTGTATCTTGCCATTGAATCTTCCTGTAGTATCTAATTCGTTACACGCGTCTTCGCTTTGGAGGGCGACAGCCATTGTGGGGGATGGGTGTTATGTCCCGGATGCTGCTGATCTCAAGACCAGCTACTTGTAAAGCGCGTATCGCCGCTTCTCTTCCGGAGCCTGGGCCTTTCACCAGAACTTCCACCTTGCGGAGCCCGAGATCGAACGCCGTTTTCGCAGCTGCTTCAGCGGAGACTTGTGCCGCGAAGGGTGTATTCTTTCGGGATCCCTTGAACCCGTTTTTTCCAGCCGACGACCAACTAATCGTATTGCCATAAATATCGGTAATCGTCACGATTACGTTGTTGAATGTCGCGCGGACAAAAACTTTGCCGCTGATGTCGACCTGGATCTTCTTTCTTTTTTTCTGTGAATCCGATGAAGTGGTCTTTGCCACTTATACCTCCGTGAAAATTAATACGTAAGCCATAGTAACCCGGCTAGGTCTTTGCGGCTACCTTCTTCTTGCCTGCCACAGTCTTTCGTCGGCCCTTCCGGGTGCGGGAGTTTGTTCGTGTCCGTTGACCACGAACTGGAAGCCCTTTACGGTGCCGCAGACCGCGGTACGACCCGATGTCCATGAGCCGTTTTATGTTCATTTGTACTTCGCTGCGGAGCGCGCCTTCCACTTTATACTCGGCAGTGATAATACCACGAATTTTTGCCACCTCATCGTCGTCGAGATCGCTAATCTTCTTGTCGAAATCGATACCTGATTTCTGAAGAATCTCGCGCGCCGAGGTACGGCCAATACCAAAAATATAGGTGAGCCCGATTTCCGAGCGTTTTTTCTTTGGCAGATCGATTCCAGCTATCCGAGCCAATCGACTCCTCCTTACCCTTGTCGCTGTTTATGTTTTGGATTCTTGCAGATCACCCGGACAGTTCCTTTTCGTCTGATGATCTTGCAATTGATGCACATCTTCTTAATTGAGGATCGTACTTTCATGCTGCTCTTCCTTTGGACAGGGTTATTTATACCTGTAAGTGATTCGACCCTTTGTCAAATCGTATGGAGACATTTCCACAGTTACTTTATCGCCGACCAAAATTTTGATGAAGTTCATCCTCATCTTGCCTGAAATATGTGCAAGAATATTGTGTCCGTTTTCCAGACTCACCTTGAACATTGCGTTGGGCAATGTGTCAGTGATAACTCCGTCGACTTTTATCGGGCCTTGTTTTGCCATTCCTTTATCGTGTGAGTATTTCCGCCTCGCCGTTTCGAACAGCGATCGTATGCTCAAAATGAGCCGATGGTTTACCGTCACTTGTTCGCACTGTCCATCCATCAGAGGCAACGACCACATCATACGTTCCTGCGTTGACCATGGGCTCGATGGCAAGTGTCATGCCTTCTTTTAAGATCAAGCCGGTACCGCGTACCCCAAAATTCGGTACTGCGGGTTCTTCGTGCAAATCCTTCCCGATGCCATGGCCGACGAGATCGCGCACGATGGAAAAACCGGCTGACTCTACATGCTCCTGAACGGCCGCCGATAGATCATGAAGTTTGTTGCCTGCCTTTGCTTTTTCGATTGCCTTGTACAGTGACTCCTCGGTAACGCGCAGGAGTCGTTCTTTTTCTTCGGGAATTTTTCCGACTGCGAACGTTCTTGCACTGTCGCCAAAGTATCCGTCCTTCAGCACTCCCACATCAATCGACACAATCTGCCCTTCTCTCAATATCCGACCGTTCGGGACGCCGTGCACAACTTCATCATCAACGGAAATACACAGCGTCGCCGGGAAAAGATTGTTTTTGTCACTTCCATATCCTTTGAAGGCAGGCTCGCCTCCATTTGAGCGAATATACTCCTCTGCGATCTGATCCAACTCTCCGGTCGTGATGCCCGGCTGTATCCGAGAACCAACCAGTGTTAGAACTTCGGCGACCAGTTTGCCGCTTTCGCGCATCAAACCAATCTCACGCTCAGTTTTGATAGGTACCTTCCCCATCGTGAACTGCACTCCCTTTGGAGAGCCTACCTGCGCCCCTTCATCTTCCCTGACTTCATAAAGCCATCATAATGTCTCATAAGGAGGTGTGATTCGAGCTGTTGGATTGTATCCAACGCAACACCAACCATGATCAAGAGGCTTGTCCCGCCAAAGAATTGAGCGAACCCGGGAGTCACTCCAAACCGCGTCATGAAGGCCGGGAGAATCGCCACCAGGGCAAGAAAGATTGAACCAGGTAAAGTAATCTTCGTCAAAATGTTATCGATAAACTCTGAGGTGTGCTTCCCGGGTCGAATCCCGGGAATAAACCCTCCCTGCTTTTGCATGTTCTCGGAAACGTCCTTTGGGTTGAAGGCGATCGCAGTATAGAAGTATGTAAAGAACACGATCATTAGTCCGTAGACAATTGAATAGGTCGCCGAAGTATATTCGAAATACGTGGAAAGATTCTGCAGCCATTCACTATCCGGGAAAAATGAAACGATAGTTCCCGGAATGAACATGATCGACTGCGCAAAGATAATGGGCATAACGCCCGCCGTGTTAACACGCAAGGGAATGTATTGAGTCACCCCGCCGTACACCTTTCTCCCAACGACGCGCTTTGCATACTGAACCGGAATCCGCCTTGTCCCTTGTGTTAACGCAACGACCGCAGCAACGATAGCAACCATAAATCCTATCATCACGAGTGTATAGATAACATCACTGACAATGAATTGTTCAACGATGGAATGAGGAAAGCGAGCGATGATGCCGATGAAGATGATCAGCGATATGCCATTGCCGATGCCTCTTTCGGTAATTTGTTCACCTAGCCACATCATGAACATCGTCCCTGCTGTCAGAAACAGGACCGTGGAGAGCGTGAAGCTGAGGCCTTGGATTTCTGCAGGCACAATAGAGAGCCCCTCGACCGACATGCTTGTAAGACGGACACTGACACCCCATCCCTGCAACGCCGAGACGGCGACGGTGCCATACCTTGTAAGCTGCGTGAGCTTTCTTCTTCCCTCTTCACCCTCCTTGGAGAGTTTTTGAAAATAGGGAACGACAGCTCCAAGGAGTTGAAGAATAATCGAGGAACTAATGTAAGGCATGATACCGAGAGCAAAGACAGCAGCGTTACTGAATGCTCCACCGACAAAGAGATCATATAACCCAAACAGTGTATTGGATGCCTGATTCTTTGCTGCCTGTGCAAGAAGCGTCGCATCCACACCTGGAAGGGTTACGTGTGCACCAATTCTCACCACCAGCAGGATTGCAGCGGTAAAAAGAATCCGCTCACGCAACTCTTTGATTTTGAAAACGT
Organism: Bacteroidota bacterium; assembly: GCA_036397975.1. Lineage (GTDB taxonomy): Bacteria > Bacteroidota > Ignavibacteria > UBA10030 > UBA6906 > SZUA-287. The sequence continues at coordinate 12,223 of DASWHW010000072.1, forward strand.
TCCTAAAACTTTCGAGGTTGACCATTATTCTTTCGGGGTTGCAAGGATCGTCTGGACCTTGCCGCCTGCCTTGGTAATCTTCTCCGATGCCGATTTGCTAAATGCATGTGCTAGGATATCGAGTTTCACTTTCAACTCGCCGTTGCCAAGAATTTTCACCGGAATTTTTTCACCCTTGGTGACACCGAGTTTCGACAATACTTCAGGGGTTACTAATCCGTTCGTCAGCCGACCTTTCGTCGAGAGTTTTTCCAGCGTCTCGATGTTGACAATCTGAAACTCTTTCGGGAATGGGTTGTGAAAACCTCTCTTGGGAACTCGCCGCGCAAGGGGCATTTGGCCGCCTTCGAACCACGCTCGGTACTTTGCGCCTGCACGAGAGCCCGCACCATTTTCTCCACGGGTAGATGTTTTTCCGTGCCCGGAACCCTGTCCACGACCAATCCTTTTTGCTTTGCGTCGGGAGCCCTTTGCGGGGGTCAGGTTGCTGAGAATATCGTTTGCCATGGTTGCCTTTCGTTCTCGTACTGTGTTACTTGATCTCTTCCACCTTCACCAGATGGATGACCTTGCGGATCATGCCTCGAATCTGGGGAGTATCGGTGTGTTCCACCGAGTAGTTCGGACGACCAAGACCGAGGGCTTTGATGGTTCTTTTTTGCGGCTCGATCTGGTCAATGATGCTTCGTGTTTGCGTTATTTTGATCTTCTTTGCCATAGTATTCTCACGCCTGCTGGGTTTCCGTATCGGCCGCTTTCAGCCCAAATAATTGAGCAGGACTCATTCCTCGAAGTCCGGCTACCTGACGCGCATCGACGAGTTGCTGCAGGGCGGCCATCGTTGCTTTTACCACGTTGTGTGGATTTGAAGAACCCATTGATTTCGTCAGGACATCCCGTACGCCGGCGGATTCAAGAACAGCACGCACACCACCGCCAGCGATGAGCCCTGTCCCGGGAGATGCCGGTTTCAACATCACTTTTCCGGCGCCGTATTTTCCCACGACAGGATGAGGAATTGTTCCGTTCACGATGGAAACTTTCACGACACTCTTCTTTGCGTCGTCCACCCCTTTTGAGATGGCATCAGCAACTTCATTTGCTTTCCCGAGACCGAGACCTACATGGCCATTACCATCACCGACGACCACAATAGCGTTAAAGCTGAACCGTCGTCCACCCTTCACCACTTTGGCCACGCGGTTGATATGAACGAGCTTATCTTTTAGCTCCAGCTCACTTGCCTTGATTCTTGCCAACGCTTACCTCTTTAGAGTTTGTTGTGATCTTCAATTTCCACTATTCAGCTGTCGGGAGAGGAGTCGAACCTCTACTAACGGCTCCAAAGGCCGCTGTCCTGCCATTAGACGACCCGACAACATAGGTGCGGGATTACACAGGAACTCTCGTCTGTAAGAGACAGCCTAGAACTTCAGGCCACCCTCACGGGCGCCATCAGCAAGCGCCTTCACCGCGCCATGGTACAAATACCCGTTCCGATCAAACACGACTTGCGTGATCTTCTTTTCCAGGGCGCGTTTTGCGGTGAGCGTTCCGATCTTTTTCCCTAGCATCACCTGACTTTTCACATTGCCGATTTCACTCTTCACTTCTTTTGACACATCGGAAATCGACAGGAGTGTTTTCCCAGTTGAGTCATCCACGATCTGCGCATACATATGTTTAAGGCTTCGGAACACGGTTAATCGGGGACGTTCACTTGTGCCTGTAACGCGCAGCCGGATATGCTTTTTCAGCCGGCGGTGATTTTCGATTTTCTTCTTGTTGATCATCTGTTCTCTTCCTTACCGACGATTACTTGCTGCCTGCTGCCGCTGCTGCCTTGCCAGCCTTTCGGCGGATGTACTCGCCTTCGTACTTGATTCCTTTTCCTTTATATGGCTCCGGTAACCTGAATGAGCGGATCTTCGCGGCAACCTGCCCAACGAGCTGCTTGTCAATGCCAGTCACGGTGACCGCGGTTTGCACCGGAACTTCAATCTTAATTCCCTTTGGAGGGGCAAACAGAATTGGATGAGAATACCCCACCAGCAATTGCAGCTTGCTCCCTTTCAATTCTGCGCGATAGCCGACGCCCACGAGTTCAAGTTTCTTTTGGTATCCTTCCGTCACACCCTTCACCATGCTTGCCAGCAATGCGCGCCAGAGACCGTGCAAAGCGCGATGCTCCTTTTGGTCAGATGGCCGCTTGACCAGTACTTCCTTGTCTTTCAGTTCAAGCGTAATATCCGGGTGTACTCGTGCAGACAACTCGCCCTTCGGTCCAGTGACTTTACAGTCTAAGCCGCTTTTTTGAATCTTTACGCCCGAAGGAATCACCACGGGCTTTCTTCCTATTCGTGACACAGAACTTCTCCTTGTTTCAAAACCTCATCGTTACCAGATCTCGCACAGCACTTCGCCGCCGATCTTTGCTTCCCGGGCTTGACGATCCGTCATCAGTCCTTTGGACGTAGAGATCACCGCGATGCCAAGACCTCCAAGAACTCTTGGTAGGGAGTCAGCACCGGAGTATTTTCGAAGACCCGGAGTGCTCATCCGCTGCAAACCACTGATCACTGGTTTTCCATCGTTGTAGCGGAGTTGAATCCGCAAGGTGCCCTGTGCGTTCTCCTTGATCTCGGTATAGCCGCTAATGTATTTTTGGTCGAGAAGGAGTTTCGTCAGCGCTATCTTCAAGGTTGAGGAGGGAACGTCAAGTCGCTTATGGCCGGCCTGAATTGCGTTCCTCAATCTCGTGAGATAATCAGCGATGGGATCATTCATTGTCATACGGGTACGTCTCCAGTTTCAATAAATCTATCTTCTACCAGCTCGCCTTTGTCACCCCGGGTATCTGCCCATCAAGTGCCATATCCCGAAACGCGATACGCGACATGCCGAATTTTCGATAATAGCCTCGCGGCCGTCCCGAAATTGAACATCTGTTGTGAAGGCGTGTTGGACTGCTATTGCGTGGCAACTTTTGCAAGCCGGCGTAATCGCGCTTCTCTTTCAATTCCTTCCGGATGGCGGCATACTTTGCGACCATTTTCTGTCTCTTCATCTCACGAGCGATAGCACTTCTTTTTGCCATTCTTCCTACTCCTTATATTTACGAGGCGCTTGCCGTTTCTAATACTTCTTGTCGTTTGACGAATGGCATGCCGAACGATTTCAGGAGTTCAAACGCTTCCTGGTCGGTGTCCGCAGTCGTGACGAACGTGATGTCCATTCCGATAATCTTGGTAATTTTATCAACATCAATTTCGGGAAAAACCACATGTTCCTTTATTCCGATGGTATAATTACCACGGCCATCAAACGATTTGTCTGAAAGACCACGGAAGTCGCGCAAACGTGGAATCGCGACGGAGATAAAGCGGTCCAGAAACTCAAACATGCGGGTTCGTCGCAAGGTCACACGGCACCCGATAGGCATTTTTTCGCGGAGCTTGAAATTAGAGATCGACTTTCGGGCGTGGGTGACAACAACCTTCTGGCCAACAATCGCTTCCAGGTCCCGCACTGCTGCGTCAATCAACTTCGCGTCCTGCGTGGCCTGGCCGACACCAATATTTACGCAGATTTTTTCAAGCCGCGGTACTTGCATCAAGCTTTTATACTGAAACCGTTTCATCATGGCCGGTACGACCTGGTTCTTATAGGTTGCGGAAAGACGGGCAACAACGTGCTCCTCTTTCATCTTCCCTTTGACAACCTTGTCGGGTGCTGCCGCCTTTTTCTCGCCGGCTGGCTTCTTCTTGTCTTTTGATTTTTCTTTGTGTTCAGTCATACCAACTTTTCACACAGGTAAATGGTCGTTAAAACATTTCTTCAGTTGCCTTCGAGACACGCATGCTCTTCTTTTTTCCAGTCGTCTCGTCCTTCACAAACTTCCTCCCGACGCGCGTCGGTTCACTCGTCTTCGGATCCAACAGCATGACATTGGAGATATGGATCGTTTGCTCCCGCTGCACGATGCCACCCTGCGGGTTCTTCTGATTTGGCCGGGTGTGGCGCTTCATAATGGCAACACCTTCGACGATAATCCTGTTCTTCTCCGGATACACCTTCAGCACTTTTCCCGTTTTGCCTCTGGAGTTACCGGCGATCACCATCACCATGTCATTTTTTCGAATATTCATTTCTTGTCCCGACTCCTTTGCCTACAATACTTCTGGTGCGAGCGAAACGATTTTCATGTACTGTCGCTCTCTCAGCTCACGCGCCACCGGACCGAAAATACGGCTTCCCCGCGGTTCACCTGCATCGTTAATGAGCACTGCCGCGTTCTCATCAAACCGGATAAACGAACCGTCCGCCCTACGTGTCTCCTTCTTTGTACGCACGATGACTGCCCTCGCGACATCCCCCTTCTTCACCGCTGCACCCGGAATTGCGGACTTCACAGCAACGACCACGAGATCACCAAGGCCTGCATACCGGCGGTCAGATCCGCCAAGGACCCGAATACACCGCGCTTTTTTCGCGCCGGAATTATCTGCAACGACGAGATTTGTTTCTTCCTGTATCATAGCTATACCTTTGGGAGCAGATGTATCACTTCGCCTTTTCCATGATCTCTACAAGCCGCCATCGTTTTTGTTTGCTCAGCGGGCGGGTTTCCATGATTCGCACTGTATCGCCGATGCCTGCTTCGCGCTTTTCGTCATGCGCCATCAACTTCGTCGTCCGCTTGAAGTACTTCTTGTAGAGCGGATGGGGCACTTTTCGTTCAATGGCAACGAGAATACTCTTCTCCATTTTATTGCTCACGACCTTGCCGATTCTGATCTTGCGACGGCTTGGGCGCTCACGGCTGGCAGTGTTTTGCTGTGCTTCTGTCATGATTGTTTTACCTCTTCATTACGTTGCTTCGCCGCCTGAGAGAGTTCCTTTTCCCGAATCAACGTTTTAATTCTTGCAATATCGCGCCGGACGCTGCGTACTTTGATCGGACTTTCGAGCTGACTGGTCGCTTTTTGGAATCGAAGGTTCGCGAGATTTTCTTTTTCATCGGCGAGCCGCTTTTTCAATTCATCGAGGGATAGTTCTTTGATCTCTGTCGCTTTCATAATCGTCTTGTTCTATTCATCATAACATATCAAGTGAAACAAACCTCAGTGAGTCCCTGTATAGTCGGGACGGACACTGATCTTCGTTTTTATTGGGAGTTTGTGCGAGGCAAGACGAAGAGCCTCAGTCGCAACTTCTTTGCTTGTTCCCCCGACTTCGAACATTATTCTCCCCGGCTTTACCACAGCGACCCAATACTCAGGAGCGCCTTTTCCTTTTCCCATTCGCGTTTCCGCGGGTTTCTTTGTCACTGGTTTGTCTGGGAATATCCGGATCCACACACGTCCTTCGCGTTTCATCATCCGCGTCAGCGCAACACGTGCCGCTTCAATTTGGCGCTGCGTGATCCATCCCGGCTCCAGTGCTTTCAATCCGAAATCGCCGAAGTCGACATTCGCACCGCGCGTAGCCTTCCCACGCATTCGTCCTCGTTGGGCTTTTCGGTACTTTACCCTCTTGGGCATTAACATAATTGCTACTCCTACCTAACTTCTGAGCCGCGGCGGGGCGGTTGATGCATTGCGGTTTGCGAATCAAGGACCTCGCCTTTGCAAATCCACACTTTTACGCCAATCGCACCGTACATTGTGCGAGCAGTTGCCGTGGCGTAATCAATATCAGCACGCAAGGTGTGCAGAGGAATTCTGCCTTCTTTGTATTGTTCACGCCTCGCAATTTCCGCTCCGCCGAGTCTCCCCGATGTCATCACACGGACGCCCTCTGCACCCATCCTCAATGCCGCAGTTATCCCCGATTTCATCGCTCTTCGAAATGCGATTCGCCCTTCGAGTTGCTGCGCAATGTTTTCTGCAACGAGATACGCATCCAGCTCAGGGCGCTTTATCTCGTTGATGAGGATTTTGACTTCTTTGTTTGTAATCTTCTTCAGTTCTTCTTCAAGCTGTGAAATTTCCTTGCCGCTTCGGCCGATGACAATTCCCGGTCGCGAGGTATTGATGGTAATAACTGCCCGCTTCGGAGTTCGCTCGATGAGGATGCGAGATATCCCCGCCTTCTTCAAACGATTCCGGACATAGTCGCGAATCGTTCGATCTTCAGTCAGCTTGGTGGAAAACGATTTGTCTTCGTACCAGTTCGAATCCCAGGAGCGAATGATCCCAAGCCGAAAGCCAATCGGATGTGTTTTCTGTCCCAAAAATCCTCCGTTAGGAATTCTTGGCTGCCTTCGCAGCCTTCGTTGTTTTCTTTTTCCGAGTCGTCTTGGCTGCCGATGCCGGCGCAGGTGTTGGTTTTGGTTTTGCCTTTACCTTTTTTGCCTCTGCAGCAACTACTATTGTGACATGGTTTGATCGTTTTCGAATCCGATATGCCCTACCCATTGGGGCAGGGCTGATTCTCTTCATCGTCATGCCGACATCGACGAATGCTTCTTTCACTGTCATATCTTCCGGATCGACGCGACCACCCTCGTCTTTATTCTGCAGATTGGACACCGCCGATCGCAGAACCTTTTCCGCGACCTTCGAGGCATGTTTCGGCGAGAAGTGCAGGATGTGCAGCGCCTCTCCAACCCGTTTTCCCCGAATGAGATCAATAACCAACCGCATTTTGCGGGGCGACGTACCGATGTATCTGTTGATTGCTTTAGCTTCCATAGATCTTTAGTCTGCCTTCGTCGTTTCTTCCTTCTTCACGCCAGGGTGATTCCGGAACTGACGCGTTGGTGCAAACTCTCCGAGTTTATGGCCCACCATTCCTTCATGAACATAGACAGGGATAAACTTGTTGCCATTGTGGACGGCAAACGTGTGCCCTACAAAATCCGGCGCGATCGTTGACGAACGAGACCAAGTCTTGATCACTTTTTTTTGATTGGTCTTGTTCATTGTCTCCACCTGATTCTGGAGTTTGATGCTGACGAACGGACCCTTCTTAATTGAACGGCTCATAGTGTTCCTTGCTTCCCGTTACTTGCGACGCTTCACAATGTATTTGCTTGATGGTTTTTTTCTCCATCGAGTCTTCTTCCCCTTCGTATGCCATCCCCACGGCGAAACCGGATGCGGGTTGCCCTGTGGAGACTTTCCCTCGCCACCGCCGTGCGGATGATCGACCGGATTCTGCACGACACCACGCGACTGCGGACGGATCCCCAACCAGCGCGATCTGCCTGCTTTTCCGAGAGTGATGTTTTCATGGTCAGCGTTCCCAACCGACCCGATCGTTGCGTAACAATCACTCGCGATGTTCCTCACTTCACCAGAAGGGAGTTTCACCTGTGCGAACTTTCCTTCCTTTGCCATGAGCTGGACCGAGGATCCTGCACTCCTCGCAAGTTGCGCTCCTTTTCCCACACGAAGTTCGATGTTATGAATGAACGTGCCCGCCGGAATATTCGCAAGCGGCATCGCATTGCCATCCCGAATCTCTGACTCCGGTCCCGACTGGAGAACGTCATTCACTTTGATTCCGTTTGGTGCAACAATGTATCTCTTTTCGCCGTCCGCATATTGGAGCAGCGCTATGCGGGCTGAGCGATTCGGATCGTATTCGATCGCAACAACCTTCGCGTCCATACCGTGCTTGTTCCGTTTGAAATCAATAACCCGGTACGATCTCTTATGCCCGCCGCCACGATGCCGTGAGGTAATGCGCCCGGTGTTATTTCTTCCTCCGGTCCTTTTTAAGGGCTTGCTTAGAGATTTCTCCGGCTCCGATTTTGTAATCTCATCGAACTTCGGCACCGACATCCATCGCGTGCCGGGGGTTCTCGGTTTTAGTTTTCTAATAGCCATAGCGTTTTCTTTTTGATTGAGCGAGTACTAGACATTCTGGAAGAAGTCGATCTTATCACCTTCCTTGAGACGAACCACTGCCTTTTTCCAACCTGCTGTACGGCCTGCGAATCGACCACGACGCGTTAATTGAGATTTCGTCTTTCCCTTATGCCTCATCGTGCGAACGCTCATCACTGTGACATTAAATTTTTTTTCAATTGCTCGAGCAATTTCAATTTTGTTGGAGCCCTTGTCTACTTCGAAGGCATACTGACCCTTTTCCTGGAGCGCAGTCATCTTTTCTGTGACGATTGGTCTCTTAAGTATTTCAAACATCATTATCTCGTCTTCTAGTTCTTGAAGGTGTTCTGGAGAACCTCAACCGCACTTTTTTGAATCAAGAGCACTTGATTATTCACCAAATCGTAGGTGGAAGCTTTATCTGCAACCACTACAGCAAACCGTGGGATGTTTCTTCCCGACTTCACCACATTGCCATCGTTGGAGGGCATGAGCAGAAGAGTCTTCTTTTCATTCAGCGAGAGGGCTTTCAGAATCGATACAATCTCTTTGGTCCTCGGTGCTTCAAGGGAAAAATCTTCAACAATCTTTATCTCACCGTTCTTCGCTTTGTGCGAGAGAGCGGACTTACGTGCCAACTTTTTCACTTTCAAAGGAAGAGTCATGGAGTAGTCACGCGGTTGGGGTCCGAATATCGAACCGCCTCCCGGCATTAGGGGACTCCGACGGGTCCCTTGCCGCGCCTGACCGGTGCCCTTTTGCTTAAACGGCTTCTTCCCCCCACCACGAACCTCGGAACGCGTTTTTACTTTCGCTGTTCCCTGGCGCTGGTTGTTCATGTAGACTCGGACGGCCTGGTAGATTGCATGTGCATTCGGCTCAATGCCGAATATTTCGACAGCGAGTTTCACCTTCTCGCCAGAAGCCGTACCGTTCTTTTTATAAACTTCAAGTTCCATTGTTTCCGCTACTCACTATTGAGGTTTGTCTTTGCGAATTTCCAGAAAGCTATTGATTGCTCCCGGCACCGAACCTTTTAGAAGGAGCAGGTTTGAATCTGCGACAACACCAACGACCTTAAGATTTCGAACAGTGACCTGCGTTCCTCCCATTCTTCCTGCCATACGCATTCCCTTGAACACTCGTGATGGATACGACGACGACCCGATCGATCCCGGAGCGCGCTCCCGATCGCTCTGACCATGTGTGCGGAAACCACCACCGAAGTGGTGTCGCTTCACGACGCCCTGAAACCCCCGTCCCTTTGACGTCCCGATTACCGATACAACGTCGCCTTTGGAAAACACCGAGTCAACCCGGATTTCCTGCCCAGGCTGCAACTCGGCGCCATTGGTGAGGTCAAACTCCCTGACCAGGCGTTTCGGCTTGACATTCGCCTTCCCGAAATGTCCCTGCAAGGGTTTGCTTGTCCGGCGTTCCTTTGCCTCTGCAAAGCCAAGCTGAACCGCTTGGTAACCGTCGCGATCCATTGTTTTTATTTGCGTAACAAAACAAGGACCCGCTTCGATAACGGTACACGGAATGACCTGTCCTGTCTCATCGAAGACGCTGGTCATTCCAATTTTTTTTCCCAAGAGACCTGTCATGACACTATCCAATATGAACTACTAATCCATTCGCGGCCGCGGTACATAGCGTCCACGTCCGATAACCGTTCCACCCTCGCAGCGCACGCAACGAGCAACGCCAAGAGGACACCTACGTACGTCAATAAATGCGGGTCAGACCTTGATTTCCACATCGACTCCCGCGGGCAAATCGAGTTTCATCAAGGAATCGACTGTCTTGTTGGTCGAATTCAAGATATCGATGAGACGTTTGTGTGCACGCGTCTCGAACTGTTCTCTTGACTTCTTGTCAACATGAGGAGACCGAAGCACAGTATAAACCGTACGCTTCGTGGGTAACGGAATCGGGCCAGAGACCACAGCGCCTGTTGACTTTACAGTCTTGATGATTTTTTCCGCAGACTTGTCGATCAGGTTGTGATCAAACGATTTTAGCTTTATTCGTATTTTCTGTCCAGCCACAGTTAGTTGTACTCCAGAAGAAGAACAAAAGACCGGCGCTTCAGGCACCGGTCCAGGTTTTATTACTCAGTAATTTTCGTAACAACACCGGCGCCGACGGTATGGCCGCCTTCGCGAATCGCAAACCGAAGGCCTTCCTCCATCGCGATCGTCGTAATCAACTCGATGCTCATTCCATCGACGTTATCTCCAGGCATCACCATCTCCGTTCCGCCCGGCAGCGTTGCAACACCCGTCACGTCCGTTGTTCGGAAGTAGAATTGCGGACGATAGCCGGTGAAGAATGGGGTATGACGACCACCTTCTTCTTTTTTCAGAACATAGACCTGCGCGGTAAATTTCTTGTGGGGCGTAATTGACCCCGGTTTTGCAACAACCATCCCGCGTTCGAGATTCGTCTTATCGACACCGCGAAGGAGAAGACCGGCATTGTCGCCCGCCCGAACCTCATCCAACTCCTTCCGGAACATTTCCGCACCGGTAATAGTGCTCTTCATATGTGCGCCAAGTCCGATAATTTCAACTTCGTCGCCAACCTTCGCCTTGCCACGCTCAACACGTCCAGTGCCCACTGTTCCGCGACCGGTAATCGAGAATACGTCCTCAACCGGCATAAGGAAGGGCTTGTCAATATCGCGCTCTGGAACAGGGACATAGGAGTCTACAGCGTCCATGAGCTCCATGATGCATTTGAATGCGGGATCATCCACTGGGGTCTCAGGCTTCGTTGCCGCCTCAAGAGCTTTCAGACTGCTTCCACGGATGATGGGAATATCGTCTCCGGGGAATTCATACTTCTTGAGAAGCTCGCGGAGTTCCAATTCGACGAGATCGAGAAGTTCCGGGTCATCAACAGCATCAACTTTATTCATGAACACAACGATCCGGGGAACCCCAACCTGACGGGCAAGAAGAATGTGTTCTCGCGTCTGCGGCATGGGACCATCGGTCGCTGCAACAACGAGAATTGCGCCATCCATTTGCGCAGCACCGGTGATCATGTTCTTCACATAGTCGGCATGTCCCGGGCAATCGACGTGCGCATAGTGTCTCTTATCGGTGGCGTACTCGACATGGGCCGTTGCGATGGTAATACCGCGCTCGCGCTCTTCCGGAGCATTATCAATGCTATCAAATGAGCGGATCTGTGCCAGACCCTTGCGGGCAAGCACCATGGTGATTGCAGCAGTCAGGGTTGTTTTGCCATGATCCACGTGGCCGATTGTTCCGACGTTGACGTGCGGCTTATCGCGATTAAATTTTTCTTTTGCCATGTAATTGTCTCCTATGAAGGGGATAAACGGTTACTCAAATTCAGGCCATCAGGCGGCTTTGCCCTTTACCTTTTCAATTATCTGCTCAGAAACACTCTTGGGGGTCTCGTCGTAATGTGAGATTTCCATACTATAGATAGCGCGGCCCTGTGTCATCGATCGAAGGATGGTCGAATACCCGAACATCTCAGAAAGAGGTACCGCCGCAGTGATAACCTGTGCATCCTTCCGTGGATTCATTCCCTCGATTTTTCCTCGGCGAGAGTTTAAGTCACCGATAACATCACCCATATACTCTTCGGGTGTCACCACCTCCACTGCCATGACCGGCTCGAGTATAACAGGATCAGCTTTTCTTGCACCTTCCTTGAACGCCATTGAACCTGCAACTTTGAACGCCATTTCCGAAGAATCAACATCGTGGAAGGAGCCATCAAACAACTTCACCTTAATGTCTTCAACGGGATATCCTGCGAGGACTCCATTGCGCATCGCCTCGACAATTCCCTGCTCTACGGGTTTAATGTATTCCTTCGGAATAGAACCGCCGACAATGGCATTCTCAAATTCAAAACCTTTGCCCTTTTCATTCGGGGCTACCTCAATCCACACGTGGCCGTATTGTCCGCGACCGCCTGATTGCCGCACAAATTTTCCCTCGGCTTGCACCTTTTTCCGAATGGTCTCCTTGTACGCAACCTGGGGCTTTCCGATATTGGCTTCGACGCGGAATTCGCGCTTCATCCGGTCGATGATGATCTCCAAATGAAGCTCACCCATTCCGCTAATAATATTCTGCCCTGTCTCTTCGTTGGTCGAGACACGAAGCGTTGGATCTTCTTCGGCCAATTTTGCGATGGCTTCCGCCATTTTTTCCTGATCTGCTTTTGTTTTCGGTTCAATCGCGACATGGATGACCGGGTCAGGAAACGTCATTTTCTCAAGAACTATCGGGTCCGATTCATCGCATAATGTGTCGCCGGTTCTCGTGTTCTTCAGCCCAACGGCAGCGACAATATCGCCAGAGTAAGCTTCTTCAACGTCCTCGCGCGTGTTCGCATGCATACGCAGGATGCGGCTGATACGCTCCTTCTTCTCGGAGATGGAATTATAGACGTACGATCCTGCCTTTAACGTTCCAGAATACACTCGAAAGTATGTGAGTTTGCCGACAAACGGATCCGTCATGATCTTAAATGCGAGCGCGGAGAACTTCTCTTTATCATCTACCTTTCGCGTGATGTGATCTGTCATGTTGACGTGGTGTCCCTGAATGGATGCATCATTGACGTCAACCGGGGAAGGCAAATAGTCGACCACACCATCCAAGAGCATTTGGACGCCCTTATTCTTGAAGGACGATCCACAAAGCACGGGGATGATATTCACCTTCAAACATGACCGACGAAGCACCGCCATGATTTCTGCCGGAGATATTTCTTTTCCGTCAAGGTACTTCTCCAGCAAAGTATCATCCTCGTCGGAGATAGCTTCCAGCATCTTTGTTCGATAAACCTGTGCCTGCGCTTTCATATCATGCGGGATCTCGATTTCATCCCACTCAGCTCCCATCGAGGATTCCTTGTACATCCGCGCCTTCATAGTCACGAGGTCAATAATCCCTGCAAAGATGTCTCCTTCTCCAACCGGCAGCTGAATCGGGATGGCGTTCGCAGCAAGCCGTTTCTTGATCATGTCAACAACACCGAGAAAATCCGCTCCCACGCGATCCATCTTATTCACAAATGCCAGCCGCGGTACGCCGTACTTATCCATTTGACGCCAGACGGTTTCCGACTGTGGTTCAACTCCACCAACAGAACAAAACAATGCAACAGCACCGTCGAGCACGCGGAGAGAGCGCTCTACTTCGACAGTAAAGTCAACGTGTCCGGGTGTATCAATGATATTAATGCGATGCTTATCCCAAAAACAGGTGGTGGCGGCTGAGGTAATGGTAATGCCTCGCTCTTTCTCCTGCTCCATCCAATCCATGGTTGCGGCGCCGTCATGGACCTCACCCATCCTGTGCAGCACGCCTGTGTAAAAAAGGATGCGCTCAGTGGTCGTCGTCTTGCCCGCGTCGATGTGGGCGCTGATTCCGATGTTGCGAGTCTTCTCTAAAGGGTATTGCCTTGGCATTTCTTCGTAATTTATATGATCACAAACTTTTGTTCTACCAGCGGAAATGAGCGAACGCCTTGTTCGCTTCCGCCATCTTATGCGTGTCGTCTTTCTTCTTGATGGCGTTGCCTTCTCCATTGGAGGCTGCAATGAATTCCGCAGCGAGTTTTTGGGAAAACGAACGATCTTTCCTTTCGGACGCATAATTGATCAGCCAGCGAATTGCAAGAGCAACGCTGCGATCATGTCGAACTTCCGTCGGAACTTGATAGGTGGCACCGCCAACGCGTCGGGCTTTAACTTCGAGTACCGGACGGGCGTTGCTCATCGCCTTTTTAAACACCTCAAGGCCGTCGCCTTTTGTCCGATCCTCAATAATCGAAAACGCATCGTACAGAATTCGTCGTGCACGATGTTTTCCTCCCCCCTTCATCACACAGTTGATAAACTCGGATACCAGAGGGTCGCCATATTTTGGGTCAGGCGTATCATGCCTGCCACTTGATGTTTTTTTTCTCACAGAATGTCAATAATTAAAGGTGACTAGGACTTTGCTCGTTTCGCACCGTACTTGGAGCGGGCTTGCTTGCGGTCTGCAACACCAGCAGTATCGAGGGTACCACGAATGATATGATAGCGAACCCCGGGAAGGTCCTTAACTCTTCCTCCACGAATCATCACGATCGAGTGCTCCTGTAGATTGTGCCCCTCGCCAGGAATGTAGGCCGTAACCTCGATCCCATTCGTCAAACGCACACGTGCTACCTTGCGCAAGGCAGAGTTGGGCTTTTTGGGCGTGGTGGTATACACCCTTGTGCAAACTCCTCTTTTTTGAGGACTGCCCTCCATTGCCGGAGCTTTGCTTTTCCAGGTAACTCTTTCCCGGCTTTTTCGCACTAACTGATTAATCGTTGGCAATTTACCACTCCGAATGACTACTTTGAACGACAAAAGCTAATGAAGATACGAAATCACATCTTCTTTGTCAAGATAAACGCTATGTCTTTCGGCGCCGTAAATGAATTATTCTACTTCGACCTTTTCCCTTGAACGGGCCTTCTGAACAGGGTCGACTTCTTCAACGATCTCTTCCTGCTCAAATCCGCCACGGGATGTCACAAGGATGTCTTGGAAGTGCTTGAGTCCCGTCCCTGCTGGGATGAGGTGACCCATAATCACATTTTCCTTCAATCCGAGAAGGTTATCCACTTTTCCGGATATCGCAGCATCCGTCAGGACCTTCGTTGTCTCCTGGAATGATGCAGCCGATATAAAACTATCGGTGGACAACGATGCTGATGTTATGCCAAGCAGTACCGGCTCCGAGGTTGCGGACATGGCGTCACGATACTCAACAACCTTCTTCGCCTTCTTTCTCAGATCGCCATTTGCCTCACGCACTTTTTTCTTCGAGACAATCTGTCCATTCTTGTATTTGGAATCTCCTTTTCCTGTCACCACCACTTTATCCCGCAAAGATTCGTTCTCCTCTTCAAAACGAAGTTTATCAACATAATCTCCCTCCAGAAACTTCGTATCACCAGAGTCAACAATGCGTAGTTTCTGCATCATTTGACGGACAATGATCTCGATGTGTTTGTCATTGATCTTCACACCCTGGATTCGATACACCTCCTGAATCTCATTGACAAGATATTCCTGAACCACACCCACACCTTTGATTCGGAGGATATCATGGGGATCAATCGCTCCATCTGACAACCGCTCACCAGAACGAACCACATCCTTTTCCTGGACCAACACATGTTTGCCAAGGGGAATCGCGTATTTACGAATGTCCTGTCCGTCGTGACTACTGACGATGACTTCGCGAGAACCTCTCTTCTGCGCTCCGAAAGAGACTGTTCCGTCAATCTCCGCCACGATCGCCGGATCGTTGGGACTGCGCGCCTCAAAAAGTTCCGTTACTCGCGGAAGACCGCCCGTGATGTCCCTGTTTTTTCCGATGTCACGAGGAATCTTTACGAGGACAGTTCCAGGACCGATTTCCTGCTTATCATCGACTACCAAGTGCGCCCGCGTCGGCACTAAATACGTTGCAATCTTTTGCCCGTTGCGCGTGATAATAATATTCGGGCTGAGTGTCTTGTCACGAGAATCAACAACAACTTTTTGGATATGCCCTGTTTGTTCATCAGGTTCTTCCCTGAAAGTAACATTCTCTTTCAGGTCCTGATATGACACGACCCCACCGTGTTCAGAAATAATCACCGCGTTGTAAGGATCCCACTCGTAAATGATTTCACCGCGTTGGATCGCAGATCCATCCTTCACAAGAAGAACAGCTCCATAGGGAACGTCATACTTCGTCAGCATTCGATTGTCATGGTCGAGAACATTCACGATCCCGCTGCGACCTGACACGATAATCTTCGGGCCGGCGTCGTCTTCCATCTCGATGAACTTGATTCCCTCGTAGGAAATCTTACCTTCGAATTTGGAATGCACTTGCGATTGCGACGCAATCAAGCTCGCGGTCCCTCCGGTGTGGAATGTACGAAGGGTCAACTGGGTTCCCGGCTCACCGATCGACTGGGCAGCAATGATGCCGACTGCCTCGCCAACTTGAATCAATTTGCCGGTGGTGAGATTTCTCCCATAGCAGAGTCCGCAAATACCGCGCTTCGCCTCACAGGTCAACACTGAACGAATCTCGACGGTCTCGATCGATGACTCTGCAATTCGATTCGCTCTCTCTTCATCGATAAGATCGCCGTTGCTGACAATCATCTCCCCCGTACGCGGGTCAATTACATCATGAACAGAAACTCGACCAAGGATTCTCTCAGCAAGCGGTTCTTTGATGTCTTCTCCTTCTTTGAGCGCTCCGGTGATTACACCTCGAATTGTACCGCAATCATTGAGAGATATAATCGCGTCCTGCGCCACGTCCACAAGCCGACGCGTAAGATAACCTGCATCCGCTGTCTTCAGGGCAGTATCCGCCAAGCCTTTACGCGCTCCGTGGGTAGAAATGAAGTACTCGAGAATGGACAACCCTTCTCGAAAGTTGGCGATGATGGGGTTTTCAATCAATTCCCCGGTCGCACCTGAAAGACTCTTCTGGGGTTTCGCCATCAGTCCACGCATACCGGCAAGCTGACGAACCTGTTCTTTCGAACCTCGTGCACCTGAGTCCACCATCATGTAGAGTGAGTTGAAACCTTCTTCAGAGTGCTGCAGTGAGTCGAAAAGTTTTTCCGCAACACGCGTTGTCGCGCGGGTCCAGATATCAATGACTTTGTTGTACCGTTCACCATTCGTGATGAATCCGCGAGTATATTGACTGTACACTTCATCGACACTCTTCTGCGCCTTGGAAATGATCTCCTCTTTTTCCTTTGGAATTGTCACGTCGTTAAGGCTTACCGACAATCCTCCGGCGGTAGCATACCGGAAGCCGGTATCTTTGAGTTGATCAAGGAACTCTGCTGTTTTGAGATTACCAACTTTGCGGAAACATGCAGCGATTATTTGAACCAGCCGCTTCTTGTTCAACAGTTCGTTAATGAATCCGATTTCCTTCGGCACGATCTGATTAAAGAGAACCCGACCCGTCGTTGTTTCCATCATGACGTTGCCAAGACGGACCTTAATGCGTGCGTGCAAGCCAACGCGCCGGTGGTTGAATGCGATAACAGCTTCATCCATCGAAGAGAATACGAGCCCGTCGCCAAGGTCCCTTTCTCGCGACTTTGTCAAATAGTAACACCCAAGAACCTGGTCTTGCGTCGGAGTAACGATTGGTGATCCGCTTGCCGGCGAAAGAATATTGTGACTTGAAAGCATGAGGATGCGCGCTTCCAACTGTGCATCAAAGGAAAGCGGCACATGCACGGCCATCTGATCTCCATCAAAGTCTGCGTTAAATGCCGTGCAAACCATGGGGTGGATTCGAATTGCCTTTCCTTCCACGAGGACAGGCTGGAAAGCCTGAATTCCCAGGCGGTGGAGCGTGGGAGCCCGATTGAGAAGAACGGGGTGGCCGTCAATAATGTTCTCGAGAATTTCCCACACCTCCGCACCCTTCTTATCCACCATTTTCTTCGCACTCTTCACGGTCTTCACCACACCACGCTCTATCAACTTTCGGATGACGAACGGTTTGAAGAGTTCAACGGCCATATCCTTCGGCAGTCCGCATTGATGGAGCTGCAACTCTGGACCTACAACGATCACTGATCGGCCGGAGTAGTCCACCCGCTTACCAAGGAGATTCTGGCGGAACCGTCCTTGCTTTCCTTTCAACATATCGGAGAGAGAT
Organism: Bacteroidota bacterium; assembly: GCA_036397975.1. GTDB lineage: Bacteria > Bacteroidota > Ignavibacteria > UBA10030 > UBA6906 > SZUA-287. The sequence continues at coordinate 29,795 of DASWHW010000072.1, forward strand.
TTCAGCGCACGATTATTATCGCTTCGCACCGCGTTGATCCTCCTCGAATTATCAAAGAGAGAATCAACTGCCTCCTGGAGCATTCTCTTCTCATTGCGGAGAATAACATCCGGGGCTTTGATGTCGATAAGGCGCTTCAGTCGGTTATTGCGAATAATAACGCGGCGATAAAGGTCATTCAAATCCGATGTGGCAAATCGACCCCCTTCCAAAGGGACCAGCGGACGGAGCTCCGGCGGAATAACCGGGATAATATCCATGACTGCCCACTCAGGCTTGTTGAGAGGCCCATCTTCATCCTCCCGAAAAGCCTCAACAACCCGCAGCCGCTTCAATGCATCCTGTTTCTTTTGGACTGAGGTTTCCTCGATGACCTGCATCCGGAGCTGTGCCGCCAGCTCGTTCATATCCACTTCCTTCAAGAGGTCCTTAACCGCTTCGCCTCCGATTTTTGCAACGAAACGCTTTTTGTCCGTCGGCTCAAGATCATCATTGTTTTCCGGAAGCGTGTTCAGGATTTCGAAGTACTGGTCTTCGGAAATGAGGTCTTTCTTTTGAAGTCCGGTTGTACCGGGATTCACCACGACGTACGATTCGTAGTAGACAATCTTTTCCAGATCCTTGGTAGTGATCCCGAGGATGTAACCGATTTTTGACGGAAGCGACCGGAAGTACCAGATGTGAACAATTGGAACAGCAAGGGCAATATGTCCCATGCGTTCCCGACGAACGCTCTTTTGAGTGACTTCGACGCCGCAACGGTCACAGATGATTCCGCGGTATCGAATTCGCTTATACTTTCCGCAAGCACATTCCCAATCCCGCACCGGACCGAATATCTTTTCGCAGAACAACCCGTCCTTTTCGGGACGAAATGAGCGATAGTTGATTGTCTCGGGCTTCGTCACCTCACCACGCGACCTTTGCAAGATCATGTCGGGTGAGGCAAGACTGATAGTGATCCGGGTAAAGTTCTTTCGTGTTTCTCTTTCGTGATGCATAAACGCCATTGTGTTCCTCCAAAAATTTTTGTGCGGATTAAGGAATTTGTTCCTTAATCCAGCTTCACTTCGAGTCCGAGTCCCATGAGCTCGCGGATTAACACATTAAATGATTCTGGAATATTTGACTCAGGGAGATTCTCTCCCTTGACGATCGCCTCATAAACCTTTGCACGACCGGAGACATCGTCGCTCTTGACGGTCAGCATCTCCTGTAACACATGTGCGGCGCCATATCCTTCAAGCGCCCACACTTCCATTTCTCCAAAGCGCTGACCGCCGAACTGTGCCTTCCCACCCAGCGGCTGCTGGGTAATCAACGAGTACGGTCCAATTGAACGAGCGTGAATTTTATCATCGACAAGGTGAGAGAGCTTGAGCATGTAGAGATACCCAACGGTCACTTCCTGATCGAACCGCTCGCCGGTTTTCCCATCATAAAGGATTGATTTCGAGTTTTCATTCAGGCCTGCCTTTTTGAGTTGCTCCGCGACATCATCCCATGTAGCGCCGTCAAAAATTGGCGAGGCGAACGTCACCCCAAGATCTTTCGCGGCCCACCCAAGAGCGGTCTCGAATAGTTGACCGAGATTCATGCGCGACGGCACTCCGAGAGGATTCAGAACGATATCGACCGGTGTCCCATCGGGGAGGAATGGCATGTCTTCCGAAGGAACAATTCTCGAGACGACACCCTTATTCCCGTGGCGTCCGGCCATTTTGTCGCCGACGGAGAGTTTCCGCTTCTTTGCGACATAGACCTTTGCAAGTTGCACGACACCCGGCGGGAGCTCGTCGCCGAGCTGGATCTTATTCTTCTCGTGACGGAATTCCTCTTCAACGCCTTCACGACGATCAAAATAACTTGTGAAGATTTTCGTGACGATCGTGTTTTTCCTTTTATCCTCAACCCAATCTGACGAGTAGTCAAGCTTTTCAATGTCTTCCAGCGTGGTGAACGTGTCGGTGTGTAATGATGTGCCGCTGCGGAAGACCATGTTTCCATCAGTGTCGCGGATTCCGTTGGACTTTTCCTCGTTCAACACGAGGCCAAGTTTTTTGCCAAGCTGCTCCTTCAGATCCGCCAAGACCTTTCGTCGCTGCCGATCAAGTGCATCACTTCGCCGCTTGTCTTCCTTCTTCGATTCTGCGTCTTTCTTCTTGCGGCTGAACAGCTTTGTTGCGATGACAACACCCTTCATGCCCGGAGGCGCTTTGAGGGATGCATCTTTTACATCGCCCGCCTTTTCACCGAAAATCGCTTTTAACAATTTTTCTTCCGGCGTTGGATCGGATTCACCTTTTGGAGTAATCTTTCCAATCAAGATGTCCCCTTCGAACACCTCCGCGCCAATGCGAACAATACCATTTTCGTCGAGGTCTTTAGTCGCTTCTTCGCTCACATTCGGAATTTCACGCGTCAACTCCTCCTCGCCGCGCTTTGTGTCGCGCACTTGTAGCTCGAATTCTTCTATGTGAATGGATGTGAAGATATCCTGAGAGGCGATCTTGTCGCTGACAATGATCGCATCTTCAAAGTTATAGCCGTACCAGGGCATGAACGCAACAAGAACATTTCGCCCAAGGGCGAGTTCGCCTCGTTCGGTCGCCGCACCATCCGCAAGGACGTCCCCTTTCTTAATCTTATCCCCGGGGTTCACGATGACTTTCTGATTGATGCACGTATCCTGATTGGTCCGGAAGAACTTCGTCAACCGGTATTCAACTCGTCGCTTATCGTCAAATGAAGTCAAAGCCTCAACGCTTGAATCGTCGATATCATAGAGAACGCTAATTCTATTTGCATCGACATATTCCACGACTCCGTTTCGTTCTGCAACAATCAGGCTGCGGGAATCCCGGGCGAGCTTTTCCTCGAGTCCGGTTCCTACCAGTGGCGCCTGCGGACGAAGGAGAGGAACTGATTGGCGCTGCATATTCGATCCCATCAGAGCTCGATTGGCATCATCATGCTCGAGAAACGGGATCAGTCCAGCAGCCGCGCTAACGATCTGATTCGGGGCAATGTCCATATATTGGATCTCGCCCGGTTGCACAACCGGAAAGTCACCTTGAAACCGGGCCTTCACCCTGTCGCTAGCGAAATTCCCTTTGCCATCTAGAATAGCGTTTGCCTGGGCGATCGTGAAAGTATCTTCCTGCTCTGCCGTGAGGTATTCAATCTCCTCCGTTACTTTTCCATTCTTCACGATGCGATACGGTGTTTCAATAAAGCCGAATTCGTTCACCCGCGCATGAATACACAGTGAAGAAATTAGGCCGATGTTCGGGCCTTCCGGAGTCTCGATGGGACAGAGGCGTCCGTAATGAGTATAATGGACGTCCCGAACCTCAAACCCCGCGCGTTCGCGGGTCAGTCCGCCTGGTCCGAGGGCAGACATGCGGCGCTTGTTCGTCAGCTCGGCAAGAGGATTGGTTTGATCCATGAACTGAGAGAGAGGATTCGTTCCAAAGAATGCATTGATCACGCTGCTGATCGTTCTGGCATTCACCAGATCCTGCGGTGCAAGGTTTTCGTTGTCACGGATGTTCATTCGCTCACGGATAGTTCTCGCCATCCGAGCGAGACCAATATTGAACTGCTGTGCAATTTGTTCGCCGACTGTCCGGACCCGTCTGTTACCAAGATGGTCGATATCGTCAACTGATTTTTTCCCCTGCTGCAGGTCAATCAGGTAGTTAATAATTGCAATGATATCTTCCTTCGTCAGCGTCGTCGTTGTGGGAGGAATGCCCAGCCCCAACTTGCTGTTGAGCCGGTAACGGCCAACATCGCCAAGGTCGTACCGCTTTTCGTTGAAGAAGAGACGGTCGATGAGGTTTTTCGCGGTTTCGAGATCCGGCGCATCGCCCGATCGGAGTTGACGGTAGATCGCACCAAGTGCGTCTTCTTCAGAGCGCGAAACATCTTTCATGATAGTGTTCGCAATGACCGATGTCTCGTTTCCCTGGAGTTTCAGGAGGCGGATCTTTTTTACCGTGGACTTTTTCAGCTGTTTGATATTTTCCTCTGCAACAGGGGCATCCTTGCTGAGGAGAATCTCTCCTGTCTTCTTATCAATCACGTCGCTACAAATAACTCGGCCGATGTAGTCCGCTAGATTGACCTTGCCGACTTCAATTTCTTCGACGAGATTGAATAACTGAAGAATTTCATCGTCGGATGAATATCCGAGAGCACGTAGGAGTGTTGTGACAGGGAACTTCTTCTTCCTGTCGATGTACGCGTACATGATGTTGTTGATATCGGTGGTAAACTCTACCCAAGAACCACGGAAGGGAATAATACGAGCAGAGAAAATTGGCGTCCCGTTTGGATGAATCGACTCGCTAAAGAAAACCCCCGGCGATCGGTGCAATTGGCTGACAACAACACGCTCAGCACCGTTAATGATGAAGGTTCCCCGGTGTGTCATGGTGGGAAGATTGCCGAGATACACATCCTGTTCAATCGTGTTGATATACGACTTGCCATCCTCGGCTTTTTGAGAAAGACGGAGCTTCGCCTTAATGGGAACTGCGAAAGTCAGGCCACGCTCTTCGCACTCCAGAACGGTGTACTTGGGTTTTTCAACGTAATACTCGACGAACTCTAAAAGGAAGTTTTCCCGTGCATCGGTAATGGGGAAGTTCATCTTGAACACGGCCTGGAGACCCTTGTTCTTCCGACGGCCCGAGGAACCATCCCGTTGGAGGAACGCCTCCCACGACTCAAGCTGTACATTTAACAAATCCGGCGCATCAATCAGCGACGGAATCTTCCCAAAGGAAATCCTACCATTGGATTGGTTCTTCAAAAGTACCTCTCCTTCATCTTGTATTGGAGAGATGTCGCGATTCGATGATCAGCGAACGATCTCTCAACAGTTTCTTTTCAAAATAGTGAGCCGATAAAAGGAATTCATTGTGGAACCCTGCTTATCGGCTGGAACGCCAGACACCTCGCCCCTCGGAATGAGGGGACAACGTATCGAATACCCTGCGATGTTATGTCAGCTCGACTTTTGCTCCGGCCTCTTCTAATTCCTTCTTGAGCTTCTCGGCGTCGGCTTTGGAGATTCCCTCCTTCACTGGTTTGGGGGCACCATCAACGAGGTCTTTTGCTTCCTTCAAACCAAGTGAGGTAGCAGCACGAACGACCTTAATGACATTGATTTTCTGAGCACCGGCCTCTTTCAGCAGAACCGTGAATTCAGTCTTTTCCTCGGCAGCCTGAGCGGCTCCGCCTGCGGCCGGCATTGCGCCCGCCATCATCATCGGCGCTGCGGCAGTCACGCCAAATTTTTCTTCCAAAGCTTTCTTCAGCTCAACGGCTTCCAGAAGCGAAAGCTTTTCAATTTTTTCTACAATTTCTGCTACTGCGGACATTTGTTTCTCCTTTAGGATGAAATTAATAACAATCGCGGCGCTGCTAGGCAGCTTTTTTCTTTTCAATTTCTCCGAAAACACTGACCAGGTCTCGCATCACCGCATTCAGAACGGTTGGAACACCGGCCAGTGGCGACTGGATACTTCCAACAATCCCTGCCATAAGGTCTTTGCGGCCTGGGATACTTGCAATCTCGGCAAGCTTTGAACCCTCGTAGTACTGTTTCTCAACGAGGCACGCCTTCAGAGAGAGCTTTTTGTGCTTTTGGGAAAATTTCTGAATAATCTTCGCTGGCGCAACCGGATCCTCATTGGCAAAAGCGACAGCGGTCGGTCCGACAAGAACATCAAACACCTTGTCATATCCACCCGCAGCCTCCATGGCCTTTTGGATAAGAGTGTTCTTCACGACCTTGTAGTCGATCCCGGATTTATGAAAGTCGCGACGAAGTTCCGTCACTTCTTCAACTGTTAATCCGGTAAAGTCTGTGAAGAACATTCCTTTTGCTCGGCCAAGCTGGTCGGAGACACTCGAAATGATTTCCTCTTTTTCAGAACGTTTCATTCTACCTCCCTACGAATCGTAGGATGTGGGTCTCGAGAGAAGCCCCGGTCAACTTTCGTTGCCGGGCAAGAGACACATTAATGATGATTAGTGAGTGCGTAAAATCTTCAGTGCGCCGCAACCTGATTGCGGTCAATCTTCACTCCCGGCCCCATGGTGCTGGAAAGTGTAATACTCTTTATATAGGTGCCTTTGGCTGTCGCCGGACGAAGTTTCGCGACAGTATTCAAGAATGCGTGAATATTGTCGGATAGCTGCTTTGATTCGAAGTTCGCCTTCCCAATTGAGGCATGGAGTATCCCCGCCTTATCAACACGGAATTCTATTTTCCCCGCCTTCACTTCTTTTACCGCCTTCGCGACATCGGGTGTGACTGTTCCGCTTTTTGGATTCGGCATAAGACCGCGTGGACCGAGGATCTTTCCGAGCTTTCCTACTTCCATCATAACATCAGGAGTGGCGATAATGACATCAATGTCAGCCCAACCACCCTGGATTTTCTGTACATACTCCTGAAGTCCTGCATGATCTGCCCCGGCAGCTTTCGCCTCTTCGTCTTTTGGCGGCTTCGCAAGAACGAGGACGCGCACTTCCTTTCCTGCGCCATGAGGTAGAGCGACGGTACCACGAATCGCTTGATCAGCCTTCTTCGGATCGACGCCGAGACGCACAGCAATATCCACAGACTCGACGAACTTCGCTGTCGCGCTTTCCTTTACTTTGGTGATCGCTTCGTCAATAGAATAGTCTTTTTTCAGCTCAACCTTTGCCGCGCTTGCTTTGTACCTCTTGCTGAAATGCATTTCTTTCTCCTGTGGTTCTAATGTCCAAGCCGGACTCCCACGTTACGTTTGTTGTTTGTTCAACCTTCGACTGTGATGCCCATGCTTCGTGCTGTTCCTGCAACCATCGTCATCGCTGCTTCAATGTCATTTGCGTTCAAGTCCGGCATTTTCAATTGTGCGATCTCACGAACCTGTTGCGATGTAACTTTCCCTACCTTGTTTCGATTTGGTTCTCCCGATCCCTTGTCCAGTTTCGCAGCTTTCACTAAAAGTGTTGCCGCCGGAGGTGTCTTCGTAATAAATGTGAAGGACTTGTCTGAGAAAACGGTAATCACCACCGGGATCACCATGCCCGGTTGCGTCTGCGTTTTCGCATTGAACTGCTTGCAGAACTCCATAATATTGACACCCTTCTGACCGAGGGCAGGTCCGACAGGTGGCGCTGGATTTGCCTGGCCAGCAGGAATCTGGAGCTTAATGAATCCTGTTACTTTTTTCATGACTCTCCTTTACAATCTATCGAACGTTACTTTTCTTCTTCCACCTGGCTGAAATCCAATTCGACCGGGGTCTTGCGTCCAAAAATGGAAACCATCACTTTCAGCTTCATCTTCTCTTCACTCACCTCCTGCACAAACCCAGTAAAATTATTGAACGGGCCATCGGTCACTTTCACAGCATCGCCAACTTTGAAAGGCACTTCGATCACTTCCACTTCGCGCTTCTCTTCAATCTTGCCGATCAGTTTTCGAACTTCCGCCGGTTGTAACGGCGCTGGTTCGTTTTTCGGTCCAACAAAACTGATCACCGACGGTGTATTCAGGATTAGGTGCGTGACGGTTTTATCGAGATCAGCCTCGATAAGAATATAGCCAGGAAAGAACGTGCGGGTCTTGCTTCTCTTCTTTCCGTCTTTTACCTCGAATACTTTTTCCGACGGAACAATCACGGACGACACCTTCTCCACGAGACCAGCTTGCACAATTTCGTTCTCGATATAGGCTTTCACCTTATTTTCGTGACCGGAGTATGTCCGGAGCACATACCATTTCTTTTCCAAGGCGTCCTCGCTTAGAGCTGTTCAATGAGCCAGCGCAAAGCGCCGTCGACAATCGTGTCGGAGACATAAACAAAAATGGAGATGAGTACGCATGCGATAAGGACGATGACTGTCGAACTGCGGAGTTCCTCCTTCTTGGGCCACGTCACCTTACCCATTTCCTTGACGATGTCTGTAAAAAACGCAATGATCTTTTCTTTCATAATCCTTCGTATCCACTAGTGTATTTGTTGGACCTTCGATCCCTTGGCCCGTCAGCACGTCAGGAGGGACTTGAACCCCCAACCTGCGGTTTTGGAGACCGCTGCTCTAGCCAATTGAGCTACTGACGTATCGAACATCTGTGTCGAAGCGGAGAGTCGCGTGGCGGCCAACGCCTTCGGTTACTTCGTCTCCTTGTGGGAGGTGTGCTTGCTGCACCACCGGCAGAACTTTTTGTATTCAACACGACCGGTCTGTTTTTTCTTATTCTTGGTCGTCGAGTAGTTCCTGCGTTTGCAGTCCGTACATTCCAAAGTGATAATGTCTCGCACGGGAGATCTCCCTATCTAGGAAAATTGTTTTTTTGTGTGTCGAGCTTGCGACCGGGATTGAACCGGTGACCTCGTCCTTACCAAGGACGTGCTCTACCAACTGAGCTACGCAAGCGGTAACTTCAGCTTTTGTCAACAGTGAGCGGGAGACGGGACTCGAACCCGCGACCAACAGCTTGGAAGGCTGTGACTCTACCAACTGAGTTACTCCCGCATGTGGGCAGGGGAGGATTCGAACCTCCGAAGGCCGAAGCCGACAGATTTACAGTCTGTTGCGTTTGACCGCTTCGCTACCTGCCCAGCGATGCTCGTCATACCCATCTCGAATTTTTCAGACGACTCCGGCCAGAACGCATTGAGCTGGCGATGGGACTCGAACCCGCAACCTGCTGATTACAAATCAGCTGCTCTACCAATTGAGCTACGCCAGCGCGAGATACTACAGCCCCCACCTGCTTTCCCCGGTGCGATTACATTATTGCCGAACAAAAAGGGACCCGACTTGAGAGTTGAGCAGATAAATATAACAAAATAGGGGAAATAGTCAACGGGAAAGGCATGATTTTTGGTTTCCACCGACTTGTAAAATTATCTACCGCTGTAA
>DASWHW010000073.1:0-3202 GCA_036397975.1 Bacteroidota bacterium
CGCACCGCTTGTGGAGCATCATTGACATTTGCGACGCTCACATTAATAACCTGGTCAACCAACCCTGCACCATTCTCCGCCTGGAGTATAATTATCTGTTGTCCGCGAAGTGCCTCGGCGTTGGTCGGTGTCCAATGGAGAATCCCTGTCTCCCGATCGAAAGCGACTCCCTCCGGTCCCGACAAAACTGATACAACCGCGGGAGTCCCGCTGAGAAGAGGTGTGTAACGGTACTCAACGTCCTGGGTCGCAAGAGTTGAAGCTGCCGACAGAAATTGCGGGGGAAATGGTCGGAACCGAATAATCGATCCGCTCGTAGTAATAAGATAAATACCTCCGGCAGGTCCAACGGCAATGTTCCGATAACCTGGAGAAAGAAATGGAAATTCGGTTCTGCTCGCAGCAATGATCGTATCCCCTTTGTCTGAAACCTCCAGCACCCATACATGAGGATCTAGCCTTGACACAGCGAGAAGTCTCGATCTCAATCGCGGAAAGGCTGTCCCCTCATACATTGCAATGCTCTCAAAATGAGGAAGAGAGTCTATCGGAAACGCTGAGGTGGGTAGAAGAGTTCTTGTGCCAACAACACCGAATCCGTCCGATGCCTTATAGCCAAGGTTATTGCCTGTGCCAAAGCATATGTTTTTTGACGCATTGAATGCGAGATTGACAGAGCCGTGATCGCGAAGCCACCACAATGGGTTTTCTCCTTCCGGGTTATCCTCCGGGATGTCCCCATTGAGCATGATGCGATAGACCTTTGCCCCAGAATTGCCGTCATCGTCGGTAGTTCCCTCGCCATGATATTCCGATATTCCAACATACAGCGTTCCATCCGGGCCAACAGAGAGCGAACCCCCCTCATGCACAGTATGCACCCCCAATCGTGGCACCGCGAAGATCACCTGAGGATCAACGCCGATCGCACTTGAGTCTCTGAACCGAACGACGATATTGGCTCTATCTCCCAGTCGGTTGTAAAGAACGTAGACGAAAGGTGAGTCCGGGTAATAAGGATGCGCTGCAACGCCAAGTGCTCCCCGCTCATCATTCGTGCTTACATGCAATGATGCAAACGGAACAGGGTTCAATCTGCCTCGCTCGACGATCCTTACAAGACCCTTGCTCCTTTCCGTGAAGAAGAAAACACCATTATCACGACTCGCAAACGCGAGAGACAACGGTTGTTCAACATCCTGACCGGAAACAATAGTATCGACAACACATCCCCCACCGACCGCCGGCGGGAAAAATGTCTCTTGCGCCGATGCGACTCTACTCGGCACAGAAAGGTCAAAAAGTATGGGGGTAAGTAAGAGGAACGGTAGTAGAAATTTGGTCATCAACCTCCTGTGTTGATTTGTCCCCTGACAACAGAACAGTTGAAGGAACCGGAGTCACCTTTGTCGAAGACATCACAATTCCACCTATAGGATACAAACAGACGCACGGAAAGTCAAGACATTTAGCGCTGATTGGTTTGGAAAAAACAACGGCGCCGTTTGTGCAAACATGAAGATGTGTCGGTATGTTAGCGGACGAGGACCATTCTCTTGGTTTCCGTGAATGCCCCCGCTGTCATTTTGTAATAGTATGCTCCGCTCGATAACTTGGCTGAATGAAACTGAACGGTCTTGTATCCCGGTTGTTTTATCTCATTCACAAGCGTTGCTACTTCCCGACCGAGCATATCGTAAACCTTCAAAGTAACAAACTGTGCGCTCGGCACTGCATACCGAATAATCGTCGTGGGGTTAAACGGATTTGGATAATTCTGAAATAGTTCGAATTGTCCCGGCAATCCACCTCGTTCGTCAACGCCCAATCCCCCAAGTCCATTCCCGGAGAGATAAATGATAGTGGGAGATGACGGTGCGTTACTTGTGAGTTGAAGCGTCGCAGCATAATCACGTTCCTCAAGGGGCGAAAACAAAACAATCAAATCTCGGCTCTGACCAGGCGGAACGGAGAGAGTTGGCTGCAGGACAGAGAATCCAGACGAATCGATCGTCGCACTTGTAATGTTGAGCACGGCGTTGCCGGTGTTTGATACGAGTACCGTGTCGAACGCCGACATCTGCAAGGAGACAATTCCGAAGTCAACCGAATCATCACTGACTGCAATGGATGCAGTGGCAATAGTGAATACATTATTGCTGATATCTGAAACGGAAGTGTCAGATGTTGTGATCGCAACTCGCGCATCCGTTGTGTTGAGCGCTGGTATCGTCCATGCATACGTTCCAGTCGATGCAGGGATACCTCCAGCGATCGGCACCCAGGGGTCACTATCCGAAATTCGGTAGGAGAGGCTCACCGTGTCAACGTTCACAGAGTACCAGAGGATATTCTTCACCGTTCCGTACTCCCAAACTTCACCGCCGTTCGGAGCCATAACAACAGTTGTGGGATTAGGATTGAACGGCTGTCCAGCGAAGCGATAGATGCTAGGAGATCCCGAGTAACGAACGATATACAATTCGTGATCCTGATCTTCGCCGAAAGAGGAGATAGAATAGGGTGCATCGTATAAGAGTGAGTCTTCCGTGATCATTCCATTGATGTATCGAAGCTTCCAGATCCGGCCACTTCCATAATCTGCATAGACGTATGCGCCATAAAGCTCAGGCCTTCGGTAACCCCGATATACGTAGCCACCTGTCACCGAGAATCCCAGACTGTGAGAATATTCCTTTATCGGCGGCGTCAGTCCGGTTGGATTGCATCCCCCAATGTTGGGGTTGCAGTTAAATCCCTCCATGATGCGCCAACCGTAGTTTTTTCCCTTTTCAATGAGGTCGACCTCCTCCCAATCATTCTGACCAACATCGCCAACCCATAGCTCGCCTGACACTGCGTCAAAACTCCAACGCCACGGGTTTCGCATACCGAGTGCCCAGATTTCTTTTCGAACGTTGGGTCCGAATGCCACAAAAGGATTGTCCGATGGGATCGAGTATGTTGCCGGAGGAACCACGTTATCAACATTGATCCTGAGCATCTTGCCGAGAAGTTGCGTGCTATCCTGTGCACGGTTGTTCGGATCATTCCCTGATCCGCCGTCACCCATACCTATATAGAGATAGCCATCGGGCCCGAAGAGAATGTTCCCCCCATTGTGGTTGGAAAAATCCTGATTGATTTCGAGGATGGACATCCAACTGAGTGAATCAGCTTTGTTCGGATTCCCCGGAATCAC
>DASWHW010000074.1:0-2947 GCA_036397975.1 Bacteroidota bacterium
TCATCGCATCGTTTTCGTTTTCAAGAGATAACGACCTGAGGCTCTTGGGCGATTTCACAAATACCACTCAACCTTTCGATCTCATACTATCCTCGGGATCGCTCGATGTTTCGGTTAAAACTTTGAGCGCAGAATACAAACACCTGCTTCTCTCGCCTTTTGAATGGTTAAACATTGCGACAGTAGTGGGGGGAGGGTGGCAAAGGATCTCCGTCGATGAATACATGGTGTCACTTGGTGCCTTGGGAAATCGTATTGTGCCATCACGTTCCGAGGACTTTGGTTTTTTGGTGGGTGGAGTATCACTCGCCTTTCCTGTTGCTCAATCGGTAGACTTCTTCCTCGAACCGAAGGCGAGATTGTTTTCCTACCAATCTACGGTTCGATCCAATCTTATGATTCTAGGAGGACTCAGTGTTTCAATTCTTTAACAAGTGTTTGAAATCAACTTCGCTGGCAGTCCTGTTGTTTCTTTCGGCGGTAGGCTATTCCCAGGACCTTGATACAACCCAGGATCCATCCGGACCGAGACGAATTGCAGGAATTGATCTGTCGAGGGGTGTTTTGTTTGAAGTCTCACCGCATACGGGAATGATGGGAAGCAGTGGTCTCTTTGGCCTTCGACTTTCGATGAATTACAGCACTCTGAATCTAGAAATTGCCGGCGAACAGGTGATCGGCAAAACAGCCAATCTCTATCCAATCTCGGTAAATCTGAACCTGAATCTCGCGACGCGTGGGCGAATAATTCCTTATGGCTCCGTTGGTGCTGGCCTCTGGTTGACAGTTCCAACAAACACCATTGGAGACAAGACTGTTACAACCCTGGGCATGAACTTTGGTATTGGCGCGCGTTATTACGTGACGCGGGTATTCGGATTTAGGATTGAAGGCAAGCAATACATCACGACAGTGACAAACGATAGAGAATTGAAGGACGAGCTATTGTTCTTCCAGGAATTTTCAGTCGGCGTTACTTTCATTTTTCGATAAAGAGTTGAAGGATAAATTCTCATGCGACTATTGATTGCAACAGTTCTTATTGCCCTTATAGAAGTTGCTATTGTTCCGAATGATGCAGCTGCCCAGGCACGGTATCAAAGCAGTATCAGCTTGTCTGGTGGTTCCTATGCCGCCAGCGGCTTTGGCACCAATGGATACGTTGGGGCTGCATATAACTACCTCTTTGGAGGAGGGAAGTATTTTGTGGAAGGTGGTCTCGGTTTTGGCAGTCTCAAGTCAGATGTCCTTGAACAGGTCTCCAAGTCCCAGATATTCGATAATGACCGACTCTTCACGTATGAGTTTCTTGTTGGCATCGACGCGAATCCGGGCGGACCCCTCCCGTATTTCGTGGCAGGAGTTGCAGGGGTGAATCAGGGAGGACAATCCCGATTTGCAGGCGTAATTGGACTTGGAAAGAGAATACCTATCCCCGGGTTTCTCGGATCAAACCAAATCGGGTTTCGATTCGATGTCCACGACCAGATTTACTCTCAGACCATCAACAACGGCTCCCCCTTCGTGACGCATAATATTCTGGCGACACTAGGCCTGAACTTATTTTTCTGATTGATTTTCAAAACGTTTGAGTATCAAACCACAATCAAGGCGAGGCACTATGAGCAACCAATTCATACTTCTGCAGCGCACATTACTTGCATCGGTTGGTGCAGTAATGGGATGCATTCTCGTATCCTGCGGGTCCTCCCCCCCCGATGACATTCTGAACAAATCAGGTCAGTCGGCGATCGTGTTCGTTCGCGAGCCAAGTCAGACAGATGCTGGCCGGAACGCGATGGAAAGTAATGTTAATGAGTATTATGCCGGGACTGACCTGTTCCTTCTCAGCCCAATTTCGACGCAAGGTGAGTTGACAAATTTGACCGCCCAGTATACGCAGGCGGGACAAACTGACCCGCGGAGGTATGGCTCTGCTGTCGATCCAGAAGTTTCTTACGACGGCAGGAAGATTCTCTTTTCCATGAGGCGGTATACGAGCAACGGAGATGTCGATAACGGGAGATGGCGTATTTTCGAGATGGCGGTGGATGGAAGCGGCCTTGTCCAGTTGACTGACGGTTCTACACAACTCAGTACGGATATATCCGGGGACGACTTGGATCCGACCTATCTACCCAATGGTCAGATTATGTTTACATCGACGCGCTCCGGTATTGTTGACGAGTATGAGCGACGCGATTCGCCACTTCTTCGCGTTGCCGATCGCGATGCGAATGGACGCTTGGTGAATGTTCGCCAAATCTCCTTTAACCAGAGTCATGATACAAATCCCATAGTGCACTCGAGCGGGAAGATTTTTTATAGCCGCTGGGAGCATCTCGGCAATCCAAACAAGTTTCCGATGTTCGTGATTAATCCGGACGGCACGCGCCCATTCATCATGTACGGCAATCACTCGCCGTCACAAAGCGGAAGTCGAGTGTTTCTCGAAGCACGTGAACTGTCGGATGGGGGTCTTGTTTGCTCTGTCATGGAGCGCAACTCGCCATTCGAAGGTGGTGCCATTGCGATCATCGATATTTCCAAATCCGATGATAATTTGACGTTTATTTCGCCGACCGATGTGCCGTTCAACAATACGAACCAGGCAACGCAAGCGCTTTACAAAACGCCATTTCCGATCATTGACAAAACAGCACAATCAGATAGAAGAGAGAAAATTCTCGTTGCCATGTCGCCAATACCGCTTGCTCCGAACATGAGCGGCGAGCGCGTTTCGGACTATGGTATCTATGTGATGGACAAAGACGGTAGTAATCTTCGTCTCATTTATAATGACCCGAATTTTAATGAGTACGATCCGATTCCGGTTGTTCCCCGCAGTGATCTGCCCGGCGGTGTTCCGAACATCATCCCCATGGATCCTAATGTGGCAGCCGGCATTGCAAGTGGAGATCAATTCGGCACTTTCTTCGACGGAAAT
>DASWHW010000075.1:0-18356 GCA_036397975.1 Bacteroidota bacterium
CGAACTCCCAACATCAGAAAACTGAAGTCGGGCCCGTTGGGCGGTGACCAGCAACTTGGCTCACTCATCTCTGACGGGGAGATCGACGTGCTCTTCTTTCTGTGGGATCCGATGGAGCCGCAACCTCACGATGTTGACGTGAAGGCTCTCCTGCGAATTGCAGTTCTCTACAACGTACCAACGGCGTGTAACCGCTCTACTGCCGATTTCATGATTTCATCGCCGTTATTCACCAAGCAGTATGATCCGATTCTGGTTGATTATTCAGGATACGTGCAAAGATATGCCAAACAATAAGTGCGGAGCGGTAGTTTTCATACCTCCGCCCCGGCGGTTCATACCTCGGCTCGTCGTTAAAGACTCAGCCAGTAACTCATTTTCAGGAGAATCACGTTGGAAGGCGCTATCCGAAAGGTATCCCCAAAATCCTTTCGTAGTGAAGTAAAGTATTCCAAATGCTCTCCTTCACGTGCCTGTGACCAGACAAGGAAGAGCGTACTCCCGGGAAGGTACTCCCACCGCAACACGAGGTTTGTGTTCATCGATTGCTCATTGAAGTTGTCATCGAAACTTCCCGCAAGCGGAATGAACTCATTCGTGCCAACCAACTGTCGATAGTTCTGGTGCCGCCCCTTCGCGAGAAAGATCTGTCCGTAGAACTGAAGCGTGAGGTCGCGCGTGAAGGTAATCGTATTGCGAAGAACAATGTCAAACACGTCGGTACTTCGATCGGCAAAGATGCTTGCGGTCCGGCCCTGCGCGGTCGTGTTGAACACCCATGCCTCCTGATCGCGCACAGTTCCATACGTGGACTGCACTTGCCATTCCATCCAGGAAAGCGGTTTGAACACCAACTCTGCGTCGATTCCGTGTGTTTGCTTCTCCTTTTCATCCCATCCAAAACGATACGTGAGTTCTCCAATGACGTTTTCCCTGCTGTCCGTCTCAACAGAAATGCTGGCGTTGCCGCTGATTGGTTTGCTGTAAAGGCCAGTGCCTCGCGTTTCCCGGTCGTCATATCGCCCGATATCGAGCACGGCAGACGCAGACACTTCCCAATAATTCGCAAACAGAAAATCACTCCGCAGATCCATCTGCCGCAGTAGATTGATCCCATCCATATTGCTGAACTCCGTAAACCCGAAGGTTGAAGAATAGCTTCGCACCACCGAGGCGGGTTGATCCACCTTGTACGTCACAGAAAAGAGTCCTGTGTACCCATCGGGCCGGAAGAAAAATCCAAGATCATTGATATCGTAGCGGCGTGAAGCATACCGCCCGCCGAACCCCCAGAGCCAATGTTCTGCGGCGACTCGGTTGAAATTAAATCGGCCAGCAGAACCACGAATCCGTTCGCCCGTTCGAGTGTTGGCATGCGTGTGTGCGAAGAACCCTTCAAACACGTACTTGTTGTCGTCGAGCCGTACCAACCAATCATAGCCGTTGGTGATTGCGGGTTCGCGTCCTTCCCGTACAACGGAGGTAAGGACTGTCCCAACATTCGAGTTAGTCAAGACATCTTGCTTCAGTCGGACAACACTATAAGACGTGAGCGGTTCAAGAAGTTGCTCCGATCGAACGCCGAGCGAATCGACAATTGTCGCTTCCTCTTTCTGCGTGACAGCCTGGAGTGCTCCAACGGAGAGTCCACCCGGAGTTTTGCCGTTAACTTTCGCAGCTCCGAGTATCGTCGTGTTCTGGGGAATGCTCTCTGCTTTGCCACCGGGAGGAACCTTCACTTCAGAAGGTGAGATCGCCCGACCAATTCTTCTGGAATAGAAGATTCCTGGTCCAAGGTCCCCACCGAAAGTCGTAAAACGAAGAATCTGTGTCCCCTCGATAAAGAAAGGTCTTTTTTCAGGGTAGAATGTTTCGAAGGTTGTCAGGTTCAGCACGGCGGGGTCCGCTTCCACCTGACCGAAATCCGGATTGAGCGTCGCATCAAGGGTAAAGCTCCGGGAAAGGCTGTACTTCACATCGAGCCCTGCATTGCCACTGAATTCCGCGATGCGATCCTGAAAACTGCGGGCAGGTTCATACCGCTGGCGCCCAACTACAAACGGCAGGAGTTCAACTTGTTCCGGGTCGGGAAGATTCTGGAGTCCGACCAGATGTCCGAACCGCGATATGAACCCACTCTGGTTTTTGGGAGTGAATGCCCAGCGCACAGATTCTTTTTTGCGGCTAATATAGCGGAGGAAGTTTATCCCCCATTTGTTTTCCTCTTCTTGTTGCCGGTAGCGTAGAATGCGAAAAGGAATCTTCACTTCTGCCGACCATCCGTTGGGAAGAATCCTCACCTCCAAATCCCACACCACATCCCAGGAAACGTCTTCTTTCTCCGCATCATCATATTGAAGAATATCGACTTTGACTCCCGCTGCGTTGAAGCTAAACTCGTAACTGGTTTGATGGTCATGGTAGGAGTCAATACGAATTGATCCGCCGTCTGACTCCACTTCATCGTCACGCCGGGAGAGTCGTGCAACAATTTTAGAAGGGTCGCTCTCGAAATACATGCAGCTAAAGTAGAGCGCCTCATCGTCATAGAGAACGCGAATCTCCGTTGGCTCGGAGGCAGGTTTGCCTTCCTCGGGATCTCGTTGTGTAAAACCGGTTGCGGGCTCCGCCTGTTGCCACACCGAATCATTCAGGTATCCGTCAATAACAGGGGGAGAAGCGATGCGAACCGCGCGCACGGTCTTCGGGCTGTCTCCCGCACGCAGCGTCGATGACGCAAGGAGGCCAAGAAATGTGCTCGAACAAAGAAGGATTCGGAGATTCAAGGAGAATGGTGGTTGTGAAAGGCTCGAAGAAAATAGTAAATCAAGAGGCGAAGAGCAAGTGTTCCCACCTTGACTTTCGCCGTTTAGCATGGTAACTTCTCAATACTCTCTGATACCCCAAGTATTTTTCCAATGCCCCTGCTCGCCGTATGAATGTACTCATAACCAATGCAATATCCTTTCTGGGCGGCGTCGAAATTTTTGCCATCAAGTTAGGGATTGGCCTTGCCAAGCTTGGACACGAAGTTTCCTTCGCGGTGAAGTCTCAGTCAAGAATGGAGGAGGAACTCCGCAAAAGAGGAATTGTCCCCCAAACCCTCCCGATGACGGGCGACTTAGAGCCCGTCTCGCTCTATGGTTTATCCAAGATTATGAGGGAAAAGAAGATCGACATCACGTGCACAACATGTCCAAGAGACTTTAGACTTGCCGGCGTCATGGCAAGGTTGCACGGCAAAAGGGGGGTGGTGTTTAATATGGGAACCGTGTGGGACCCAAACAAGATGACCATGCCGCATAACTTCAAATACTTCAGGAGCAAATTCTTTTTCAATCTTGCTTTGATGAAAGGGATCGCGAATTCGGTGGGCGGGAGAGACTATGTGGAACAAGCGTGGTCCATTCCCCGCAAACAGCTCGAAGCAATCTATAACGGTGTAGACCTGGCGATATTCGACCCTACAAGCGTCCAACGGCATGCGCTGAGAAAAGAGTTCAACTTTCCGGACGATGCTACTGTTGTTTCGATGATCGCGAGGATCTCACCGGAAAAAGGGCAGGGATTGCTTCTGGACGCTGCCCAGCACGTGCTAGTAAATATTCCGAACACCTATTTCGTGATTGTGGGGGAAAGTACAAGCGATGAGTACCACCGTACTCTCGTGTCCAAGTTGAGCAACATCAGTGGGCATGATCATATTCTGTTCGTCGGATTTCGAAACGACGTACCAAATGTTTTGGCAGATACGGACGTGCTCGTTCTCCCGTCATCGCAAGAAGGGCTTCCCAATGTCGCGCTTGAGGCCCTAGCAATGAAAACACCAGTGATTGCAAGCGATGTCTGCGCAACGAACGAGGCTGTGAAGGATGGTGTGAATGGTTTCCTCTTGAAGACTCCGATTGACGCCACGGAACTCGCCGCCAAGTTAGAAACCCTCTTGTCCGACAATCAACTGCGAACTACAATGGGTGAGCGTGGCCGGAATCTAATTGAAGAACAGTTCAATCTTGAGAACAACATTAAAGAATACGAAGCAGCCTTCACCCGATTATTGAATGAGGAACGCCCGTGATCATGGAGCCTGAAAAACATATCATCCCCACAATTGAGTTGGAGAAAGTCATCCTCCGCCAATTGAAGCCGTCAGACAGAGACGACATCTTTGAGGCCTATTCGGATAAGGAAGCAATGAAGTTTCGGCACAACCCAGCGCCCCGGTCAATGGAGGATGCTGAAACAATGATCTCGCGTTCGCTCATCGATGCTCGGTCGGACAAAGCAATTCGATGGGGAATTGAAGAGCGGGCATCCGGAAAGATTATCGGAACATTTGTGTGGAAGATTGAAAACGGGAAGTCCGAAAGTGAGATTGGTTATTCTCTTAACAAAGGATGGTGGAATCGAGGTCCCATGACAACCATCTTATCCGCTATGGTCTCCCACCTTCTCGAAAAGGAGGACGTCAGCACACTTATTGCCATGACACATCGACTCAACGTTGCATCAGTTCGTTTGCTTGACAAAACCGGATTCACGAGAAGCAGTGAAGACCCGAAAGGACTCATCACATTCGAGAAAACCAGATGAACCCGCTCTTTTTTTCAAACCCATCTGATTTTCGAAAGTGGCTGCGGAAAAATCACGCCAGGGAGGTGGAACGGTGGGTCGGCTACCATAAGAAGGGAACGGGAAAACCAAGCATCACCTGGCCTGAGTCTGTGGACGAAGCGCTGTGCTTTGGCTGGATTGATGGGATTAGAAAATCGATTGACGAGGAAGCGTACAAGATCCGTTTCACACCACGCAAGCCAACCAGCCATTGGAGTGCGGTGAACATCCGGCGTGTCAGTGTTCTCACCAAACTCGGGATGATGCAGCCTGCGGGATTGGCTGCTTTCCACAGACGCACAAAGGAAAAATCGCGCCGAGCTTCCTATGAACAACAATCCGTTGCACTCGACCCGGCTTATCAAAAAGAGTTTCGTTCACAGAAAAAGGCCTGGGCATTTTTCCAGTCACTTCCTCCGTCCACAAGAAGGCCATCCGTATGGTGGGTGATGAGCGCGAAAAAGGAAGAAACCCGACGTAAGCGACTCGAAACTCTTATCAAGTCTTCCGAAGATGATAAAGTAATACCACCTTTACGGTGGGCTAGAAACAAGTCATAGTAACAACTCTTGCATTCATATGAAGAAAATGTTGACGGCGTTTCGGGCATTGATATACATGATCGCATTCGTCTACTTATGGGCGGTCATAGCATTATCAGTTCGTCAGTTTGACGCGAAACTCGGACTGCTCCTTCCTGAAGGTTTGATACCTGTCGGCGTTGTGCTCATGGCTGTCGGCGGAATTCTCGGATTGGTATGCGTTGGTATCTTTGTCTTTCGTGGGGAAGGCACGGCAGCCCCGTTCGACGCCCCTCGCCGCTTTGTTGCAGTTGGCCCCTACCGCTATGTTCGCAACCCAATGTACATTGGGGGATGGATCATGCTGATTGGCTTTTCTCTCTTTCATCTATCGGCGTCGATGTTTCTCTTTTCGTTCGTTTGGCTCATCCTCGCACACTTGTTCGTGATATTGTATGAGGAGCAGGTTCTTGCAAGGCGTTTTGGCCAAAGCTATCAGTCATATAAAGTATCCGTTCGCCGATGGGTTCCGAAATTACCTCAATCGATGCTGTAACTCTTCTGTAAATGTTTTCGTATGATTGGTTGGGGAAGAGGATCCTCAACAACAGGAGGTGAGTAAGATGGAAACCATGGCAAGTCACTCAGAAGTTCATTCCCAACTGCTTGATCGACAAGCACGTATTAGAGAGTTTCTCAAAGGACAGCGCCAGAGTGCACAGCTGGTAAACCTATTACGCGAAGTGGATTCGGCGCTCGAGCGAATCGACGACGGGTCGTACGGAATTTGTGAAATCTGCTCAGAAGGTATCGAAGCAAATTATCTCCAGGCCGATCCGTTGGTGAAAATATGCCTGGCCCACCTGTCTGAGGATCAGCGACATGCGGTTGAACGGGATTTGGAACGGGCGGCGGCGGTTCAGGGAAAATTACTGCCCACCACAAACAAAAACTTCGATGGATGGGAAGTGTGTTATCATTATGAACCTCTCGGGCCAGTCAGTGGAGATTTCTGCGACCTCATCCAACAAACTGACGGAAGCCTCTTCTTCATTTTTGGAGATGTTTCCGGAAAAGGGGTTGCGGCATCGCTCCTTATGTCACACTTGCATGGAATATTTCGATCTCTGGTATCCAGCGAAATGGCGGTTCATCGATTGGTTGAGCAGGCGAACCGGCTCTTCACGGAAAGCACACATTCTGCAAACTTTGCCACACTTGTCTTCGGCAAGGCATCTGCGAACGGGGAGGTGGAATTAACGAACGCCGGCCATTGCTACCCATTGGCGGTCCAGCAGGGCCAGATTCGCTCAATTGAAAGTACAGGATTACCACTTGGAATGTTCTTCAGTGCGGAATATGAATCGCGGAAAGTGCATCTCGCTCCGGGTGATACCTTGTTTCTCTATACTGATGGGTTTACAGAGGCTCGTAGTTCAACTCAGGACGAGTACAGTGAGGCGCGCCTTTCAGCGCTAATCGCACGAGAGCATCATCGCTCCCCCGAAGATCTTATCAAGTCGGCCCTCGCGGATCTTACGAGCTTCCGTAATGGCATACCGAAAATCGATGACATCACCCTCCTGGCATTGAAGCGAAGAGGGTAGCCCTCCCTGAAAATTTCTCTCGAATCTCCTACTTCACTAACGCCATCGTACGCACTGCAGTCAATGGAGTTCCGCCGTCGATTGGCCGGACCTCTATGCGGTACAGGTACATGCCGCTCGAAAGGTTCTGGGCATGAAACGCTCTTGAGTAACTTCCTGGTGTAAGAGTCTCGTTGACGATTGTCCCAACCGCCTGTCCGATATAATTGTAGATCGTTAACGAAACGAACGACGTCTGCGAGATAGCAAACGACAGTGTGGTGGATGGATTGAATGGATTCGGGAAATTCTGATTTAGCCGTGACTCAGTCGGCAACCCGCCCTCCTTCACCGACGTAAGAATATCGACGACGATAGGATCGGACAAATTGGTTGACCCGTCATAATCCACTTGCTTCAATCGGTATTGCCATGTGCCTGATTCAACTCCGGCATCAAGATACTGATACGATTGCGGCAGGGTTGTTGTGCCATGACCGGGGATAAACGCACCGGCGATATCAGCGAACGGCTCGTTACCTGACGAACGTCGCTGGACGAAGAAACCGTAGTTGTTCACTTCCGAAACCGTTGTCCAGTCGAGCTGAACATTCGTGTTATTCACCGCTCTGCCCGTGAACGATGCCAGTTGAACCGGGAGAATTCCAGAGTTGCCGAATTCCACAACGAACCAGCCAAAGTCCGATTGGGCAACAGTTGAGTTCCTGTTAACAGAAACCTGTGTTGAGGAACTGAGCGCAAAGGTGGCCGACCCAACTCCGGGAACATCATCTGACACGTATGGCGACCTGCCGGTGTTTTGTCCCCCTTCTCCTTGAACGGATGCAAAGGCAACGGACCGACCCAGATCAACGGCACTTATCCCGATCGTCGCACTTCCACTGCCCGAGGCAAGGTTCACGTTTCCAGACTGCACACGCGTTCCATCTTTGATTTCAACCGCCTGCCAGAAAATCTCTGGAACGGCTTCACTTCCAGCTACAGACCTGTCAATAACAATTGATGTTGCACTTGTCAGTCGTGCTCGAAATAGTCGCGCCCCTATATTGTTGTTTGAACTAGCAGTGATTCGGTATCCGACAAGGATAAATGTCGCTGTTGGGTCAACAGCTGTTGGCAAGGTTGCTGTTACTGATGTTGTTGAGGCGTTCATCGTGGTGATGGACCCCTTTTGGACATTGATATCGACAGAGTCGGTAAACTCGATAACCTGCCAGTTGATGATATGACTATCACTCGCTGATTGACCCCATCGGAATTGAAGGTTCGAAGTAGTCGTGAGTTCTCCAATGACCGGATCGTCACCGCTAAAAACAGTATCACTTAATTTCGGTGTCTTTGACCATAACACAAAGGCACGTGTCGTTGATGCGACTGCAGTGATTGTTGTGTTCATGCTGGTCCCCGTGTTGCTTTGCACAAGAACACCTCTCTGAACCTTTACACCGGATGAATATTCCAAAAGGTACCATTGGATATCAATGGGAGATCCGGGAGGTGTTTCGTTTGAAACCCGCACGAACTCAATGTTCGTAGGCGATACCAACCTTCCACGAACGGTTGAACCGACAGGTCTGTTGCTATTATGCTTGGTCTGAAACATCAGGAACGTTGTCGATGTGTCAACACTCGTGACGCTCACGTTAACGGTGTTTGTACCTCCGTTCGAATTGATACTCAATGTTCCGCTCTGTACAGCCCTCACTGATGCTGCATTGGCACTCATGCAGATACATAAAATTGCAAGCACAAGCGCTGCCTTCTGAAGAATTCGAACAACTCCAGCATTGTATCGTTTTTTTCTCATTTTCATCAAATCCAGGTTTTATGTGACATCGTGTCGTCAATTTCTTGACATGAAACTCTTACTTCGCAATGAAAGAATGTACAATCGGCATGCCATGGAAGAATTCTCATGAATGCGTCAACAGCAATTGAGTTTCCGATGGTGTCAATTGGCGATGAGTTAAAAAGACATGAGCGGCAAAGAATTGACAGTACCTTTTGGGGAAAAGAAGAGGAGAGTTGGATATGTCGAAGGATGATGGGTGACGGAACGCTCATCAAGCGACTGCGGAAGGAAAGAATCGACCCGATGAAACCACCGAAGGAAACGCGGACTCAGCATTACTGTTAAAATTAACAAGCGGAGCTCGCCTATTCGGACTTACTTGCATATGAGCGCCGCTTCAAATACTTTTTACTTAATAATGGTGTTCGTATGAAATCCCCAAACTCGCTTCTACTTTTCCTCGTAGCCTTCCCTCTTTGTGCGCCAGCCCAAGGTGTAGGCATCGGCACCCGTATTGACTTAACGCAGAAGCTTCAACTGGGAAGCGGACAATTTGCGCAGCTTTTTGTTCCGGATTACTTCGTGACTCCTGCAAACGGAGAATTCACACTGGTGTTTCATCTTCACAGCGCTTCATGGGCGGCGGAAGATGAGGTCTATAAATCTCACACGAATGCAATTCTGTTCAACATTCATCTTGGAAGTTTTTCCAGTTCATATCAGACCTACTTTAACAATCAGGATTATTTCCAGGATATTGTCGACACGATCCTCTCCGTCCTTCGAGCCGGATCTATCATTCCTAATCCCGCTGTCGGAAGTCTGATCGTTACATCATTCAGTGCAGGATACGCCGGCGTCCGTGAAATCTTCAAGACCCCGACGTACTACAGCCAGATCGATGCGTTAACGCTTGCTGACGGACTCCATTGCAGCTCCGATCCTCCGACCATGGTGGTGCAGATGCAAGACTTCGTCCGCTTTGCAATGGACGCTCGAAATGGGAATAAGGTGTTCCTCCTTACCCATTCCAGTATTACCACTGTAGGCTATGAGAACACAACACAAACCGCGGACTATCTCATTTCACACATTGGCGCGACACGAATTTCCTTCTCCGCTATCGATTCCATTGGCCAACAATTTTCTCGCGCCGATACAGGGTTCTTTCATCTTCGGGGATATTTCGGAACTACTGCAATCGACCATCTGCGACATCTCTACAATATGCACGTAATGCTTCGTGCGGCAGACAGTCTAGTCCGGTCAGGAACCGTCCACGTGAAAGAGAGTCAATCAAAACCGGAAGGTTTCAGACTTTTTCAGAACTATCCCAACCCGTTCAATCCAACGACAATAATTCCATACCAACTTTCGTCCTCTGGTCACGTGAATCTTGAATTGTTTGACGTTCTTGGCCGAAAGATCAAAGTTCTTGTTGATGATGTTGTCGCGCAGGGAAGGCATGAAATCGATTGGAACGGCACGAATGAGCTTGGGTCTCCTGTTTCCGCCGGCACGTATCTTTGTCGCTTGAATGTTGGATCGAGTACTGAAACACGAATGATGACGTTCCTCAAATAAGGAATACCTCAGCGACTCGCTTATTTCGCCCAACCACTCCCAAGAGAACCGCAATGAATATATTGATTCTGATCAACGACGCCCCCTATGGAACCGAAAAAGCATACAATGCATTTCGTCTGGCCATGGCTTTGCAAAAAGACCATCCGTCTGTTCAGGTAAACATCTTCTTGATGGCCGATGCAGTTGCTTGCGCTCTCCCTAACCAAACAACTCCACAGGGATACTATAACATCGGTCGAATGGTGAAATCAGTTCTTCCAAGGGGGGAAAGGTAAAAGCCTGCGGCACCTGTTCCGACGCCAGAGGCATCCGCGGTTTGCCGTTTGTTGAAGGAGCGGAACTGAGTACAATGGCGGAGCTAGCGCGGTGGGCGGTGGAGGCGGAAATGGTGTTCACCTTCTAAGTACAAAAAAGATTCGAGAGGTTGGAAATGAATCTAGGAGAGCTCAACATTTACTCGCTCCCGGCTAAGATTCTGAGCGGACTCCTTTTCCTCTTCGTGCCAATGAGCTGTACCTCACCCCCACAGCCTACCGTCCATGTAGTTGGCGCGATGAAGAACGTGATATTAAAGGGGGAACTCTTCGGGACGATTGCACTTGATACAATATCAGCAAGAGAACACCTCTACGGACTCGGACCTGTAGAAAACCTCGTTGGAGAAATCCTCATCGCGAATGGCGTTTCATACATTGCCACTATTGCGGATGATTCGACGATACGAGTCGAGAAGAGGTTCGATGTGAGAGCGCCGTTTTTCGTCTATGCGCGCATCGATCAGTGGAATAAGCAGGATCTCCCTGAGAGCGTGCGCACACTACGTCAGCTTGAGAACTTTCTCGACCGAACGACACAGAAAACAAAACGACCGTTTGCATTCCGGCTCACCGGTGTTGTTAAGAAAGCAGCGATTCATGTTGTCAACCTATCACCGGGGTCGAAAGTCCGATCTCCTGAAGAGGCTCATCTAGGACAGCGGAATTTTCTCTTGCAGAATACACAAGTCGAAATTATCGGATTCTTCTCCACCGCTCACCAGGGGATCTTCACCCACCATGACTCATTCCTCCACGCCCACCTTCTGACCGCTGATAAATCTGCGATGGGGCATCTATATGATGTTGAATTCGTAGAGGGAGCAATACAGCTTTATCTGCCTACGAACTAAATCCTCCTCGCATGGGAACCTTTCGCAACCCCAAAACACTTTACCATGGTAGATGGTCCAGGCTGGACCATCTGACTTTGTTCCTTCCAATGCGATTTCGGTCTTATGCACCATTCAACAAGAATTTTCGTTTTCTTCACTTGCTGCATCCTTCTCGTCTTCGGATCTTCTCCTGCCGCAGAACAGGAGGTGTCGATCCAATACCAATCTCCTTTGCCAAATGCAAAATATGTCAATCCCCGATCCACAATTATTATCCGCCCTTTTGGCTTAGTGGATGGTCGAACTGTGACGGATCGGTTGTTCAGAGTCATTGGATCAGCGACCGGTGTTATCAACGGAAGCGTGTACCTCTCAAGTGATCAGCAAACAGTTATCTTCAAGCCAGAAAGCGAGTTTGCCCAGGGTGAGACTGTTACTGTTGAACTTCGTTCGGAACTCCGGCTGCGCGACGGTAATTTGGTACGAGCAACGAACTTTACTTTTCAGGTTTCGTCAACACCTCATTCCGACAGCGCAGAAGACTGGCACGACTTTACCGAAGTACCGAATCAGTTCGGTTCCACTCCCGGGACACACTCCCACGCTGGCCGGAGAGATACATTACCGCTGGACTTCCCAAACATTACTGCCTCCACTTTCGGAGTGACCGCACCGGGAAAACTGTTCCTTGCGAATATGCGTTTCAACGGAACGTATGCTCCTTATCTGATGATCCTGGAAAATTCCGGACAACCAGTTTTCTATCGGGCGTTGCAGGATCGAGCGTGGGATTTCAAAATCCAGTCAAACGGGATGATGACGTATTACGATTCATTTTCTCGCACATATCTCGTCATGGACAGTCTGTTTCAGATAGTCGATACTATTCGCTGCGGCAACGGCTACTCAACCGACGTGCATGAGCTGCGTATTCTCCCGAACGGCAATGCACTTTTGATGAGTTACGACCCGCAAGTTGTAGATATGAGTCAAATCGTCCCGGGTGGAGATACGGCAGCGGTCGTCACCGGACTGGTCATTCAAGAACTGGACATCAGGAAGAATGTTGTTTTCCAGTGGCGTAGCTGGGATCATTTCCAGATTACCGATGCGGTCGATGTGAATTTCACTGCGCACACGATCGATTATGTTCATGGCAACGCAATTGAAGTCGATTGGGACGGCAACCTGCTTGTCTCCTGCCGGCATATGGATGAAGTCACCAAAATGAACCGGGCAACCGGTGGTATCGTATGGCGCTGGGGCGGAAGAAATAATCAATTCACATTCGTGAACGACTCTCTGCATTTCAAGTGGCAGCATGCCGTTCGGAGAATTGCGAGCGGAAACTATACAATGTTTGATAACGGTGTCTGGCGGCCGACGCAGTTTTCGCGGGCTGTGGAGTACCAACTTGATGAAACCGCTATGACCGCAACGCTGGTGTGGGAATACCGGCAATCGCCCGATGTGTTCGGCGGAGCGCTCGGATATGTACAACGATTACAAAATGGCAACACGCTCATCGGATGGGGCTCAACAACTCCATCTGTAACAGAGGTTGCGCCGGATGGGTCAAAGGTTTTTGAACTTACCTTCGACACAGGTATGTATAGTTACAGGGCATATCGTCTTGATGCAGACTTCACCGTTGGGGTACCACGGGAAGAACTCCCACGTGAAACATTTCTCTACCAAAACTATCCCAACCCCTTCAATAACGCGACGACGATCCGGTACAGCTTACCCCGGCCAGGGAACGTAACCCTGAAGCTCTACGATTTGCTTGGCCGCGAAGTTCTGACAATGCTCGACGGAAAGTACATCGAAGCAGGTGAACATCAATTTGCAGTCGAAGCGTCTGGACTTTCGTCCGGCTCGTTCTTCTATAGATTGACCACGGGGGATGGATCGGCAATCAGAAAAATGATTCTTCTCAAATAGAAGTTGCACATCCGCAATCCGAAATCCACATTCCGCAATACGCAATTCCTCACTTGACTTTCCGACGTGCCGTCTCTAACTTCTTTTTACTCACAATGCTTTCTGCGCTTCTGGAAATCGAATATCGCGATGAGGATTAGATGAATAAGCCATTGTATGCGATAGCTCTGCTCGCTTGTCTCATGGTTATGACGGCCAGCGGCTGTTTCCCCGGCGGTGATACATATTCGGCCTCAGATCCGGCTGGTTTCTTCTCCGGTATCTGGCACGGATGGATCGCCCCCATCTCGTTGATTGTCGGCATTTTTGAGAGCGGCATCAGAATCTATGAGCCGTTCAACACCGGCTGGTGGTACGATCTCGGATTCTATATTGCCGTGATCGCCGGATTCGGAGGCCTTGCTTTTTCCAGAAGGAAGAAAGAAAAGCAGCATATCGGTTAGTCCAAAGCGCCATCTGATTCCTGCGAATCCAGCTTCTACTTCCCAGCCCGCTTCTCTGCATATCTCTCGTTAAGACGCAACCACGTTTGCACATGCGCCGGATGCACCCAATCAAACCCGATGGTCTTCCATTCGGGAAGCGCCGCAGGAATGCCGAGTTCGTCCACGAAACCCTCTTCGCAAATGAAGAACTGGTTCCGAAACGGCAGGAGAAAACCTCTGCTCTGCTTGTGGACATCCTTTGCTTTTTTGTAACTCGCAAACCAATTGTTCCAGTATGCTGCACCGCGCTGCGGATAGAATTGATCCTTGACCTCTGCGAGAGGTGATGTTGCCGCTGCATGCTCAAGTGCGGACTTGAGCTCAGTCCATGACTCGTAGCCATTCTCGACCGCGATAACAGTCATCGCATGTTTGAGTTGCAGTTCAGCAAGGGCTTGTTGATCATCTGACGAGAGGGATGCAAACGTCGACAACGCACGGAACCGCGCTATTGCTTCATCGAGAGGGGGATCGTTTTGTTGCGCGTGTTTCAGAAGCAGCGCTGCTTCGTTCTTGAGGTATTGGTAGTGTTCGAGGAATATATTCATAGCAACTCCTTGTGTCGCCGTATTGTGCTCTCGGTGAACGGCAGAGTTTCGTGAATATATTGTTTGCGGATGACGCTGCACGGTGAAGTCTTCTTTTAGAGCGCAGGCGTCCGTGCCAGCCTTGGTGGGATAATATAGGAATAGCAACGCATTCTTGCCACCATTTGTTCGCGGAACCCATTGCGCCCCAACATGGATTTTCACACCTTACCGACACGAATGAACACTCCACTCTGCTTCTGACCATAAATTTTCCGGTTCGTCTCACAGCCAACAGGACACCACAATGCAAGAGCAGCTCCTTGGTTACCTCAATGCAATCAATGATTTTGTGTGGGGCGTGCCGTTGCTGGTGCTGTTGGTGGGCACAGGAGTTTATCTCACCATCCGTTTGCGCGGGTTGCAGTTTCGGGCACTCTGGTATTCGCTCTGGCTCGCGCTCGTAAAGAGAAAAGAAGAGGGAGATTCCCCCGGGGACATTACGCACTTTCAAGCCTTGATGACGGCGCTGGCTGCAACGGTCGGTACCGGCAACATCGCCGGAGTTGCAACGGCAATCGCGATCGGCGGACCAGGTGCGCTCTTCTGGATGTGGGTGACCGGACTCGTTGGCATGGCGACAAAGTATGCCGAGGCGTTCCTCGGCGTCAAGTATCGCGTCACCGATGCGAACGGCACGATGAGCGGTGGACCGATGTACTACATCGCCAACGGCCTCGGATGGAAATGGCTCGGGTGGCTCTTCGCGCTCTTTGCTTCCATCGCTGCATTCGGCATTGGCAACATGGTACAATCCAATTCCGTCGCGGACGCGGTACAAGGTGCGTTTGGGATTCCAGTGTGGATCACTGGAATTGTTCTGGCGGTGAGCACTGCGCTTGTAATCCTGGGCGGCATTAAGAGCATCGGGCGGGTGACAGAATTTCTGGTGCCGTTCATGATCGTCTTCTACATGCTCGCCGCAATCGTCGTGACCATTCTGAACTATGAAGGCATCCCGGCGATCTTCCAGTACGTCTTCATGGATGCGTTCAACCCTTCAGCCGCGGCAGGAGGATTTCTCGGTGCAAGCGTGATGCTCACGGTCCGCATGGGGGTTGCGCGCGGCGTCTTCTCCAATGAGTCGGGACTTGGCAGCGCGTCCATTGCAGCAGCCGCAGCGCAAACAAAACATCCGGTCACACAGGCCCTCGTGTCGATGACGCAGACATTTATCGACACGATTGTCGTCTGCAGCTTTACCGGATTCGTCATCATCTCTTCCGGTGCATGGTCAACCGGACTCACCGGTGCGGAGCTAACGACGGTCGCGTTCAGTCACGGACTTCCGGGCAACTGGGGGGGTATCATCGTTGCCCTTGGCATTATTTTCTTCGCATACTCGACAATCCTCGGCTGGAGTTACTACGGCGAAAAATCCCTCGCTTACCTGGTCGGGGAAAAGTTTGCGAAGCCGTATCGGATTCTTTTCTGCGTGTTTGTCTTCGTTGGTGCCGTCGTCCGCCTCGATCTTGTCTGGGCTCTTTCAGACGTCATGAACGGCCTGATGGCATTTCCGAACCTGATCGGTCTCATCGGCCTTGCCGGTATCGTGGCCGCAGAGTCGCGAGCCTATTTCGCAAGCAAGAAGTGAGGCGTCTGTTCAAATGACTGAGCCGTTCTCGCTTGCGCTCCTCTTCGGCGTTGGCATCATTGCCGGCTTCCTCAATGTTATAGCGGGAGGTGGCTCGACAATCGTGCTACCCCTGTTGATCTTTATGGGCATGGATGCCGGTATTGCCAATGGCACCAACCGCGTCGGCATACTGATGCAGAATATTTCCGCCGTTACATCCTTTCATCAACGTGATCATTCTGAATTTAACCAAAGCTTCAAGCTCTCACTGGCTGCATTGCCGGGCGCGATTGCCGGATCCTTGACGGCTGTCCGTGTGAGCGACGAGGTGTTTCAACAAATCCTCGCTGTCGTGATGATCGGCGTTGTTATTACCATGCTTCTCCCCCAGCCGAAAAACAATACCGCTGATGGGACCCGCGCTTCTTGGTGGGTCTATCCTGCAATGGTGGGCGTTGGCTTCTATGGCGGGTTTATTCAAGTAGGCGTTGGTTTTTTGTTCATGGCATCGCTCTATCACCTGATGCACATTTCGCTCGTCCGCGTGAACATGCATAAGGTGTTCATCGTGCTCATTTACTCGCTGCCGACGTTGCTGGTATTTTTTCTTACGGACAAGGTACAATGGATCCCCGGCATTGCGCTTGGTGTCGGGAGCGCACTTGGTGGTTGGTGGGCTGCACATGTGTCTGTCAAAAAAGGAGACGCGTTCATCCGGGGACTTCTCATTGCTGCAATACTTCTGATGGCTGCTAAGCTTCTTTTCTGGTAATCGAAGACAAATCAGGATTTCTCATGCTCTTCTTTCTTTTCGTTCTAACACTATCTCTCTTTACTTCTGCCTGCGGCCAGGATGTCCGGCAAGAGAGAGAAGAACCTCTCTTCCGACGCAATCCGAATTACCGAACGCAGACAGAACTGTATGGCGTTTACAAGACTCAGCGAGCAACCATCGTGATGCTGGGGAATTCGATAACGCAGAGAGTTGAATGGCAGGAACTGCTGGGACGTCCCGATGTGGTGAACAGGGGTATCGGCTCTGACGTGACCGAAGGATACCTGAACAGGCTCACCTACGTCTACGCCCTACAACCGCGCATTGTCTGCGTGATGGGAGGGATCAACGATCTCTACTCGAACGTTCCGGTCGAGACGGTGTTTCAGAACTATAAAACACTGCTGGAAGAACTCGGGGCGAACAAGATTATTCCTGTTGTACAGTCGACGCTTTTCGTCTCACCAAAGTGGAGAGACCACGAAACGAAGAACCGCGAAGTTGCCTTGCTGAATGGATTGCTCAAGCAGTACGCGGCAGAGAATAGAATAACATACCTCGACGTTAATTCCATCCTTTCGCGAGATGGCGCTCTCCTGAACGAGTATACCTGGGATGGAGTGCACCTGACAGCATCGGGATATGCCCGTTGGAGAGACTTACTCGAGCCGGTTCTGGCAGAACTGGAACGATGATGCGTGGTTATCTTTTTCCACACGAGAACCCCACGATAGTTGATGCATCACTCAGATTATCGACAAAGTTTGAAGCAACATTGAATCCATCACGGACAGTTCCTACATTGAACCCGCATTCCCTTTCCTATTCCACCACGGAGTCATAATGAAATTCTTCTTGATTCGCACCATTGCATTCATGCTGCCCTCCATCGCCGTTGCGCAGGAAATTCCTCATGCAGTCGTCGGTGCCCTTATCTACCCTGTTGAAGGGAAGAAAATCGAAAACGGTGTCCTTGTTTTTGAGAGCGGAAAAGTAACGGCGATCGGTTCGCGTGAATCTGTCGTCATTCCCTCCGACGCAGCTATTATCGATGCCACCGGCAAGGTGATGGTTCCGGGATTTGTCGATACGCATTCGCATATTGGCGGCGGTTCCGGCGGTGATCGTTCGGCTGCGATGCATCCGGATGTTCGCATTCTCGACGCAATCGACATCAGAAGCTCCTCCTTCAAGAAAGCACTCGCCGGCGGTATCACAACGGTGAACATTATGCCGGGATCAGGTCACTTGATGAGCGGCCAAACCGCGTACCTCAAACTTCGTGATGCACGAACTATTGAAGAGATGCTTTTCTGTAAGGGAGCGACAAGCGGGATTTGCGGCGGAATGAAAATGGCGAACGGCACCAATTCCATTGGCGAGAAACCCTTTCCGGGAACGCGTGCGAAATCGGCTGCACTTGCACGCCAGCTATACGTGAGGGCACAAGAATACAAAGCAAAGATCGAAGCCGCCGAGGGAGATCCCGAGAAGATGCCCAAGCGCGATCTTGACATGGAAGCGCTCGTAGAAGTGTTGGAGGGAAAACGGATCGTACACCATCATACACATCGTGCAGATGATATTCTTACCGTTCTCCGCCTGAAAGAGGAGTTTGGTTTTCGCCTCGTTCTTCATCACGTCAGCGAAGGGTGGAAAGTGGCAGAGGAAATCGCCCGAGCGAAAGTTCCCTGCTCGATCATCACGCTCGATTCACC
>DASWHW010000076.1:0-6894 GCA_036397975.1 Bacteroidota bacterium
GCGGTGAGCCTCTCGCCAACGCAACGGGTTGTTGCCAACGTCTCTACGGTAAGAGCAGAACGAAGAACTCTCGTAAAGGAAATCTCCGCAGTTGGCGTTGTGAGTGTAGCGGAGCCTCTTCAGGCGACGGTGGCTGCACGGTTTCGGGGCCGTATCGAAAAGCTGCATGTGAGCTACACCGGAGAGCGTGTTGCCAGGGGGGCGCCGCTGTTTGATCTGTACAGTCCGGATTTGGTTTCGGCAACCCAGGAATATCTGCTCGCCCTGCAAAACTCCGGGATGGGAGAGGGTCGCAATAGCACGATGGCTGGCTTACAAGATGGATTGAAGAACGCGGCACGAGAACGACTGCGCGTCCATTTTGGATTGACTGAGGATCAAATCCAGCAGATGGACCAGACCGGGACAGCCAAATCTACAACAACATTCTTTTCTCCCATCGCGGGAACAGTTCTCCAGAAACCAGTGATGGAAGGACAGTATGTCGATGAGGGAATGGTACTTTACGAATTGAGCGACCTTTCACACGTGTGGGTGTATTTGGACGTTTATGAACAGGACCTTCGGTTCGTCCATCTCCGGCAGGATGTTTCAGTGATGGCTGATGCCTATCCGGGGGAGAGCTTCTCCGGCCGTGTCACCTTTATTGATCCGGTGATAAATCCCGAGACACGCACCGTCCGCGTACGGGCAGAGTTTCAGAATCCTTACGGAAAACTGAAGCCGAACATGTATGTGAAAGCCAATGTCTCGATTCCAATTGAGAATGCGCTCGTCATCCCGACCTCCGCAATTCTCTCTACCGGACAACGCGATGTTGTATGGGTGGAAATTAGTAAAGACTCTTTTGTCCCCCGTGAAGTGATGTTGGGGGCAAAGACAGAGCAGTTCTCACAGATTGTTCGCGGTCTCAGTGAAGGCGATATGGTCGCTGCAACAGGCGGATACCTCATCGATTCGGAAAGTTCGTTGCAGCTTCCGACGGGCGGTGATCCGCACGCAGGTCATGGGGTTTCTTCACCAAAGGAAATTCGAACAGAACCTGCGCCTGCCGCTGTTGAGTTTGCCAAGCCGGGGAAAAACGGCGTTGTGACGGTTCCAATTCTGGTCAAAGGAAAATACCTTCCCGAGGAGATCCATGTAAAAGTAGGGGAGAAGGTCAGGCTCGACTTCTTTCGGGACGAGGATGCGGACTGCACCAATGAAGTGGTGTTCGAAGGGCTCCAGCTTCGCAAACGACTCCCGGCACGTGAGCACACGATCATCGAATTGACACCAACCGCGACGGGCGAGATTCCTTTCGCTTGTGGGATGGGGATGGTCCGTGGAAAACTGATTGTGCACAAGTAAGAATTGTTTGAGGATTTAATGGTTGAAAAAATTATCGACTATTGTGCGAGAAACAAGTTTCTCGTCAGTCTGGCATACCTACTCATCATCGGGGTAGGAATCTGGGCAGTGAGTTCCACGCCTGTTGACGCAATCCCTGATCTCTCTGAGAATCAAGTGATCGTCTTTACGGAGTGGAGTGGACGAGCCCCGCAAATCATAGAAGACCAAGTGACCTTCCCGCTGGTAACAGCCCTCCAGGGCGTGCCGGAGGTTCACGCGATTCGCGCGCAATCTATGTTTGGGATGTCGTTTGTCTACATCATCTTCAATGAACGGACCGACCAATATTGGGCGAGAAGCCGTGTTCTCGAAAAACTCTCGACCGTGCAGCCGCTTTTGCCACAAGGCTCAAAAATGCAACTCGGCCCGGACGGAACCGGAGTCGGCCATGTCTTCTGGTATACTGTCGAAGGAAAGTATGATCTCGGCACTTTGCGTGCAATTCAGGACTGGTATGTGAAGCTCCATTTGCAAGGAGTGGATGGCGTTGCAGAGGTAGCTTCCGTGGGAGGTTACGTCCGTCAGTATCAGGTGGATGTGGATCCTGCCCGGATGAAAAGCTACAGCCTTACTCTTTCAGATATTCGCAGTGCGGTGATGCGCTCAAATAACGATGTGGGGGGAAAGATTCTTGAGGTCTCGAATGCTGAATACTTCGTGCGGGGACAGGGATATATTCAATCCGCGCGCGATGTGGAAAACATTGTCATAGGCACGCAGAGAAACGGAACACCGATTTTCATTAAGCAAGTCGGGACCGTACAGTTTGGAGGAGATATCCGTCGGGGTTCATTGGAAAAGAATGGAGAAGGACAGGTTGTCGGCGGCATTGTCGTTATGCGATATGGCGAGAACGCAAAAGATGTGATTGAACGTGTGAAAAAGAGAATTGCCGAGATCACTCCGGGCCTGCCAAAAGGGGTGGAGATCAAGACGGCTTACGATCGGAGTTCTCTTATCGATGCTGCAATAAACACGCTGCAACATGCCCTTGTGGAGGAAGCCATTGTGGTGAGCATTATTGTGATGCTGTTCCTTCTTCATGTGCGCAGTGTCCTTCGCATCATTATCGAAATCCCCGTTGCCGTCCTGATCGCATTCATATTCATGAAGATGTTCGGGATTACTTCCAACATCATGTCACTGGGTGGCATTGCCATTGCGATAGGAGTGATCGTTGACGCCTCCATTGTTCTTGTGGAAAACGCGTATAGGAATGTTGCCCATGCGCAAGAGGAGAAAGGAGCGCTTTCGCCGAGCGAATATGTAGAGATTTCGATTCTCTCTGCCAAACAAGTTGGACCGGCAATTTTCTTTTCCGTTATGATCATGGTTGTCTCTTTTCTTCCAGTCTTTTTGCTGGAGGGACAGGAGGGAAAATTGTTCCGTCCCCTTGCGTTTACAAAAACGTTCGTGTTGCTCGGTTCTGCGATTATTGCCATTACCCTGGTGCCGATGCTCATGACCATGCTGATGCGTGGGAAATTCCGACGCGAAGGTGAAAACCCGATCACGCGATTCTTGAATGCGATCTATGCCCCGGTCATCCGATGGGTACTGCGCTGGAGGAAAACAACGATCGCGCTGAATATCATCGCCCTTCTCATAACGGTGCCGATGATTATCTCTTTGGGGTCGGAATTCATGCCGCCGCTGGACGAGGGGAGTCTGCTGTTCATGCCGGTCACGCTTCCGTCGGCGTCAATCACAGAAGTGAACAGAGTGGTGCAAGTACAGGCTGCGATCATCCGCACAGTGCCGGAGGTGGAATCTGTGCTTGGGAAGGCGGGGAAGGCCGAGACGTCCACAGATCCTGCC
This sequence comes from Bacteroidota bacterium, assembly GCA_036397975.1. Classification (GTDB taxonomy): domain Bacteria; phylum Bacteroidota; class Ignavibacteria; order UBA10030; family UBA6906; genus SZUA-287. The sequence goes on from DASWHW010000076.1 coordinate 3,211, forward strand.
CCGGTGAGCATGATCGAAACCTTCGTAATACTGAAGCCAAAGGACCAGTGGCGTCCGGGCATCACGAAGAACGATATTATTGCCGAGCTTGATGCGAAGCTGCAAATTCCCGGCGTTCGTAACGGATGGACTCAACCCATTATTAACCGCATCAATATGCTTTCCACCGGTGTGCGAACAGACCTCGGTGTGAAGATCTTCGGACGTGATCTCGATACGCTGGAGCGTCTTGCAATTCAGGCAGAACATATTCTACGGCGTGTTCCGGGCGCGGCTGATCTCTATGCTGAACGAACACAAGGAGGACTGTTTCTCGATATCTCTATCGACCGGGAGGCAGTGGCGCGGTATGGAATCAATATTGGCGATGTCCAGGATATTATCGAGACGGCGATTGGGGGCGAGAATATTGGAACAGTCATCGACGGTCGGCAGCGCTTCCCTATTCGTGTTCGTTATGATCGCGATACACGAAACAGCCTTGATGTGCTCAAGACGCTTTTGGTCCCAACGATGATGTCTTCCGGGATGACACCGACTTCATCTACATCCTTACAGTCGGTGACTTCTATGAATTCAGGCAGTCCGGGTAGAATGTCAACGCCCTCTTCAAAAAGCTACGTACCACTCGGACAGATTGCGCACATCGAAATGGTTCCAGGTCCACCCATGATCTCCAGCGAGAATGCGCAACTACGATCCATCGTTTTCCTGAACGTGCGGGGAAGAGATATGGGAAGTTTTGTGGAAGAAGCGAAAGACGTTTTAGGTGAAGAACTAAAACTTCCTCAAGGATATACGCTCCAATGGAGCGGACAATGGGAAAACCAGATTCGGGCGAAGGAACGGATTCAATTTCTAATGCCGATAGTCTTCCTCATCATCTTTGTGATGATCTATCTGGTGACGAAGGATTTTGCCGAGGCATTCGTGGTCATGCTCTCGGTGCCGTTCGCCTTGATTGGAGGTGTCTATCTCATCTATGCACTCGGATATAATTTCTCGGTTGCTGTGTGGGTAGGGTTTATTGCTCTTTACGGACTTGCGGTAGAGACGGGTGTCGTGATGGTTGTGTATTTGCACGAGGCTTTGGACAGGCGTCTTAAGCTGGCAGAGAAGGGAACCCGTGGTCCTGTCGGACTCAATGATATCACGGATGCAACTATTGAAGGTTCCGTTCTTAGACTTCGCCCAAAAATCATGACCGTAATGACCAGCCTGATAGCCCTGATTCCGATCATGTGGAGCACTGGCGTTGGAGCAGACGTGATGAAACCTCTCGCGGCACCGATGATCGGAGGGCTTATCACTTCGGCCATTCACGTTCTCGTCGTAACCCCCGTTCTCTTTAGCTATATGAAAGAAAGTGCGTTACGGAAAGGAACCCTTGAAGTCTCAAAAATGGCGAAATGGATGAGAGAGTAATTTGCATCGAACAAAAACATCACTAATAACACTAAGGAGAGGAAGAATGAATTGGTCCACAGCAATTGTTGCAATCGTGTTTGGAACAACACTGGGATTTTCATCCTGTGCTCAGGAGAGTCAGGCAAAAGTGGAGGAAATCGCGATTAAGATCCCAACCGCATCTTGTGAGATGTGTGCCGAGACAATTACAAAAGCGGTACAGACCGTGGATGGGGTCAAGGAGGCCACGGTTGATCTCGATATGAAGATTGTCCACGTCAAGTATATCCCATCGAAGGCCAAACAAACTGACCTGGAACTCGCAGTATCAAAATCCGGCTATGACGCCAACGATGCCAGGCGAGACTCAGTTGCATATGAGAATCTTCCTGCCTGCTGCAAATAACGTTATGCTAGAGAGGGCGTGAACGATTCACGTCCTCTTTACCTATCAGTCGTCCCTCCTATGTGCTCTTAAACACTTTGATTTTCGGTGAGAATCCTGTATTTTGATCTCACCAATCTTGATATCCTCTTCTCATCATCATCTCTCTCTCGAGAAGAACACTTAGATATTCAAACATATTTTGGAGTTGCCATATGAAGGGATTTTTCTCCTTTGCCGCATTGCTTTTGATCCTCTCCTCAAGCCTTGCCCTGAGTGATGGATTCAACAGCGTGTATTCACAGGATGGAAATGATGTTTGGGCTGTCGGCGTTTCGGGGAATGTCTTCCGTTCGTTCGACGGCGGCGCAACCTGGGGAACATATCCACAAGGTTCTTCAACATTCTATGCAGTTGCAGCGAGGAGCTCGTTTGTATGGATGGCCGGTGCCGGCGGGGCCTTTTCTCGTAGTATAAATAACGGTGAGAATTTTTCCAGCCAAATTCTCGGTAGCGGTCAGACTCTTCGGTCACTTTTTTTCATTGATCAAACCACCGGATGGATTGCGGGGAATAACGGCACACTGCTGAAAACGACGAATAGCGGTTCCTCCTGGGTAACGCTCTCGTCACCGACATCGCAACATATCTACTGTGTTCGCTTTACCAGCGCTTCGGATGGATGGCTCGTAGGCGCGGCTGGGACCGTCATGAAAACAACAAATAGCGGGACATCCTGGACATCTGTCGTCAGCGGACTAACGCGTGATCTTTATTCAATCGAAATCTCCGGGTCAACGATGTATGCCGTCGGCGCCGATGGTGCCGTTACCAGAAGCCTGAACAGCGGCACCTCGTGGACGGTGCTCGATTTCAAGCTTGATACAAAATCTAATGTGAATGACGTGGCGATTACGAGTGGAGGGGCGTACTTCATCGGTGGCGGCGGGTTCATCCGAAAGTCAACAGACAATGCAGCCAGTTTTGTGTTTCAGCAACACTCGATGTTTGCTGAGCTTGTCGACGTGTTCTTCTTCGATCCGAACAAGGGATGGGCATGCAGTCCTAAGAATAATGCCATCATGAGAACGACGGACGGCGGGACGAACTGGTTGTTACCGAACAGCACATCACTATCTCAATCGTGGGTTCAGATGCTCACCGCAAGTCCTTCTATTGGCAATACTCTTGTTGTGAATCCATGGGATAAGAACAGGGTCTACGTTGCTCTTGGCAAGAATATCTATATGAGCGCCGATCGTGGAGAAACATGGACACTGACCACTACAATTTCATCCACCAACGGCTCTTCACACTCGTTCTATATTTCCCCAAAAGATACCAACACGTATGTCGTTGCGTATACCGGCGGCGGCGATCAAATTCGTCGCAGCACGAATCGGGGAATCTCATGGACGACTACCATTCAAAAAAACTTTACGAGCTACGGCATGCCTCTGGAGATGGACCCGGATCATCCTGACACGCTTCTTTTCGCTCCTGACGGTTCTGGCTCGGGCGGATCAGGAGCCGATGCGGTCCTTTATCGATCGACAAACTTTGGGGTAACGTGGGATTCCATCGCACAGACCAACTTCCGAAGCCCTTGTGATATTGTGATTGTTCCCGACAGTACGAATCTCATTTATGTTGGTGATGGGATTACGGGGAGTGGGAGCGGCAAGATGTGGCGCTCCACGAACAGGGGTTCCACATGGACAAACATATTCACTGGAGGCGGATCCGAAATCCCGACGATTTCTATCGGAAGGCTGAATAAGAATAACTCCTATGCAACCGCATGGAGTTCAGGCGGAGTAATGCGAACAACTTCCCACGGGGCATCCTGGAGTTCAATTGCAAGCACCAGCTCCACGTGGGGAACCGATGTT
>DASWHW010000077.1:0-8380 GCA_036397975.1 Bacteroidota bacterium
AATGCGATGGTATTGACGAAATAAAGCTAAGAAGTCTTGTCTTCGAAGATGGTTTGAAAGGTGATTTGCTCTTTCTCTTGCGCGGGTGCAAATCCCTCTCCAACGCAACGTGCTAGTATCAGTGTGATGTTGTCCGGTCCGCCGCGGTCATTGGCAAGATTTACGAGCGTGCCAGCAGCACCGTTCAGCGAAGAGGATGACGACACGGCCTTCACCATGTCCTCCTTCCCCACAAGACCCGACAAGCCATCGCTGCACAAAAGCAGAACATCGCCTCTTCGTAGTTGCAACTCGGTCATGGGAATTTCGATTTCTTTTTGTGCAAGTGCTTGCAGAAGAATGTGTCTTCGCGGATGCGTCTCGGCTTCTTCTTCGGTGATGTTTCCCGCATCAACGAGCGTGCGCACGAATGTTTGATCCTTCGTCACCTGCACGACCTCATTTCCCCGAATAACGTATCCACGACTATCGCCGACTTGCGCGATGACCAGAACATCTCGGAGGATTCCTGCAACGGTCGCAGTTGCTCCCATCCCCCGCAAATGCGGGTGCTCGGCAGCTTTTGCCACGATAATGTCATTTGCCTTCTGTACCGCATCGTAGACCATCTTGCGAAGAGCAATCTTGTCCTTCAGTCCATCCCACTGCGTTGCATCGCGAACAGACTCCACTGCCAGCAAACTCGCCACCTCTCCCGCTGCGGCCCCGCCGATCCCATCCGATATCATCAGGATTATGCCATGCTCGGTGGAAAGATGCTGAACCGATGCCAGCGCATCGGAATCGGCGGACGTCGTCTGATCGACCAGATAGCTATCCTCATTCCCCTCCCGCATCATCCCGACATCGGTTTGCGCAAACACTTCGATCGACGTTTTCATGGAAATGTCGTTCACTGTTCTTAGCGTACCATTGAATGAGTGGGGGATATTCCGGCTTGATGACAATCTACTGTATTAGGATACGGTGTGTTCTGGCAAAAAACAAGTTAAGGACAGACAACTTTCAATCTCTCACTTTCTCGCCAGCCAAACTCCCACGAGTGTAACGCCTGCACCGATCAGCTGTAGCAGAAGGAGTTTTTCACCAAGCGCGATGTAGGCAATGGCAAGGGCGAATACCGGAACGAGGTTTGCAAAGTTCGACGCGTGGGCGGGCCCGAGTTTTTTCACTCCAAATGACCAGAATGTGTTGGCAAGTCCGATAGAGAATGCGCCTGACACAACAGCGGCAAAGAAATAGCCCGGGGCCAGTGCGGAACTCTCGCCCGCCACAAAAGACGGGAACGCTACAACCGAAAAAACCATTCCCCCCATCAACCCGATAACTACGTTGAGCTGGATAGCCGAGTATCTGGCAAGCAGAGGTTTTTGCAGAGTCGAGCTGAGCCCCCAGAGCGTTGCAGCGAAGAGGCAGAGAAAGTCTCCGAGAATCCCCTCTGCACCGACGTCAAGGGTGCCCGTCCCAAAAATAATCATCCCTACCCCGATAAACGAAGTGACCATTCCTGTAATGACCATCGGGCGAATTGCCTCTTTGAGGATGACGCGATTCGTAATGATCGTCCAGATGGGCGATGTAGCAAGGAGGACGGAGCAATTGCCAACGGTGGTCAGACTCAGTCCTGAAATAAAGGCCATTTGATAAGCAACCCCGGCAAGGAACCCGACAAGCAGAGTCTTCTTCCAGTCACCTGGTTCTACTTTCAGCCAGCGGGCTCGGACAAGAAAGAGGGATCCCAGGAAAAGTGAAGCAACAACGTATCGGATGCTGTTGAATTGAAACATCGTCATTCCACCCAACGTCCACTTTGCGAGCGAGTTGTTCCCCGCCCAAATGAGTATCGTCACCAGGAGAAGAATCTCCGCAAGAATCCTTGCTTTATCCGTGGATGATCTTACGACGGTTTGTTTCGGCATGCGAGGAAGAATGAAATAGCGTAGAGAAGAAGCCCGATGCCAAGAAGTTCATACCGATAGGGTCCGGGCATTGCTTCATGAAGAGTTGCGTCCGTGTCAATCATAAAGGAAACGAGGAGAACCGCAGTGGCAAGACCCGCGAGAATCCATGACTTCCATCCAGGAGCAAACGAACGCCCAGCCGCAAAACGACGGACGATGACAACTCCGCAATAGATCATCAGGAGAGAAATCAATACTGGAGCGATGACCGGCCCGATCCACGGAAGAGGCAGGAGAAACAAAACGTCCCAGTCCACCATTGTCGCTGGCCATCCGACGAACACCTTGAGCCACACGTAATAAAAAATATCCCAGACACCAAAAGCAACAAGGAAGAATCCGAACTTGTCCCACTTTGTGCGCCCCGTCAGAGCACCGATGGCAACAAGCATCAGGATTGTTGCCGCTTCACGCGCTAATTCAACGCCCAGGTGGTCTATGGTGATGAGACGAAGGGGAAACTCAAATCCGGTCGGATAGTAAATGGCTCGGAGATAAACAACGACGCTCGCTTCCACAAGGGCAAAAGCAATTGCGAAAAGAGAAGTCCACATCAAGAGTCGAGACGACCGACCCGGTGTCACGTCGCGCTCAGTGCGTTTAGTTCATCAAGGAATGCAACGCCGCGACGAAGGTGAGGGATAACGATCGAACCTCCAACAACAAGTGCAACACTGAATATATCGAACATCTCCTCGTCGGTCACACCTTCTTTTTTGCATTGCTCTATATGATAGGAGATGCAATCGTCGCACCGCAGCACCATCGAGGAAACTAGACCAAGCATCTCCTTTGTCTTCGCATCGAGCGCGCCTGGTTCGTACGTCAGTGTATCCACGCCAAAGAACCGCTTGATCGCACGATTGTCGACATCGAGAATGCGCTTATTCATTTTGGTGCGGAACTCTTGGAATTCCTGAACTCGACTTCCCATAGGTACTCTCCTGTTAAACGATGATTCCATCTTAGCGAATTGGTGGGAGTTGGAACTGTCTCCCAATGGATGGGAGTTCCTTTATCGCCAAATATGCCTCTTGCCAACCTCCTTCATCAACAACACGCATCAGGTCCTTCATTCTGAGAAGATCTCCCGGTTGTGGTTCACCGTTGACCTGTCGCCCCAGACGCTCCCGGCCGGGAAAATTAATGTACTCTTCGAGAAAGACAACGCTCTGATGGACAAGCCCGAGTCCCGCAACGATTGCAGAACATGAAATGCCGATGTCGAGGAGGCCGTGAGGAAAATAGTATTCCCATCCAACAAACACTCCCGCACAGCCCGCCACAACAGCTCCCCATCCCAGGAGAGTCAGTGTTCTATAACGATGAAGGATTCTGTAGAATCCAAAATAGTAGTACTGAAGTTCGGCGTCGGACAAGGTTCATTGGGATGATGATGGATACGGTAAAGATACCAAGTTTCCCGGGGAACAAAAAAACCCGTCCGCGTGGGACGGGCTTGCCTTCCCCGATTCAAGGCTCGTCAGCAACACCCATCCGGACCGCAGACTGACAGATCCGAGAGTTCAGTCTTCTTGTAGTCCATCCCTTTCGTTTCACGCGGATGTCGTTTCGCATTTGTCTTGCAGTTGAATTTCTGTGCAGAGTCGATTGGAATTTCCGTCAGTGGCAGAATGCCGGTCACCTGGGAGGCATATGGGCCGTTTTCGTTTGTGTAAATATGATAGGTCTTATCGCACACCGCCATCCTGGCCCCTCGATGGAGCGTATGTCCATCATCGTCCACGACCGTTTTCCAGGGGCCTTTGTAGATCACCGCTTGATTGCGCTCCAGACATTCTCCTTCTTTTCCCTTATACGCAACGATGGTCACCGAACGGAATTCGATTCCTTCCACGGTCTGCCACGGTTTTTCATCCCTCTTCACGATATTCATTCCATAGAATCCAGCATCCTTGAAGGCCTCCAAAATCCCCGTCTCGGTGAACGCCCCAGAGATACATCCACTCCAGAGATCGGCGTCATTCTTTAACGTCACCGGGACATCTTCATCGCTGACGATGTCCGAGATTGCGACACGGCCTCCTCGTTTCAGTACGCGAAACATTTCCCCGAACATCTTGCGCCTGTCTTCTTCCCGCACCAGGTTGAGAACACAATTGGAAACAATGACATCGACAGAGTTGTCCTTTATCATGGGCTCCGTATGACGGAGTGCATCTGAATACTCCTCAAGCTTTTGTAGATCTTCAACGCCCTGGACGGTATTTCTCTTCAGGTATTCCTCCACCTTGTTCATGTCCAGGGCCAGGTCCTGAATTTTTCCCCTGTGGAATTCAACTGCCACACCAAACTTCTTCTGCATTTCCGATTGATACTTCCGCGCCAGCCCAAGCATTTCATCATTCATATCGACACCGATCACTTTGCCCCCCTTGCCGACAATCTGGGCAGCGATGTAGCAGATCTTTCCACCGCCGCTCCCGAGATCGAGCACGATATCTCCTTCTCTCACATGTGCAGAAGGATCCCCGCAACCATAGTCGCGATCGAGTATTTCCTGCGGAAGCGCTTCAAGGTATTTCTTGTCATATTCCACGGGACAGCAAAGAGCCGCTTCGCGTTGCTTCGCGCCCTTCGAGTAGCGTTCCCGCACTGCCTGTTCGATGGATAGATTGATACTGTCTGAGTTGTTCACCATTCCTCCAGTGTTTACAAATTATTCTATTGAGACAAGATAAAAAATCCGGCGGGCAATTTCATCCTCTTTGTGTCCTTTGAAGAAACGCCTTGTAGTCCTCTTCGGTATCGATGTCTTTTTCATCAGGGAGAACGTGACACGAATAGCCGTGCGCGCGGACAGTATTCATCGTAGCCCTGAAGACGCTGTCCGTGCTCCACTCCACGTTCTCGAAAGCTTTTTTCAACGGCCCATTCATTCCCAACAGATAATATCCTCCGTCGGTCGATGGGCCAATAACAAGATCGTGGGACACAAGAGCATCATACGCGGACCTGATCCTTTCAACACGAAGTTCGGGCACATCGGTTCCAATGATCACTGATGCGTCGGCACCGTCCTGGAATGTTTTGGCGAAAGCCTGGTGCATGCGCGCACCGAGTGAGTCTCCCTGCTGCTCATGAAACACAAAATCGCGACAGACCCATCCCTTCACCTCGGTCTTTGAAGCGCCGGGGGCATAAAACAAGTACGTGCTTACACCCCTTCGACCGAGGTCATCGGCAAGGGTAAAAGCGTGTTCAGCAAACTCACGGTAAATGCCTGCGGCCCGTTCCATGCCGAGAGTCGATCCAAGCCGGGTCTTTACCTCCCCGGGCCGTGGAAGCTTGGCAAAAATAATAAGTGACTGATTAGACATCCGTTTTACGTCTCAGAGAGGTCACCAACTCAGGGATCAAAAGGATGAAAAATGGAATATACTCCACAAGCAAAATCCATTGCTGATCCGCCCACACACCGGACCCAACGTAATCGTAAACAACGAGGTTGCTCAGGCCAATCGTTCCTATCAAAACAAAGACTGCGCGCGACCAGCGTACCACCAGCAACGCGTTCAACCACAGCAGATACCATGGCTGCACCGACGCGGAGCAGACGATGAACGCCAGAAACGCCAGAAACACCTTGTCAAGAATCGGTCGCCGCAGAAAGAAGACTGCCACCAAAGTCAAGAACAATAGCATTGCGCTGATGTTGTGTGCCAGTTCATTGGAGTGCAGGAGGCTCAGCAGGACTTTGAATATAGAACCGTTGAACTCAAATGAACTGCTAAAGACCAGAAACGACTCAATCAATCCTCCTGTCGGCTCTATGTAGAACAGCGTTCCCGCAACGAGCATCATCACCGGTATCAAAACAAGCGCAATCCTACGCCAACCTTTCTCTTCCCAAAAAAGAAATGGTGCGACCATTAATGGATATAGCTTCGCGAGTGTCGCAGAGCCGAGCGCAAATGCGCTTTGAACCGGTTTCTTTTCTGATACAAACAGAAGGAACATCAAGAGAAATGAAATCCCCAATGCATCGAGATGACCATCGAGACCAATGTACAGTACCGGAAGCGGAGACCAGGCATAAAGCAACAGAACGTTGGGCGAGCTATTCCGCTGACGCAGGAGACGGACCAGAATGACCATCGTAAGGAGGTCGAACAAAACAAACAGCAGCTTCATCCCGCTGACCGATGGCCCGAAAAGAAAATTCGAAACCATAAAGAAGACCTGCGCCAGGGGCGGATAAATCGTCCGCATTTCAGGATGATTGATTCGCGCCGGAAGATCCTCGGTCTGCAAATGCGCAACCGCTCTATCGATCGGAGTGTAGCGATAGGGATTTTCTCCGCTCAGTCCAACCCGACCATCCCAAACATACCGGAAGATGTCATCGGAGGCGACAATATCATGGGGCACCAGCGTGAGACGGAAGACTATGCCAAAACCAATGACAAGGTAAAGCCATCTACCAATGACATGTTCCGAAGGTGTTTTTACAAAAACAAACCGGATCAACAGCAACGCCCATCCAAAAATATGCACGGTCGTAAACCAGGCAACGGACGGCTGACCGGAAGGGACGAAATAGAAGGCGAGGTAGAGGAGTTCCATCAACACTCCCCACATGATCAACGTTTTGAGACCCTGAATCTTCCCGATCATATGAAGAGATGTTTGAAAATCGTGAAGAGAATCTTGTAAGATGCCTTGAAGGTTCCCTTGATAGAGCCTGTCACTTTGGAAGACCCTGCGGATCTTTTTCGGTAGCGCACGGGAATTTCGCGGCACCGCAATTTTTGCTTTGCAGCTTTCACCTGCATCTCCACCGTCCAACCGAATGTGCGATCTTTCATCTGCAGCGCCGTCAGCGACGAGGTCCGTATTGCCCGGAAAGGTCCAAGGTCAGTAAACTTCGCTCCCCAAAATACTCGGATTAAGGTTGTTGCCAACCAGTTGCCGAAAAGCGCTTGCGGCAACATTGCGCCCGGCTCTCGTTGTCCGAGCATTCGGGAACCAATCACGAGGTCGATGTTTTCGTGGACAATGGGATGAAGCAGCGAAGGAAGTTCTTCAGGATGGTCACTGTAGTCGCCGTCCAGAAAGGCAATAACGTCGGAAGATTTCTCCAGTGCGTAGGCAATTCCGCAGAGGCATGCGGCGCCGTATCCCCGCTCCAATTCTGCGAGGACCGTGGCGCCCGCGCCGCGCGCTTTCGCAGCCGTCGCGTCGCTTGAGCCATTATCCACCACCACAATCTCAGAAACACAGTCGGACGGGATTGCCCGAATAACTTGTGCAATTGCTCCCTCCTCATTGAAGGCCGGAATAATGACAATGGTGTTTGCGACGGAGGATTGCGAGGAGGATAAATGGGGAGCAGCGGCGAATGACTGATTGGACATTCTTACTTCTGGACGTTCAGGCTCCAATCATACGGAACGTATTTAACCTCGGGGTTCTTGATTGGATCGACACCGAGCTCAGCAATGCCAAACTTTTTGCCTGATCCATACCGTTCATCGAAATCACCTCCGTACCATTCAAGGAGTTCTGACAGATAAACGGTGTTCGCCTTTTCATCGTAACGATTCTTCAAAGGGTCCCGAAAAAACGCTTTCGTGTTTTCCTTGAGTTGGATAAAGAGTTTTTCCGGCGTATATGCTTCCGACCGCAGGGGTGGACAACTGACAGCCGCGCATACCAATGCCATGTGAATCAGCGGCTCGGCAAATTCCTTCCGAATAATGTCATGCTCGATATTATTCAGGCTGAGGTTTTTCCTTCCGATGCGAATCCAAACGATATCCCATGGCCCTTTCCCATCCTTTTCGATATCTCTGATACTTTTTAGAGGGTAATGATCCACGATCACCTTCAGAGTGAAAGCGTTGTATGTATTAATCCAAAAAACAAGTCGGGCTTTTTCGTTTCCGATCGCGTCCGGATCAATGTTACTGAGAAGAGTCAAATAATCACCGAATGACTTATCCTTCTTTAGCGAAGCATAATCCACCAATCCGTTCACCACGTACTTCTTCAGTACTTCGTCGAAAAGTGAGTGATCAACTCCCCCACCCGCAATTCCGATATGGTGGAGGGAAACACAAGCGACGACGGTCGCCGCGAGAGTGCACTGCCTAAAACTCATGGGAGACTCCTGCGGCAAAGACGAATCCGCCAGCGACGTTCCGCCCATGCGTTGCGGTTGCCAATGAGACCGAAACGCCCCATCCGCCTCCGGCACGATAGAACAGCTTGGGAATGATGGCGTTGAATTCCTGATTCTGTGTATTCAAGCCAAACCGCGAGGCCGGGGTGATCACCGTTGCCTTTGATGAGGTGGACTTCCGTCCTGACATTTGGAGGATAACGTAGAGCCGTTGCTCCATCAACCCGTACCCAACCTCGATATTATACAAGATGTCATTTGAAAAATTTTTTGA
>DASWHW010000078.1:0-22552 GCA_036397975.1 Bacteroidota bacterium
TGTCGAACGAATCTACCAAAGCTTCATGTCACAGTCAAGTAACTCGCCAGATTTTCTTACCGTTTTTCCGAAGGAATAATTAGGCTTTTTTCGGCTATTCTGCTTTCAAGTACCCAATTTGTCGACTCCAATTCCCGAACCAGAGGATGGCATCATTCTGCCATCCTGAAGAGTGGCTCCGCGAAAAACATCGTTAGAAATCAATGCAGCGCCATCCAGGTCTGTCCAGTCTACCAGAGGCGAAAGTTGTGCAGCAGCAGAAATCGCACAGGAAGTCTCTGTCATGCATCCAATCATGACCTTGAGTCCCAACGAGCGGGCAAGGAGTATCATCTTATGCGCCTCCCGCATGCCTGTGCATTTCATTAGCTTGATATTCACTCCGTGGAATCCATCGGTGATTTCAGTGATATCTGATAAACGAACCGCACTCTCATCTGCAACAAGGGGCAGCGGGCTCCTCTCTTTCAACCACTTCATCTCAACAAGCTGTGTTTTGGGCATCGGCTGCTCGACAAGCTCGACGTTCTTTGAGGCCAGCCATTCAATTATCTTCAACGCAGCTGAGCGGTCGGTCCAACCCTGATTTGCATCGACGCGAATCGGCTTGTCCGTCACGTCCCGAATCGCATCGATCATCTCCTTATCATTCTGACCGCCGAGCTTTACCTTGAGAACTCTGTAAGCTCCTGCCTCTTCTGTTTTCCTGCGAACAACTTTGGGTGCGTCAATCCCAATCGTGAATGAGGTGTAAGGAATTTCATTGAGGTCAAGTCCCCAGATTCTGTACCACGGCTGATCCAGCTTTTTGCCAACCCAGTCGTGAAGGGCGATATCTACTGCGGCCTTTGCAGCGTGATTGCCAGGTTCCAATGAGTCGATATCGCCGAGAATACGTTCCAGAAGGAAGGGCGATTCATACTTCTCAATATGAACTTTTGAAAGAAATCGAGAGGCGCTCTCATGGCTCTCTCCGAGATATGGAGGCATCGAAGCCTCACCGTATCCGACAATCCCCTCATGTTCGATGGTAGCGAGCATAACCGGTGTTGTTGAGCGTGAAGATGTGGCAATTGTAAAGGCGTGTTTCAGTGAAAGGGTGTATGGCGAGAATGTAAGCTTCATCGAAGAGAAAATGGAACAGCGAGGTGAGAGTGGATTATCAAGTTTCTATAGTTCCCTCTTGTAAAGAGGGGTTTCGGCAAACCGCTTTATGCCGACGTTCTTCCCTGCACCGATGATTCTCCGGGCGCTCAGCAGCGATCTTGTTCTGTATTCACTGTACAGAGGATCGGCAGGATCGAAACTGTTAATGTGGACATCACCCGATTCATGAATGAACTTCTTGTCGGATAAGTAAATTCCTACGTGAGTTACACGGCGCGGCCGATCTGATGTCGCGTTGGCCCCGAAGAAAACCAAGTCTCCGACCTGCAGACGACTATAGTCATCGTCGATCTCAATTGGCTCGCCCACAAGCTCCTGCTGATTCGCATCCCGTGGGAGCAAGACGCCGTTCAAGAAAAAGATAGTCTTCGTATACCCTGAACAATCCATCCCTTTCACCGAGGTTCCGCCCCAGAGGTAGGGAACACCCGTGAACCTTTTCGCTGTCTGCACTATCGAAGAGGGGGTATCCTTCGCATGCAAGAGCCATTCATCAAAAGGCATCCCTTCCTCACTCCTGATAAACGCCTCCCTCCCATCGGGGTAAGCAACCTTCACATGTTTGTCGCTTTCTTCCACCACAGCAAAAATATCGCCGGCAACAATGTCGCTGACAACTTCATCAGATGAAATCTTCGAGCTGGTAGAGACACTGTACGATGCGGTGATAATAACTTTTGGCCGGTCAATCCAGTCCTGATACCCCGCGGGATCAAACGCTTCAATCTTGTCGTCCGTCCAGCCAAGGTATTCTTCGGGAGTTTGGACATACAACCAGCCGCGCTCACGCTTCAGAATTCGGAGAGGTGTTCCGAGGAGAACCTGCGTTGCAAGTTCTTCGGAGTGACCCGGTTTTGTTCTGATGTTCGCTACACTTACACTGGCAACACCAAAAACTTTTCCCTGGAGTGAAGCGTGCGGGAGTGTCACAAGAGAGTCAACGATGTCGTATTGGGTCTTCTCTTTGAGGAAAGTCATGAGCTGGTCTCGAAGTTCAACGCTATGTATCTCACCGCTGAGAACCAGCTTTGCACCGTCAAGATGCCCTGCCACATTGAAAACCCGGGTGCGTTTATCAGGCGCGAATTGTTGCTTCGCCTCCCTCAAGAGTGCATCAACCATCGCCGTCTCTCCAGCACAACCCGTGAGAATCGCAGATACTGCAGTAACGAAGCAATACACGCATACGAGGTAGTGATGTTTGTTCAGAGGATTGATCATCGCGGTTACGGTATTGTACGCGACGGAGTCCGGCAAACAAACTCCGTCGCACGAGGATTACTTGCTGTTCATAAAGCTTGGTAGCTCTGCAAAAAAGTGAGTGGATGTCCTGATCCCACCGAAGAAGTTGTTGAGATTGATATGCTCATCCGGTGCGTGAGCGTTTTCGTCAGGAAGTCCGAACCCAAGAAGAACTGTGTCCAATCCGAGTAGTTGTTTGAATTGCGTCACGATTGGAATTGACCCACCTTCACGCTGGTAGAGTGGTTTCTTTCCGAATCCCTTTTCAAGAGCTGCGATCGCAGCCTGCACTCCAGGGCTATCGATCGGAGTGATTGCTGCCTCACCACCATGGAGGTCACGGATAGTCACCTGCACCGTCTTCGGAGCGATCTTCTTAATATATTTCTCCACGAGTTTTCCGATCTTTGCCGACTTCTGATCGGGAACAAGTCGCATCGAGATTTTTGCGGAAGCACGGGACGGCAATACCGTCTTCGCGCCCTCGCCGATAAATCCTCCCCAGATGCCGTTGCACTCGAGCGTCGGCCTTGCCCAGACTCGCTCCAGGCTTGTAAAACCTTTTTCGCCATACAACTGCTTCACGCCAAGGTCCTTCGCATATTTCTTATCGCTCCAGGGAAGTTTCTTGTATGCGGCACGTTCTTTTTTTGTGAGTGGCCGAACATCCTTGTAGAAACCCGGTATCGTGATCTTGCCGTTTTTGTCATGGAGTTGGGCAATGATCTCTGCCAGCGCCTGAATCGGATTATGAACTGATCCGCCAAATGATCCCGAATGAAGATCACGATTGGGACCAACGAGATCAATCTGCAAGTACGAAAGTCCGCGCAAACCATAACAAATGGAAGGTACATCTTTGGCAAACATCGATGAGTCAGAAATGAGCACTAGATCAGATTTGAGCAATTCCTTATTGCTTTCAACGAATTCATCAAGATGTGTGCTGCCTATTTCTTCTTCTCCTTCAATGAGAAGCTTCAGGTTAATGGGGAGCTCGCCCGTATTTTTGAGAAAAGCTTCGATGCTCTTGAAGTGAATGAACACCTGTCCCTTGTCATCCGCAGATCCACGAGCATACAAATTTTCGCCCCGAATCGTCGCTTCAAACGGAGGCGAAGTCCAGAGGTCAAGTGGTTCCGGCGGCTGCACGTCGTAATGCCCATAGAGCAAAACGGTTGGCTTGCCGGGGGCGTTCAGCCAATCTGCATAGACAACAGAATGGCCGGGAGTGGGATAAATCCGAACATTTTGCAGCCCGATCGTTTGCATGTGGTTGGCAACCCAATGTGAGCAGCGATCCATATCGCTCTTGTTTTGTGGATTGGTACTAACACTCGGGATCGCAAGGAAATCTTTGAGTTCTGAAAGGTATCGATCTTTGTTTTGATCGATATAGGAAAGTACATTATCCATTGTATTACTCCTGCTTGAGAAAGAAATGCCAAAAGAAGTGTGTCGCGCGCTCAAGTTAAATAAAAGTAGATAGAAGGGCAATCAATCGAGTCGCCTGTGGAACGGTTGCGAATCAAGCCTCAATTGAATATTGTATGAGCATTCATTCATCACTCAGAACCCAGGTTGCTCCTATGATATTATCTTTGGCAGATGGAAATATTACCTATGTAGACCGTGGTGATTCAACTGCAACACCGGTGATTTTTCTTCATGGTTTTCCGTTCAATCACACTATGTGGAAATTGCAGATCGAGGTGGTCTCCCGGCACTATCGCGCGATCGCGTACGATATACGCGGACATGGCGACAGCACGGTAGGCGATGGTCAATTCACAATCGAACAGCACGTTGATGATCTGATTGCTCTTCTCGATCATCTCAAGCTCCATAAGGTCATTATTGTCGGTCTTTCGATGGGTGGGTACATCACGCTTCGCGCCCTCGAACGAAATCCGGAGCGATTCATGGGTGCTGTTCTTTGCGACACGCGGAGCGAAGCGGACTCCAACGAAGGAAAAGTAGGACGCGCAGCAGCTATGCGGGAGGTAAAAAAGAACGGTTCCATTCAGTTCGCCGATGGATTCGTTAAGAAGATCTTTGCGGAACAAAGCTTCGACAGAAACAAGGAGGCCGTTGAGAACATCCGTTCAATTATCGCACACACTCCACCTCTTTCCATTGCCGGTACCCTGCTGGCACTTGCCGCACGCACGGATACAACGCAGTCCCTCAGCGCAATCAAAGTACCGGTGTTGATACTTGTCGGCAAGCAGGATGCTCTCACTCCCCCATCCGCTGCACAAGCATTGCAGGAGCGCATCCCGGGGTCCGAGCTTCACATTGTTCCCGAAGCCGGTCACATGAGTAACCTGGAAAATCCGGAATTCTTTAATGAAAAACTCCTCTATTTTATAAAGCGACTCGTGACGCCCTGATGGTTAAGGCTCTTCTGACCGGAGGAACTGGATTTCTCGGATCGAATCTGGCCGAGGCACTTCTCCAACGCGGCTACCACGTTCGGATTCTTCGCCGGGCGTCTTCCGACACTCAGCTAATCAACCACCTGACGATTGAACACTCCATCGGGAATACCCGCGACATCGAATCTCTCGGCAAGGCTATGGTAGGCATCGATCTTGTCTTCCACACAGCTGCAATGGTAACCTTCCTCAAGCAGCATCGCGATGAGCAATTGGAAGTGAATGTCGGAGGAACGAAGAACGTCGTGCAGGCATGCCTGGTATCAGGCGTACGGCGCCTGATACATACAAGCTCCATAGCCGCTATCGGCTATCCCGAGCATGGCGAACTCGCCGACGAGCAGACACCTTATAATTGGGAAGGAACTGGTGGGTATAAGTATTCCAAACACGCAGCCGAACAGGAAGTCTACGCTGGAATAAAGCGAGGATTGGACGCGGTCATCGTGAATCCTTCAGTGATTATTGGTGAACGGGACATACACTTTCACGGAGGACACCTTCTTCGTGCAGTAAAGAAAGGAATGACTCCCCTTTGTGTGAAAGGAGGAATGAATATCGTCTATGTCGGTGATGTTGTGAATGGAGAAATTCTGGCCGCGGAGAGAGGAAAGAAGGGGGAGCGATATGTACTTGCCGGAGAAAATCTTACACACAAGGATATCTTTCGTCGGACCGCAAGAATTGTTGGGGGAATTCCGGCAGTCGCACCTCTTCCGATTCCAGTGCTGAGATTTGCCGCGTTTTGTTTGGAAGGCGTTGCAAAGGTAACAGGCACGGAACCTCTCGTGTCTCGCGATCTCGTGGCCGGAGCAGGGAAATTCAATTGGTTCAGTTCTGAAAAAGCAATACGAGAACTCGGCTATTCCGTTACGCCGTTCGACACTACCATCCGGCGAGCATATCAGTGGTATGGTGAGCGAGGAATGCTCTAAACTCACGGCATTGCTTCTTCCCCCATATTTCCTACTTTACAGCAAGACCAAACTCAGGAATCATGATGCGCTGGCTATCAATCTGCCTTTTCTTTCTACCCTCCTGCACTTCATTCTTCTATCCCGAATACTCCGAAGAGGAATTACAGGCCATGCGACTTCCCGAACAGATCTATTTTGAGGATAGCCTGACTGTGTTCTTCTCAAAGCACGTGAATGCTTTCGCGGACAGAGATCTCATGTGGTTTACTGTATTGAGACCCGGAGTGGTAGAGATGCGAATTAGTAATACTGAGACCGATTCTCTTGAAGGAATCTATCATTTTGCATCGCAAGATATTCCGCTTCACACGCTGGCGTGCAGGGTAGAGAAGGAACGGCTCGTTAAATGCGTCCTCTTTGTCGATGGAAGAATGAAATGTGCAAGGCTTTATCCGGCGTGGTACCCGTTACCTCAGCTTTGGAAAACTCAATTCACCATCGAATCGCCGTAGCGATCGCTACAATCACTCCGATGCCAATCTTCCTCGCAGGCTATAGAAGTATTTGAACGTCAACACCACCACGCCAACTGCGAGAACGATCAAGAGAATGTCCGTCGAAGCGAGCAACCAATGGCGATCGGAGATGTATCGTTCCAGCAAGAATCCCAGCGACACGAGTGTTGTCAACACCATGAAGGCAGCGGGGAGAGCAGTAAACCACGCCTTCTTCCCCTTTTGCACGAACCACGCGGTCACAGCAATAAGCGCAAGTGCGGCCAGAAGTTGGTTCGCGGAACCGAAGACCGGCCAGATCGTCTGATACGCGTTACTAAACGCAAGGATCATCATGAGTGCCACCGCAAGGAGACTATTGAATGTCCGACTTTTGAGGAATGCTGGAACCGTCGGAAGCAGAGCCTCCCACAGTTCTTCAAAAAGATATCGCTCCAAACGGATGAGCGTATCGATGGTGGTGATAACAAAACCCTCCAGAATCAAAATTCCGAAAAGAGTTCCATACAGCGGAGGAATGGAGAAGCCGTTGAACAGTGTTTTTCCAACGGCGAGGGCGAATGCAAGTGGAGCATTGCCGGGAAGGAACTCGCCATCCACCTGCGGCCATACGATCGCTTCGTACTCGACGAAACCGAGTCCCCCTACTATACTCAACGTAACGCAAAGACCAAGAACGGCTTCTAGCAGCATCCCACCATAACCGATCGGAAGCGCGTGTTTTTCCGAGGACAATTGTTTGGAAGTGGTTCCACTGGCGATGAGGCAATGAGCGCCGGAACACGCCCCGCAGGCAATCGTCACAAACAAAAATGGCCACGCCAGACCCAGTGCACGGAGCGCATCCCCCGAAAGATTAAATGCCGGCGCCTGAATGACGATGCCGTTCACGCCGCTTGCGATAATCCCGGCCATCATGGCAATCAGCCCAAGATATAAGAAATGCACATTGATAAAATCGCGGGGTTGGAGAATGATCCAGACGGGTACGCGTGCCGCAATGATCATGTAGACGCTGAGGATCAGCATCCAAAGAAGGGGATCAAACGTCACCGGAAACTCAAAGCCAACCACAACGGAAACGACGCTGATCGCGATAGCCAGCGCACTCATGGCGAGCACCCCGGCATTCTTTTTATAGAGCAAGTAGCCGATGAGGGGAGAAAACACTGTGATGATAACGACGGACGTGGATGCGATTCCACCCAGTTTTGCATAATGCTGCCCATCGGGCTTGATCTCCGTCCTGATGAGAGTCTGCTCACTTGTCATGTGAAGGCCCTCCAGGGCATACTCAGAAGTGAGGGCACGGGCGGCGAGGTCGAGAAAGGCGGCCGTGACGAGAATCCCCAGCAACAAGGCGAACGAGATAAAAAACACGAATCCTTTTTTTCCCAGCGTCTTCCGTGCTACCTCCGCGATGGACTTTCCCCCTTCACGCGCACTGACGAAGAGAACGGAGAAATCATGCACCGCACCGATAAAAATCACGCCAAACACAATCCACAGCCAGGTAGGAACGACGCCGTAATACAATGCGAGAGTCGGCCCCACAATCGGGCCTGCAGCTGCAATCGACGCATAATGATGCCCGAACAAAATCATCGGTTTGGTGGGAACGTAGTCAACCCCGTCATTGACGGTTGTTGCAGGTGTTGGCTTCGTCTCGTCAACACCAACCGACCGTGCAATGAAACGTCCGTACCAGCGGTAGCCGAGGAGAAGTGCGGCGACAGAGCCAATCATCACCAGAGCGATGTTCATGAAGTGTTCCCATCAAGTTATTAATAGAATGCATTTTTGTAGTATCGAATTTCCGGCTTACGGTCATGCATCATAATCGCAACAACGTCGAACCGGCATTCCTGGTTGCGCAGTTCGTGTTCATGGTAATATCCTTCCGCAACCCTCTTGAGCTGACGCTGCTTGCGTAGCGTAACGGCATACTCCGCTTCACCAAAGGCATCATTGAACCGCAACTTCACTTCGACAAACACGAGGACATCCCCCTCGCGTCCGATGATATCGATCTCTCCCCTCTCGAATCTATAGTTCGTCTCAATGATCTCCATTCCCAGTTCGCGAAGGAACTTCGTTGCGAGCACCTCCCCTAGATCCCCGGTTTGTTTTGTGGATGGCCGATCCATCAGTTTTGAGAATGTGGAATTTCAGATAATTGACCGGAGCCTATCTCATCGTCCGTATCAAAACTCAATTCAAGCTGATCGGTTGTTGTAAAACTCCTGCGATGAATGTCACATAAGCCCAGCGTCTGAATGGCGTTCCGGTGTTCTTTGGTTCCATACCCCTTATGTTTGGCAAATCCGTACCCCGGATATAGTGCTTCATAGGCTACCATCAAGCGGTCTCTGCACACCTTGGCGACGATGGAAGCAGCGGCAATGGTGAAACTGCCGGCATCTCCATCGATAATGGTGGTATAGGGAATACCGTTTCCCACAAACCGATTGCCGTCGATGAGAAGGTACTCCGGTGTGAGAGACAGCCGATCGACAGCCTGATGCATTGCCTTATATGTTGCGCGAAGAATATTAATCCGGTCGATGTCGTCATGAGAAACATATCCGACTCCGATGGCGGAAGCATGAGCAAGAATAATCTCGAAGAGCGTTTCCCTGTTGTCCTGGCTCAAGAGCTTGGAGTCATCAACTTCAGGAAAGTATTTGTCGACATCGAATATCACCGCGGCCGCCACGACGGGTCCTGCAAGTGGTCCGCGTCCCGCCTCATCGAGGCCGGCAACAAGGCGCGCCCCGTTTTGCCATTGCTCTCGTTCAAAGAACAACATCCGGTCATTTCGCCGGCGTAGTTCTGCTGGCGTTAGCCTAGAAATCATTTACCAACCTGAAGTGAATCTTCCCGTTCGAAAACGAATCGCCTTTTCCAAGCGCAAAACTTATCCCCGCGATACCAAGTCCTGTTTCAAGTTGAATGCCAACACCATAGCCGTACGGTACACTTTCAGCTTTCGCAATACCGCGAATGTCGTCCCCCGGTCGTCGATAGTATCCTGCGTCGAAAAAAGCATAGACGAATGATCGTGGCGCGATAAGCAGCCTGTATTCCAGATTCGACCAGAATACTTGTGAGCCGAGAAATTGATTTTCCCTGTACCCGCGAAGGGTTGAGGCTCCGCCCACACGAAACATTTCACTTTCTTCGATAAATCCTCCCTGGATTTCGCGACCATGCCAGCTCAACGCAATCACCTGTCGCGTGAACACACCCAGATAATACTCAAGGTCGATGGTGATGCGTTGCAGATCGGATCGCTCTTTCACCAGGGACACAAACGGGGGAGGTACCGTCACCGATTTCCTTCCAAACTGATAGTCTGCACGAGCATGCACTCCTTCCGTCGGCGAGACGGGTTCATTTCGCGTGTCAAAATCCACCTCACCACCAAACGCTACGGCCGAGCTGCGAAAGACTCGCTGGTTCAGAGAATCGGAGGAGGGAATCACCGACGCCGAGGAGAAGAGGACTCCAAATGAAATCTCCTCTGAAAAAAGGAAGTCCCCTTTCAGGTCTATCGCCCGTCGAACATAGGAGGTGTCTTGCTGCCTCTGGAAAAAGCCGCCACCGAGATTCGCAGGCAGACCGAAGATCCATGGTTCGAGATAACGAAAGCCAAGTTCCTGGGAAAATCGATCTTCCCGCTGCCAACGGAAGCTCATTTTCCTCCCCGTGCCGAAGAGATTCCTCATGCTTACAGAGACGAGTCCTGTGACGTACCCGTCCTCGCCGGCGAGACTTCCAGGAATGTACCCTACCACGCCGTCGAACGTGTTCGTATTCCCCTCACGAACGCGAACCAGAAGACCCCCTTTTTCTCTTCGAAGAAACAACTGCGGATCCGAAACTTCTGCGAAGATTCCCAAACGTTGCAGGCGAGAGCGGAACTTCTGAGCTTTCTCCAGATCAAACAACTCACCCGGAGTAAGTCGCGCCTCACGAACAACCACATCGCTCTTCGTGCTCGTGTTGCCTTCCACCAGCACTTCGTCAATCGTCATGAGTTGTCCCTCTTCAACCCGGACGGTGATGTCGACAAAATTCTCATTTTCGCTTGTTCTCTCCTCCAGCCTCAATAGCTCACAAGAGGCGAACGGATATCCATCCGTTTCATAGCGCTTTAACACCGACTCCAATGCCTCTTCAACAGACGAACGTCGAAAAGGATCGCCCGATGACAACAGGCTTTCGGTGGAAAGAGTAGTCGATCGAATCGCGTTGTTACCGATCCAGAGAATATCTCCGATGACAGACCGCGTGCCTTCAGCTATGTCAAAAACGATTGTTGCAAAGGAGCTATCGTCGGAGAGGTCAAGCATGGATGGGGCAACACTGCAGGCGAGAAATCCCTCGGCGGAGTATCTGTCTCGAATGGTTTCAGCAGCACGATGAAGAACGGACGTGTTGACATCACTCTCAGGTTGGACGGAAATCCATTCCAGTATTTCACGGGTGCTGAATGCAGTGTTTCCGTGGATTGAAAGGGAGCGTACTTTTGTGGTCGCATGCCCCGCGGAGAGGAGAGGAACCTGAAGAAGCGCCGTTACAAGGAGCGCTGTTCTCAACGCTTTTGTACGCATGCCCGTACTTGCCTTCAGTTCTTTAATCGCTGCCAAACTTCCCAGATGGGCGTCGTCAAATGGTAGTCCCCGAACCCGGATTCATCAACAAAGGTAAAGGAATGATTCAAGTCGTAGTATGTCCAGATTTCGTATGGCTTCGATTCCATATCAAACGGGTGGCGGTCAACGTTACTGGGGGATCCAAAAATGATAAACACCATTCCCATATCAGTACGCCAACCTTCAATATAATGGGAGAAGTTTTTATTCGCGTACTCTACCCTGCCGTAGTATTCCTCCATTTTTTCATTTCGCGCCGTGTTTGGATTCGGGTCTTTCTTCTTCCAGAACGCCACCAATCGGTGTTGCTTTTCTTCGGCCGTGGTGCCCTCGTTGATATATTCCATTTCATCTTTTTCGGCAATATAGGCGAGCTGTTCCACTGCTGTTTCAAAGTTCTTCACCGTTCTTGGCAAACCGGACCAACGGACAACGAACTGCCTGCTCGTTGATGCAATAACGTTCTCTTTTTCATCTTCGGATGATTTGACCAAAACATAGACCACATAATCACCGACATCGAGACTTCTGGCGTCAACCGGAAGAAAGAACGGATTTCGACCGGCCTGCATCGACAATGTCGTATCGGTGCGCAAGCGTTGGTTCTTCTTTGCATCGTGCACAATCACGGACACAAATCCCTGCGCAATTGCAGAATCGGGATATGATTCAAAAAAAACATGAAATGGCTCGGAGAGCGTGCCTGCATTAGCTGACACAAGGGGCGTGATGGATCGTTTTTCGCCGGTGTACGTAATTCGGCTCACGAGCATGATGTCACTCAGCGAAAGCGTCGATGTATCGTATTTTGGAATCGTCATCTGGCGAACGATGCGACGCATAACGTGAGATTCTTTGTCCTGCAGCAGCACCGTGATGAAATACTTCCCGGGCGCAAGATCAAAGGATCTTTGAAGCAAACTGTACGCGGTGGTTGAGACCGATTCATCGAAACTGCGAACTTTGATGGATTCCCGCCAATTCTTTTCCCGCACAAGCTTTGTATCCGCATCATAGATGGAAATAGTCACTTCGAAGGATGCCTCGTAATTGTCCTGGATCTTGATAAATGTTAGGTTCTCGTACGTCGTCTGCAGGAAGACATCGAGACGACTTGAAGATTTATCCTGTCCAGCAAAGGAGATGGCATCAACGTAGAAACCTTCATTTTCCAGTTCCTTCTGCGTCTCTGCAACTTCAACTTGCGCAAATGAGGGAGCGGCCGACAATAGAATGGCAAGCAACGTGGCAGACAGTTTTGTTTTATTCATACGGGGCCTCCATATCCTCAAAGCTGGGCAACGAGATCATACTCTATAGTATCAACAATCGGAACAGTATGGTATGTTCCAATTTCGAGGGGGCGCTCGGTTTCAATAATCACTTCGTTGTCGATCTCGGGTGCATCCCGTTCTGTGCGACCATAGTAGCGCCCCCCTTCTCTTCTGTCAAGGACGACTTTCTGAGTTGTCCCGAGAAGCTGCTCATTGTTTTCACGCGAGATTTCTTGCTGCTTTTTCATAACAAGGGCCCGCCGCCGTTCCTTCTCATCCTGAGACATCGTATCGCCGAGAGGAAATGCTGTTGTCCCATCTTCTTGGGAGTACGTGAAAACTCCTAGTCGATCAAAGCGGACATCTTCTACGAACGAAAGCAGTTCCTCGAATTCCTTCGGTGATTCGTTTGGGTATCCAACGATCAATGTCGTTCTCAGGGCAATCCCGGGAACCTCTTGTCGCACCGTCTCGAGCAACTCGCGCAGAGCGCGCTGGGTAATACCCCGCCGCATCGATCTCAATACCTCATCGGAAGCATGCTGGATGGGGATGTCCATGTACTTACAGATCTTTGGATGATCGGCGATTACTTTCAGAACATCCCGCGGAAACTTCGCCGGGTATGCATACATCAGGCGAACCCATTCGACACCCCTTACGTCTGCAATGCGGGAGAGCAGTTTGGCAAGCTGGCGAGTCCCATCAATATCTAGTCCGTAGTAGGTCGTGTCCTGCCCGATAACAATAATTTCTTTGACCCCGCGTGAAACGAGTGCTTCTGTTTCTGCGACAAGACTCTCCATCGTTCGACTGACATGTCCACCTCTCATCAACGGAATCGCGCAGAAGGAACAGGGGTTGTCGCAACCCTCGGAGATTTTCAAATAAGCGAAGTGAGAGGGAGTCGTTAATACTCGCTCACCGACCAACTCGTGCTTATAGTCGGCGCCCAATTCCAGAGCTACTTCGTCCATACGGTTGGCACCGAAGAATTTGTCCACTTCAGGAATTTCAGCCACCAGTTCTTCACGATATCGCTCGGTGAGACAGCCCATGGCATAGACTTTCTTCAGCCTTCCTGCAGACTTTCTCTTCACCTGTTCGATAATGGTATCGATGGATTCCTCCTTCGCTGCTGCAATAAATCCACAAGTGTTGATCACCGCAATATCCGCTTCGTCGATTGTCGAGGTAAGTTCGATGTCGCTCAAGCGGAGTTGTGCCATCAGCTTCTCAGAATCGACAAGGTTTTTTGCGCACCCCATCGTAATGACATGTACTTTTTGTTTGATCGTTTTCATTCCTAAGTGAACACAACAAAATCGAGATAACAAAACAACAAGGGCGCCGCAAACAGAAGGCTGTCGAATCTATCGAGCACACCGCCGTGTCCGGGAATCAGCGAGGAGGAGTCCTTTACTCCAGCATCCCGTTTTAACAGTGACTCTACAAGATCACCCATTTGGCCGAAAACTCCCACAATCAAACCACACACAATTGCATTGGTAAGAGAGAGATACGGAATAACTAATTCCCGCGCGAGCCAAAAAACAACAACGGCTGCGATGAACCCCGCAATCGCTCCCTCCCATGTCTTATTGGGACTGACCCGCTCAAATAATTTCCTTTTCCCAAACGATCTGCCGGCGAAGTATGCGGCAGAATCACACAGCCAAATGGAAGCAAACAATGAGACAATAGTCCATCCCCCCCATGCGTATACCGTAGAGCGAACTTCCTGTGAATTCATCTGCCCAATGTCAAAGTAGCGATAGACCGGAAAGTCTCCGGGAATAAACACCTCTCTCAGCGCAATGAGCGTTCCCAGAAAAAGGGAGACGTAGCACAGGCCCAGTACCGTGGAGCCGATGTTGAGAAGCGCAGATCCCTTGTCTCTGAGCAACTCACTGAGCATGACCAACGGCACGAAGAGCAGCAGCAGGATCAAAACCGCCTGGGCCTGCGTTGGGAACGAAACCGTCACTCCGATCGACTGCCACCACTCGGGGATCAGATACTGTAACCGCTGGTGAAAAAAACCCGCGCTCACGGCAACACTGAAAACGATGCCAAGCCCAACCTGCGGGTGCACCCCTTTGGCCCTCGCCAATGTGTAAAACTCGTGCACTCCGACTACAGAGATGACCACAACCAATCCAAAAAAATAAAATCCCCCCACCAGAGTCAGCAGGAGGATGAGTGGGATTGCAACGACTGCGACCAGTATGCGGTTCGTAAGATTGCTCAAGTGCGCTGACTATTCGTCAATTGGATTTATCTTCCGCATCCAATTCCAACGCAAGGGCATCGAGGAATTGTTTTGCCTCCGTAAACATTGACTTCTGCACCATCACTTCCGTCAACGCCAGGTCACCAAGAGTCGTTGTATACATCCTGTCATGTTGCGATAACAAGAGCGCAGGAATGTTTGCTGCAAGAAGATGGCCTTTCATCAAATGAGCCTCGACCTGCGTACTGGCCGAATGCACAGCGACCCAATCAAATGCCACTTTCAAGTCATGGTGCTCCTCGCAAAACACTTTTCCACCACGCCGTCTCGCACAATCACCACAAACGGAAGTCGCACAGACGATGCATCTGCCAACAGCGCGTTCACCCTCGTGCCGTTGACATTGAATTTCTTCTTCATCCTCGCGTTTCCATCCAAGAAGGATCCCACAATGCGGGCAGGTGATCACCTCATGCAGGATTTCTTCTTCGCACGAGGGACAGAATGCCGGGTCTCCGGGAGTCAACTTTACGCCGCAACCGGGACAGTCGGAAACACTCTCAAGGTATTCACACATACAAGACTGACAATAGGACATTTCGATAGTTCTCTTATTGAACCTCGGAATCTGCGGTCGGCTTTTTGGTGGCGTAAATAAAATAGGAAGATGCTGATAGAAATACCACTCCAAACACCAGCGAATTCATCCACAGGAACGACGTACCTGATCCGCCAAGAAACTGACCGAGATACAAATCATCGGAAGAGAAAAAATACAGGGTCGCACAGGCAAGCGCGTTGTTGACCACATGCGCAATGATAGAGAGACTGAGATTGCGCGTGCGATAGACGAGGAGGCCGAAGAAAATGCCGAGAGCAGAAACCGCAACAAGAGAGAACGGGTTCAGGTGAAACAACCCGAAGATGACACCGGCGAGAACCGCCGCCTGCCAGCCACCGATGCTCTCTTCGAACGAGCGCTGGACCAATCCTCGAAAGAGAACCTCTTCACACACGGCCGGTGTAATCGCAGCAACAAGAAGAACCAGCATGAATTCCCAGGGAGTGTTCGAGGCTATTAAAAGAAAATACATCCCCTGCATCATGTCCTGCAGTTCCTGGACAATCCTCCGAACTTGATCGGGCATAGGTATGGCGTCCTGAAGAACCATGTAGGCTTGCAGAACTTGCTGGAGGGCGATAACAGCAACAATCGTTGCGAGAAGGATTTTCCAATCCGGAAGCTGTATCCGGACTACCTGGTATGTCCCATACCGGATTTTCGCGAGAAAGAGTGTCGGAAGGAGTAGGAACAGTATCTGCCCGAACATTGTCGCAAGGCGAAATGCCGTTGCATCCTCGGGACCCGGACGCAAGCCAACAACCAGCAGCGCTGCAATACCTCCAACAATTTGATACGAGATGAAAAGGAATCCCAGAGAGAGTAGGCCAAAGGCTATTGGCGGCAGGCCCTTGACATGATCCGTGAGTGGTTTTCGTGGTACCGGTGAAGCAACAGGCGGCGGAGCGCTTGCATCATCCATTATTTTTTTGCCTTGATCATAGCCGCAAGAAGAGGAATCATGATTTCATGATGTCCAACGAAGTAGTAGCCATGGCCTCCATCCTGTGTTGGTCGGAGGCGTACGTTCATGGTTGGCCTGTAATGGTTGTTCATATCAAATACTGCTGTCGTAAATCCTTTTGCCTTTGCTCCAAGGTTGCGCGCAACGGTCAGTGCCTTGAGAAATACTTCCGGGAGAATAACTGCCGAGCCAACATTGAGCACCACACCCCCGCCGGTCAACTGTGTACAGATCTCCGAGAGAACCTGAAAGTCTCTGAACGAAAGCTCCCCCGTCGCGGCGCCATTCATGGTCGGTTGCTGATGTATGATATCTGTCCCGATCGCTGCATGCACTGTCACCGGAATATCATTGGCGTAACAGTACGCGAGAATGCTGACGTTCGCATTGGGAGCTTTCTCTGCCAGCAGCCGCTCCCCCAGCGCTTCCCCATATCCCGCATCTGATTTCCGGTGCGACTCGGTAAGTGTCCCGTTAATGAACTCTCCGGTTTCGCGAGCCATCCCGAACGTTCCATCCAGAAGATTGACAGCGACATCCTCTGAAGTCTGACCCCACAAAGCCGTCTCGACGTCGTGAATCGCTGCTGCGCTGTTCATCGCCACAGCGGTGACGATGTCATTCTTCATCAAGTCGATGATTATTGGTGCGAGACCCACTTTTACCACATGCGCTCCCATCATCAGAATGACCGGCTTTCGCTTCTTGCGGCTCGCAAGAATGTCATCCACAAGTTTGCGCAGATCTTCGGCCACCAGAATCTGTGGAAGGGACTCGGCAAAATCTTTGAACAGACCCCTCTTGCCGTCAAACGTTTTGCCAAAATCAGAAGGGCGCACTTTGCTCTTCCGGTTTTTCACGGAGATTGTTTTGATCTTTTTGAAATCCGAACGCTTGAATTTCGTCATGAGGTCACTTGATGCGCGATGTGAGGTTACCCTTCAGTCCGGAATATCGTACCAACTCGGAATCGATAGAGCCGACAATGACCTTGGTATTGACGCGGACAGGAATCTTCAACTCGTCATCGGAAAGCCAGATAACAATACGGCCTTCAGACCGGAAGAGACCACCCTCTTTCACGATCGGCTCAACGACAATGGTGCGGAATGTTCCTGCCTCTACCTCCAGTTCTTGCCGTCCGAGGAGTCGCACAAAGAGCTCGCTGCTTTTGTCTTTGTAGAAATTGTAGAGTGTCGGTCCCTGGCCTTTTGCGTAACCTGAATAATCGATCGTGCGCGCGTAATAGAAGGCGGACATAATATCATGAACATACGGTGGAATCGGGTATTCACCTTCGCTTGTTCGCGCAATACCGTTCACCTGGTCGAAGTCTGCTATGAAATCGCGCTTGTAGCTTCCTTCTCGTATATGTTGTTCGAATCTCCAGGGCGCAAGAGTTTCGACATCAATGTAGGTATAATACCAGTCCTCCACCTTGTAGATCCAGTTGAAGCTCGAATGGGAGTTCACCGTAAAGTCGACCCGGAAGCACTTGCGCCCAGCGATAGTGTCGGTCTTCGCTACTGCCATCACCGCCTGACCGGCGTTAATAGGGCCGAAGTTCACGTCGAAGACAAGCCGCTCACCAACATCAAACGCCTTGTTTTCCAATTTGCGGAACTGAAAAGCCTTGAGTGAATCCTCAACACGGCTCAGTGAGTCCGCGCGGCGTTTTAGCGAATCAGCAATAATGGAAGCGATCGCTGCCCAATGAGTGGAGTCCGCACGAAATGCAGCGATGCTGTCCTGTCGCGCCTTTTGTATGGCAGACTTCGTTTTCTTCTGAGCGGTCGCCTTTGACTGGGCCTGCGAATTTCCCGATACATGGACGAGAAGTATCACTCCAAGTGCGGCTCCACAAAGGTATATCGGAATCTTCATATTCATGAGCTTTCCCCCTTACGCTCGAGAACTGAACTGGTCATTAGTTGTGTGGCGGCCACGAATACATCTTCTACTTCGATAGTGTCCATACAGTTGCATTGCGGCAAATCCTGCTCGATGCAGTCGTTACATTCCAGCGGTCGTTCGGGAACAAAGACGCGTTTTTTTGATGTGTACGGACCCCACCTTCTCTCGCTCATGGGTGTGTGTTGAGGGTAGAGGCCAATGACCGGCGTTCCCATTGCTGCTGCCACGTGAATCGGACCTGTGGAGTTGGAAACAAATAGGGCTGCGTCCCGAATCAAGGCGGCAAACTGACGTAAATTCATTTTACCTGCAAGCGGTATGGCATTTCCGTGCGCTTCCCGAACAACCTCGTTTACCTTGTCATTTTCGGAATCCGTTCCAGTCACGATCACCTGCAAATTGTTTTCGCCGTGAAGCCGTGCGGCAAGCTGCCCGAACTTTCTGGTACTCCAGTCTCGCGCCGATCCCCCACTTCCAGGATGAACAATCACATACGGGCGGCCTAAGTCGATGTTGGCAGTTTCTGTAATTTCCCGGAGTTCTTTCTTCTGCCGATCTGAAATCTGGATGCGGAACTCCAGCGGACCACTGACATGACATCCCAGTTCCTCTAACAATCGGAGATTGTACTCCACTTCATGCTTCTTTGCATCCTTCCGATGCTCATAGACTCTCTTATTAAAAAGCATCGAGTAGTATCTGTATCCGGTTCCGATACGGACGGGAATTCTTGCACGGAAAACAAGCCATGCAAGCCTGATGGTCGGATACACCACGATGACCGCATCAAACTTCCGTTCTCTCAATGTTGCAACCATAGTGCCAAAAGTGATGAGCTGGTGCTTTTCATCGTACCAGATCAATTCATCCAGATATGGATTGTCGATGACGATTTCTCCGGTGTACGTGCGAAGTAACATCGCGATATGGGCATCGGGATAACGCTTGCGCAATTCGGGAAGCATTGGAAGAGTGAGAACCACATCGCCGAGGCGGTCAGTGCGGACGATCAGAATTCGTTTAATGGTGGGTTTTGTGTCTGGCACAGGAAGGGACAACTGGGAAGTGCTCCGGCATCGTTGATAACCGCATCAATATAACTGATGGACGCTTCAATTTCAATAATTCATGATTCGGACGTTTCTTCATTTAACTCTCCCGATGCCGCATTTGCCAAACCAACGCCATGGGTTTCAAGATCCTTCTTTTCTTGAAGGAGTGTTTGATTGTATTCACTAAACTCCCTCTCAGAACCTCCTTGAGCTTTTGCCTCTTTCATTCGATGGTGGTTGTCGGCAATCAACGCATCGATTTCCCTGGTGCGCATGAGGACGAGGCAGTGCTCTGCGATCACCCATGGATCAGGCTCCGGCGGTTCCGCTCCTTGTTTTGACCAGCCGGTACTCAATTCATATTTGTTGAAGACAATATCGGCGATGAAATGCTTCATCTGTTCATCATCCACGTCGTTAATCATCGCGGCCACATCCCACTCTTTGCCTTCTTCCAGATAGCGAAGTATGATGTCATTCACTTGTTTGATGTGTGAATCCGAAAATTCCTCCGGTGTGCAGTTTTCAAAAATAGCCGTGGCCATTTCCGGACCGTGTTCCAGCATCAGTTTCACGAGATCACGTTCCAGCGTCGGCACTCTTGGCGCCTCTCGTGCAGGTCGCGTGGACTCCTCAATTTCCGCCCGCCGCTGAGTCTCTGCAACGTGAACGCGCTGGCGGTTTTTTCCGGAGAGTTTTTCCAATTCCTGATGCAGCGTGGATTCGTAGAGACCGTATTTTTCGGCAACATGCTTAATGTATAAACCGCGTTTCAACTGGTCCGGGATTTTGGCAATAGTCTCAACGATGGATCGCACTGCTTCCGCCTGTCCCTCGGGGGTCGAGAGCATGCCTCGCTCCTGAAAGACCGTGGTCTTGAAGTCAAGAAAGCTGACAGCTTGGTCCAACAATTCATCAAACGCTTCGACCCCCTTCTCTCGGACAAACGTATCAGGATCTTCACCCGCTGGCAAGGACGCAACCTTGACATCTAACCCTTGTTCGATGATGAGATCGACTCCCCGCATGGCAGCCTTGGACCCGGCAGAGTCCGCATCGTAAACGATCGTGATATTTTTCGCGTATCGGCCGATAAGCTGGATTTGTTCCGAAGTGAGAGCCGTCCCGCTTGATGCAACGATGTTCTTGATGCCGGCCTGATACGGCGTAATCAAATCGGCATAGCCTTCGACCAGGATTGCGTATTCTTTCTGTCTAATCGCCTCTTTCGACTGAAAAAGCCCGTAGAGGGTCTTGCTCTTGATATAGATTGGAGTTTCAGGAGAATTGATATACTTCCCCATGGTGTCATCTTCGCGCATTTTACGCGCGCCAAAACCAACGATGCGTCCGGTGGGGGAAAAGAAGGGAAAGACCGCTCTCCCCCTAAACCGATCATACGCCCCCGAGCCATCATCCCTTCGCACCGCAAGTCCCGCTTTCTCCAGCAACGGCAGCGAGACTCTTTCGTTCTCTGCATGCTTGGTCAGATCATCCCACGAGTTCATCGCGTAGCCAAGCGCGAAGGTTTCTATGGTTTCATCGGTAAAGCCGCGATGATAGAAATACTCCAGTGCCAGCTTCCCCTCAACGGTCTTCAGGAGGTTGTGCTTGAAGTGCCGCGAGGCTATCTGGCATACATTAAAGAGGGCCTCGTTCTCCGTGGCGCGCTTATCATCGTGACGGCCCTCTTCGGGGAGCGAAACGCCGACCCGCTCTGCA
Source organism: Bacteroidota bacterium (assembly GCA_036397975.1). GTDB lineage: Bacteria > Bacteroidota > Ignavibacteria > UBA10030 > UBA6906 > SZUA-287. The sequence continues at coordinate 20,719 of DASWHW010000078.1, forward strand.
ATCGTACGGACTGATTCGACGAACGAGACTTTATCGAGCTCCATCAAGAACGTGAAGACATTCCCGCCGACACCGCAGCCAAAGCAATGGTACATCTGCCTGTCCGGGCTTACGTTGAAGGACGGAGTTTTCTCCTGGTGGAACGGACAGAGACCGACGTAGTTCTTGCCACGTTTTTTCAGGGCAAGATAGGATGATATAATATCAACGATATCAGCAGCACTGCGGATTTCGTCTATTTTTGAATCGGGGATTCTCACGAGACTTACTGGGAGTGATTGAGATGGTGAAATCTACGGATTGCCACACCGAGAGGCAAATAGAGGTGTTACGCCAAAAGAGGAGTCACGTGGACTCCTCTTCATCAAACTTGATTCCGGGACAATCATTTTATCAACATCAACTTGCGTGTCTGCGCAAAGGTGTTGGCACGCAGAGTATAGAAGTAGAGTCCGCTTGCCAGGCCTCCCGCATTCCACTCAACTCTATATGCGCCCGGAGCTTTCTGTCCATTGACCAATGTCGCAATCTCCTGACCGAGGAGATTATAAATCTTGAGGGTGACAAACTGGGTCGATGGAATGCTGAACTCAATAGTGGTGCTAGGATTGAAGGGGTTCGGATAGTTCTGACCAAGGGAATACTCATTTGGAACATCACCGCCGATGGCTCTGATTGATGTTGCCACCTGCCGGTATTTGATTGTCTTAAGGACACTTGACGCACCGAACGATTCATTTGCGCCTAGGTAGATGCTCTCCCCATTCTTGGAAAGGGCCAGCGGATATTGATACGATAACGTCGCGCCATTGCCATCGAATGATTTGGTCCACCTCTTCACGCCCGATGAGGTGTATGACCGGATTTGATATTGGCTGAACCCTGAACCAAAGTGAAGACCGGCGGTATAGACATTGCCATCAGTGTCCACCGCAAGATCTGATCCGTACGATTCTCCCGTTTCAAATCCCCAGACCTTCACTCCTGCATTGTTGATCTTCCCAATCCCACCGGCGTAGTTCCTGACAAATGCTCCGCCTTGTGGATCAAGGACAATGGCATTTCCACCGAAGCTATTCGACCAGACAACACTGCCCCATTCCCGCAACATTATTGTCGACCCTGGTTCACTTGTCAAGAAAATGCTTCCAAAGGGATCAACAACAACGGCTGTGGCAGGCCCAGGATAGACCCATTGCTCGTTTCCGTTCTGATCGTACTTCACAACATCAGTTGTTCCCGCAACAATGACGTTGTTCGAGTCGTCCACTGCAATCGACGTGGGCCCGTTTCCATTTGGAGTATCATGGGTTACAGCCCATTGCTCGACGCCGGATTGATCGTACTTTACTGTTAGATACGCTGACGATGGACGACCGGGATTGTAAACGCCCGATATAAACACATCACCTTGGCGGCTTACGTCAATATCGATTGCATGGAGACCCGTATATTGAAACTGAGTCCGACGAACCGCCGTCCATTGGAGTTCTCCTGACACATTGTATTTTACCGTCATAAGATGCGGGCGATAACGATCGGTTGAATCTCTCGTCGCCACGATATAGACATTTCCCGCCTGATCAGTTTTCATTGCGCTCGGCATGATCCACATGTTATCTGGATTGCTGTACCGGGCAATCCACTGTGTCTCTCCTGCCGGATTGTATTTGATTGTGAGAAGGTCACTCTCGCCAATGCCCGACTCGCTTGAGCCCATGACGATCACATTGCCGGAATCGTCAGTCGAGATTGCATAGAGCTGATCCCAGGAGCGGGCGCTCTCCACTGTATCAACCCATGTTTGAGTTCCGGACGGTGTGTACTTGAGCAT
>DASWHW010000079.1:0-5316 GCA_036397975.1 Bacteroidota bacterium
TCCTCTTGCCGATAAAGTCCTTTCCTCGTTCGCGCTCCTTGCTTACGTAAGTCTTGGTCTGGTTGATGGATGGATGGTCTGGACTGTGATCGTTCGCGATTTTCTCATGACCGGGTTACGGAGCTATGCCGAGTATCTGGACAGACCGATCGTCACCTCGAAGAGCGCACAGGCAAAAACCTTCGGACAATTCGTGGTCATCTATTACATCCTGCTGCTGTATGTCGGACGGGAGATTCCTTTTATCTATGAAGACCTTGGCCCAACCATTGATACGCTCATGGACTCCCGGGTCTTGTTCGGGATGATGCTGCTCGTGACCCTTTCCACCGTAGGCACTGCAATCGCATACATCTTCGACAACAGAAAATTCCTCATAGAAATCTACGAGACTCTGCGTGCCCGATACTCCTCCCACTGAAGTTCACAACATTCCGCTCGTTCACAGACTCATCGCGACTGCCGGATTCGTGGGGTACATTCCGTGGGCTTCGGGAACATTCGGTTCCCTTGTGGGAATGGGGATCGCGTTCCTTCCCGGTGTTGCTTCTCCCGGCCCTCTGATTCTACTCATTCTCTTTTTCCTCTTTCTTGGTGTTCGCTCTTCGAAGATCGTTGCCGAAGCAGTCGGACATCAGCTGACAAAATCGGCTACCATTGCGAAGGAGGCATTTCAAAAAGGGGAGCACGACGTTCCCGATCCATCTATTGTGGTTATTGATGAGGTTGTGGGAATGTGGATTGCGCTCATGTTCATCCCCTTGAACCCGGTTAGTGCTGCAATCGCATTTGTTGCATTCCGTTTCTTCGATATTGTCAAACCTCCGCCTGCACGGCAAGTGGAACGCATCCCAAAGGGATGGGGTATCATGCTGGATGACGTCGTCGCCGGAATCTATGCGAACCTGAGCACACACGCCGCCCTCTTCCTCATCGCTCTCATTACCGGAAATCCGGAATCTTATGGTTAGTGAGATCATTACCATCGGCGATGAGCTTCTCATCGGGCAGGTTCTCAACACGAATCAAGCATTCATTGCGGAAAAGCTGAACGGCATCGGCATCGATGTTGGGCAAATGACGACGGTCGGTGATTCGTTCACCTCTATCCTCCGTGCCATTCAGGAAGCGCTCAATAGGGCTGATGTCGTCATTGTGACTGGCGGGCTTGGCCCAACGCACGATGATATCACCAAGAAAGCTGTCTGCAAATTTTTTGACTCGGAACTCGCTCCCCATCAGGAAATTCGCGTAAGGATTGAAGAGATCATGCAAACTAGAAATATCACATGGACTCAGGCGGCTGAGGAACAAACGATGTTCCCAAAGAATGCGACCGTCATCAAGAATCCGATCGGGACTGCTGCGGGAATGCTGTTTTCCCAGGGGAAAAAGCGTTTTATCGTTTTGCCCGGAGTTCCGTATGAGATGGAGGCAATGATGGATCAATCGGTCGTTCCCTTGCTTGCGCCTTTAGTGCATGGAAGCGTTATCCGTCATCATACTCTTCGTTCGAGTGGTGTTCCGGAAAGTATTCTCGCTCAAAAGATTGGACCGCTGGAAGAAATTCTTGACGGCGCAACCCTCGCCTTTCTCCCCTCGGCCGCTGGCGTGCGGATGCGGATTACGGTACACGCGGGTGATGAAGAAAGTGCATCGCAAAAGATTCAACACGTGCAAGAGCGACTTCTCGGAAAGGTTGGTCGATACGTTTATGGAACAGGAGATGATGAATTGGAACAGGTCGTCGGCCACCTCCTCACTGATCGCCATCTCACAATTTCAATAGCTGAATCATGCACCGGCGGCGCTTTGGCCGACCGCATTACAAATGTGAGCGGCAGCTCTGCCTACTTCGAACGAGGAGTCGTTGTGTACAGCAACAAATCCAAAACTGAAATCCTGGGAGTTCCTGTGGAGTTAATCCAAAAACGTGGGGCGGTGAGCAAAGAGGTGGCTCAGGCAATGGCATCCGGTATCCGATCGGCAGCGGGGACAGACATTGGTGTTTCAACAACGGGCATCGCCGGACCAACTGGCGGTAGCCCGGAAAAGCCTGTGGGACTCGTCTGGATCGGGTATGCTGACAAGGCCGGTTCCCTTGCAATAAAGTTCCATTTCGGGCAATTTCGACTCAATACAAAAAATCGCGCTACGCAGGCTGCTCTTGAACTTGTTCGAAGAAAATTGCTTCGGATAGAGTAAATCCTCTGTTCTTCCGATAACGAGAAACACCTGTAACCTCATTTCGTTTGTATATCCATAGTGTCCACAGTCCGACTATTCGTTGCAATTGAGACAATACCTGAAATCCGGGACCGCCTCGCGGAAGTTCAAAACGTTCTTCGCGCAACTCAGGCGGACGTCCACTGGGAGGCAAAAGAGAAGCTCCATGTGACACTGAAGTTTCTCGGGGCCACCGAAACCTCTGTCGTGGAGCCGCTCACACGCGACCTTCGCACAGTGTGCGCCGCTATAGCGCGGCCAACGATCCACTACGGAGATCTCGGATTTTTTCCATCGAGGGGCACTCCACGCGTTGTCTGGGCGGGTGTTGATGACATTGAAGGTGAAGTGAAAAAACTTTTTCAGGGAATTGAAGATGTGGCTGAACGTCATGGGTTCGCACGGGAATCACGAACGTTTCATCCGCACATTACGCTGGGTCGCATCAAAGGAAAGAAGAACCTTCGTACCTTGCTTACCTCGATGGAAACTATTACCTTGGAAAGCCAGCCAGTGGAACTTCACGAAATTCTTCTCATGAAAAGTGATTTGAGACCAAACGGTTCGATCTATTCCACCGTGGCTTCATTCCCTCTCGGCACTTGATTTTTCATCTCTCCTTCGGGAGAGACTCTAGACAACGACATTCATCATCTAAACGACACGTAACGAGGAGGTTCATCATGGCGGACGAAAAAGATTCGAAACTGCAGGCACTGAAAATCGCAATCGATCAGATTGAGAAGCAACACGGAAAAGGGTCCGTCATGAAGCTCGGGGAGGGACCGATCCAGCAGGTTGAAGTAATCTCGACCAGTTCCATCTCGCTAGACAATGCTCTTGGTATCGGTGGGATTCCACGAGGACGCGTCACTGAGATTTTTGGTCCGGAGTCGTCAGGGAAAACCACCCTCTGTCTCCATATTATTGCCGAGGCACAGAAGAACGGCGGCATTTGCGCTTTTGTAGATGCCGAGCATGCCATGGACATTGCTTACGCCAAAAGACTTGGTGTCGATGTCAATAACCTGCTCCTCTCGCAACCAGAGTATGGAGAACAAGGACTCGAAATCACCGAAACACTTGTCCGCAGCGGAGCGCTGGACGTCATCGTCATCGATTCAGTCGCTGCGTTAACACCACGAGCGGAGATTGAAGGAGAAATGGGTGATCCGAGTATGGGCACACAGGCCAGGCTCATGTCACAGGCCCTGCGGAAACTCACCAGTGCTATCAGCAAGTCAAAGACATCAGTGATCTTTACGAATCAGCTCCGGATGAAAATCGGCATCATGTTCGGCAATCCGGAAACAACAACGGGAGGCAACGCCCTGAAGTTCTACGCCTCCGTCCGCCTGGACGTTCGCCGTATCGAAGCAATTAAAGATGGGACAAATATTGTCGGCAATCGGACACGCGTCAAAGTCGTTAAGAACAAGATGGCACCCCCGTTCAGGGAGGCGATTTTCGAAATTCTGTACAACGAAGGGATTTCACGACTCGGAGATCTTATCGACGTCGCGGTCGATCAAAATATCATCAACAAATCTGGGTCATGGTTTTCGTACAAAGAGGACAGGATCGGACAAGGACGTGATTCGGTGAAAAAATACCTCCTCGAAAATGAGAATATTGCCAAGACGATTGACCGGGAAGTACGAATGAAATTTGGGCTCCTCCCATCAACTCCGACCAATGGAGCCGACACGAAAGAGAACTCCAAAACTCCTCCCAGTTCCATCGTCCTTCCCAAGGCAGCGGGACAAACAACTGTGAAGGCAGAGTTGGCAAAGAAAAAATAAGTGTTGCACGGGATGACCGGTCGCCCGACCGGTTGTCCCGAGTACATTTGTCTCTTCGTTCGTGTCACAATGCGGAAACGCCATGGCTGATCTGAATTCCCTGGAACGTGAGATCCTCGAGTTGCGAGACCGAGTTGCCCAATTGGAGAGATTGCTCGGTCACAAAGAGAAAATTCCGACGCCATCCAAGCCGATCCCGCAACCACAACCGGTTCCAACTCCCTACGCCGCTCCACCTTTCGTTCCTAAAAAAGCTCGTATAAATCTCGAAAAGTCCATTGGCGTTCGCTGGTTCAATATTGTCGGCGCCGTCGCAATCATTCTCGGAATAGGATACTTCCTCCAGTATGCTATCGAGAACGACTGGATTGGTCCGGTCGGGAGAGTCAGTCTTGGTCTGCTAAGCGGAATCGGTGTTTTGGTATGGGGCGATATTATCCGTGCGGGCAATCGATATCGCGTCATGTCCCTTGGCATGGCCGGTGTGGGTATCTCCGCACTCTATCTCTCGTTCTTCGCTGCTTTTTCATTTTATGATCTCCTTCCCCAGAGTGTTGCGTTTCTCTGCATGCTTGCAACGACCGCGGTGGCAATCTTCATGGCAGTTCGTTACAACTCTCTCACGATTGCTCTTATTGCCATGTTCGGCGGCTTCATTACTCCTGCCTTGCTCAGCACCGGTGAGAATAAACCCATCGGCCTCTTTTCCTACCTGCTGATATTGAACGCCGGCGTTCTCGTTCTTGCTTTCAAAAAGAATTGGAAACTTCTCAACGTCTTCTGCATGTTGTTCACATACTTCTGGTACATTGCCTGGTATGCGGAGTATTACAGCAACAGCCAGATGACAGTCGGATTTGTTTTCCTCTCTCTCTTCTTTTTCACTTTTTCGCTTCTTGCTTTCGTGTATAACATCTTGCATCATCAGAAAACCGGCGTTCCGGACATTCTGATAATTCTGATGAATGCGCTGTTTTATTTTCCGCTCCTCCTGGGTGTGCTTCATCGTTATGACAATCTTTATGGCTTCTTTGCGCTGGCCTTGTCCGCCTTCTACCTTTTCCTTGGAGCGCTCGCATACAGACGGAGCAAGGAGGACACATATTTGCTCTACTCGCTTTTATCTGTAGCAGCCACGAGCTTGGTGGTGGCAGTTCCTCTTCAGTTCGACGGGCCGTGGATTCCGGTGGCATGGGCCGCGGAAGCTCTCGGACTCTGGTACATCGGTCTCAAGTCAAAGAGTACAGGTACTCTCGTCGCATCATTCCTGATATTTGTCGTCTCCATT
>DASWHW010000080.1:0-5062 GCA_036397975.1 Bacteroidota bacterium
AATCGAGATATTCGCTCCAACTAACGGCTCCCCCGTCGCAACGTCTCGCACAAACCCCTGTATCGCTCCCTTCGTTCCACCATAGGCATCGAGGAACCAGGTACTTATCGAAGGTTCGCTCCCTCCTACCACTGGCTGGGAAGTTGAGAGAATTAGTCGAACGTCATTCCAATCCTCCCCCGTTTCTTGCCAGACCAGCGCGTTGTACGTCAGCTCAATTCTTTTCTCCTTTGTTGCCGCACGCAGGTCATAGATCGGCTGCCAGCTAGCGTTTTGAACAAGATAGGACACTCCAATGTCGAGCTTCCCTGCGGCTGCCACATCCAGGGCAACGAACACCTGCTTCTCCCGTCGTTCCTGGGATGCGCCTGCGAACCTCAAATCAAATTCGATTGCGGCGATCTGCTTCTGCAATTCCTCCTTCTTTGCGTCTAGTTCACGCTGTTCTACGTTTAGGCGGGAGTGGCTATCATCGAGGAAACCGAGAAGTTTTCGCCAATCATCAATCGAAGGACGCTGCACGGGAAGATCTCTTGAAATATTCTCGGCAGATCCTTGGGACATCTTTGTGAGGAACTCCCTCTGCTGAGAAATGACTTTCGCGCGGTCATCGATTTTTCGCATCTCATCTTTCGCGCTTTTCAGTTTTTCTTGGAGATTTTTCACGCGCGCATCCGGAATGCTGTCAAGCATGGCAGTTTCAACGCGTACCTCGAGGATTTTCGCCGTGGCAGATCCCTTGCCGGAAACACGGACCGATTGGTCGTTTAACAATAACGGAAGACCGGGAATTCTAACGTTGTATCTGTCAACGGCAAAATTTTCATTGGCAATTCTAGTAACCAGCGCACGGTCGTTATATACAGTCACGGTTGATATGGTAGACCGGAGAGTCTTCTCGGTTTGAGCAACGGCGGTTACCGTGGTGAACACAAGGAGTGCGCAGGCGATTGTTTTAGTAGTCATGATGAACCAAGGTGTTGTTGATGAAATGGACATTCGTGGGCAGAAATTCCAAAACTATTTCGCGATTTTGAATCTTATTGGAATCGTCGCCCAAACTGAGAGGACAGTTCCATGACAGGTTGCCGGGCTAAACAATAATCTTCGCGCTGCGTCGAGGGCAGACTCATTAAAGATTTCGCCATTTGACTTTACAACAAAGGCCTGCTTCACGATACCATCTTGGCCGATCCAGAGCTTCACGTCCACAGTTCCCTCAAGTCCGGCCCGCAGCGCCAGGTCAGGGTACTTTGGGTACACCCTGCGAATGATCATCTTTGCCGCCGTCTTCCAATCAATCGTCGTGCGCTGATCGGGCGGGGTGAACGCGTCAGGCTGTGTTGTTTCAGAAAATTGAGAACAGTCGACCTCGGTCCGCGGAAGAGTGGATCCTCCAGAGCAAGCAAGGACTGGCAGCATGACAACAACAATCAAGCGGGAACCCACAGCGCACTCTGCCTTCGTCGCTATTGTTGTGTTCGTTGGGGAATGCAATTGAAGTTACCAAATTGCTTGAAAAATGGCAACATCAGGATTGTGGTATTGAGTGAAAGGAACTAACCTCATCCAGCTTCCGTTAAGAACAGTGCGTACACTACTCAATTCCTGATCAATTCCATTTTTTCTTTTCATAACACCATAAGGAGTATCCCCATGGCAGAAAAAAAAATAATTGCAGTCGTTGGCGCAACAGGCGCTCAGGGTGGCGGACTAGCCCGCGCAATCCTGAACGACAAGAACAGCCAGTTTGCGGTTCGAGCAATAACGCGTGACGTGAACTCACCCAAGGCGAAAGAGCTGGCGAAGCTGGGAGCCGAAGTTGTCGCGGCAGACGTGAACGACGTGGAGAGTCTCAAGAGGGCATTCAAAAGCGCGTATGGCGCGTATTGCGTGACCTTCTACTGGGAACACTTCTCCCCCGAAAAAGAAATCGCCAACGCAACGGCGCTCGCACAAGCTGTCAAGGCCGCTGGAGTACAGCACGTCATCTGGTCGACATTTGAAGACACACGCAAGTATGTTCCGCTGGATGACAAACGGATGCCGACATTGATGGGCAAGTATAAGGTGCCACACTTCGATGCGAAAGCTGAGGTAAATCATGTCTTCACCGATCTCGGCGTTCCGACAACCTTTCTCCTTACCTCGGCGTACTGGGAAAACATGATAGGCTTCGGTTGGGGTCCAAAGAAGGGTCCGGACGGCAAACTGGCACTTACGTTTCCTATTGGCGACAAGAAGATGCCAAGCATTTCAGCCGAGGATATCGGCAAATGTGCATACGGTATTTTCAAGTCTGGAAAAGAATATATTGGAAAAACCGTCGGCGTGGCGGGTGAACATCTTACCGGTTCTCAAATGGCATCTACTCTCAGTAAAGTTCTCGGTAAAGAGGTAAAGTACAATGCCGTGACCCCGGATGTATACAGGAGTTTCGGATTCCCCGGCGCGGATGATCTGGGGAACATGTTCCAGTTCAAAGCCGATTTTGAGAAGGAGTATTCCGGACACCGTCCAGTTGAGGTCTCTCGCAAACTCAATCCAGCTTTGCAAACGTTCGAGCAGTGGGCGAAGAAAAACGCCAACAAGATTCCGTTAGAGTAAATTCACAACGATCGGGCCGCCGGCATCTCAATGGTGATACCGGGCGGCCTTTTATTTCCCGACGTTTAGGCTCAATCAGTTAACTGCTTCACAACATCCCCTCCTTCCAGTGTCATCATCTTCCAATTCCCGGTCGGCGTTTCACAGTGATCCGCTTAGAATAATTCATCAAAAACATCAACGAAAGCCCTGAATTGCGAAATTCCATCTTTGATGGAACTTTCTGACCACAATTCCTCTTTAGCCACAAACTCCCTTTCCGCTCCTGATGGGTCGGGGATGTTTTTCCACCTGCATCTGCAACTACCAGTTCTCTCACATACTCCTGAAGGAGGTTCTATGAATCCATTTTTACGCGTGTCTTTCCTGATCCTTATTCCGTGGATTGCTCATGGCCAGATTCATTTCACTGCTACTCTGGATGGCACACAGGAAGTTCCTCCCGTTGTCACCACGGCAAGTGGTACGGGTTCATTTACACTGAGTGATGACTTCACTCAATTGAAGTGGGTAGTCTCCTATCAGGGGTTGAGCGGCACTCTCACAGCCGGCGGACACTTCCACGTGGGGCAGATTGGCGTCAATGGTCCGGTCGTGAAGAATATCGCTTCCGGCGGCGATCCTGCTTCGAACACAATTTCAGGAACCTGGACTTCCTCCGATGCAACGCAGCCATTGACTCCAGCGCTTGTCGAGTCTCTTCTCACCGGCCGTATGTATGTCAACTTCCATACTGCGGCAAATCCCGGCGGCGAAATTCGTGGACAGGTGAATCTTGCAACAAGTCTTCACTTTACCGCAAACCTCACAGGCGCACAAGAGAATCCACCTATTACCACAACTGCGGGAGGAACAGGCTCTTTTGTACTCAATCCTCAGCGGACAGAAGTGCAATGGGTAGTGACATACCGCGATCTGTCCGGGACGCTCACGGCGGGCGGACACTTTCACGTTGCCGATTCGGGACGCAACGGTCCCATCGTGAAGAACATCGCAAGCGGAGGCGACCCTGCCTCAAATACCATCTCGGGTGTTTGGGCAAGCACAGATGTCTCTCAGCCGTTGACGCCTGCACTTGTCGATTCGCTCATTGTCGGAAAGTTGTACGTGAACTTTCATACCGCGACAAACCCCGGAGGTCAAATTCGCGGACAGGTGAAAAGAAGAGGCGGTATCGGATTTACTGCCCGCTATAGCGGACAACAAGAGAACCCACCGGTCGCAACAAACGGATCGGGCACCGGAGCTTTCTCTCTCAACGCTGCGCGGACAGAACTCTCTTACGATATTACGTACATCAATCTGAGTGGAACGCTCTCAGCAGGTGGACATTTCCATTCCGCGGACTCGGGACGCAACGGACCGGTCGTCAGGAATATTGCAAGCGGCGGAGATCCGGCGTCGAACACCCTTTCAGGCGTGTGGAGAAGTTCCGACACCCAACCGTTGACACAGACGCTCTTGGACTCACTCCTGACCGGAAGGATCTACACGAATTTTCACACGACTGCGAATCCGGGTGGAGAAATCCGCGGTCAACTACAACTCGCAACGGGAATTGGATTCAGTGCGAAGTTTTCCGGCACGCAGGAAGTTCCACCGGTGGCATCGCCTGCCAGCGGAACACTCTCGATGGCCTTGAATGCAGCGCGGGCAGATATCCGCTATGACATTACCTACCACGACCTCAGCGGCACACTCACTGCCGGAGGCCACTTTCACGTTGCCGGTGCGGGAAGGAACGGACCCATCGTTAAGAATCTCGCAAGCGGAGGTGGACCTGCCTCGGCAACAATTGGAGGAAACTGGACTACAGCGGATGCGACGCAACCTCTGACACGTGCGTTGGTAGACTCATTGATCACCGGACTCCTCTATTCGAATTTCCATACGGCGGCAAATCCGGGCGGAGAAATACGCGCGCAGGCCCTTTTCGGTTCGGATATCGTAACGAGTGTCGATCATGATCCAGGTTTCATTCCTCGAGAATTCTCATTGCATCAGAACTACCCTAATCCTTTCAACCCTTCAACATCAATTCGCTTCGACGTCGCCACACCATCTGATGTGACATTGAAGATCTATGATGTGTTGGGACGTGAGGTCGCAGTATTATTCGATGGGCGTGCCGAGGCAGGAAGTAACACGGTGACCTTCGATGCTCAATCATTTGCTTCGGGAGTGTATTTCTATCGTGCAGCGGTCGGTCAAACGGTTCTGGCAAGAAAGATGGTCCTTGTTCGATAATCCTCAATTCAAAGAGCCCGATCAATTCAGGTCGGGCTCATTTTTTCTTGAAGGTTTGTCTCACTATGTTCGACGGTCTTTGATCCTGTTTTGTCTGGGATTCGTCCTTTCGGGCTGTAAGGATTTTGGCGAACCAGTCACAAACACGCCAGGTCCGCCTCCAGGCTCATCGTTGAAGACCTACCAGAACGACATCCTCCCGCTTATT
>DASWHW010000081.1:2500-26502 GCA_036397975.1 Bacteroidota bacterium
TTCAGACTCGCTTTCGCTACGGCTCCGTCTCTTAGAGACTTAGCCTTGCATCGTACGAGTAACTCGTAGGTTCATTAAGCAAAAGGCACGCAGTCACTTCCCCGGCCATGCAAGCACGACCGGAGTTGCTCCTACCGTTTGTAAGCATACGGTTTCAGGTACTATTTCACCCTCCTGTTAGGAGTGCTTTTCACCTTTCCCTCACGGTACTTGTTCACTATCGGTCACCAGAGAGTCTTTAGCCTTGCGAGATGGTTCTCGCGGGTTCCCACAGACTTCCACTTACTCCGCGGTACTTGGGATCGCTCGCCAGAGAGCCACATCAATTTCGCCTACAGGACTTTCACCTCCTATGGTTCTACTTTCCAATAGATTCGGCTATCAATGTGGTTTTTTACTCTCCGACCTCAACGCAAATTGGTCTACGAGCGCCCCACAACACCAATGATACAAAGGTTGCATCCTTGAACGTATCAAATGGTTTGGGCTCTTTCCTTTTCGCTCGTCACTACTAGGGAAATCGTTATTACTTTTTCTTCCTGGGGGTACTGAGATATTTCAATTCCCCCCGTTTGCTCTACCGCGCCTATGAATTCAGCGCAGAGTTCTCAGGTATAACCCTGAGCGGGTTGCCCCATTCGGAGATCATCGGGTCACAGGTTGTTTCCACCTATCCGATGCTTATCGCAGGTTACCACGTCCTTCGTCGCCTTCTGGTGCCAAGGCATCCACCGTATGCTCTTAGTAACTTAACCAAAAATCTTTATTGATCTGGATTGATGTCCATGATGCATCAATAAAAAAATACGGAAAATAACTTTGGATACATTAAGTTTGTTGTTCAATGCGAGGTTTGTTCACCGTGGATTCCACAGTAACTACTACTGCAATGTTCAACAGACTCTTCCTGATTGTCAAAGAACAGTATCGCAGGCCGAAGTCAGCGATAAGTCGTGGAGCTGAGGGGGATCGAACCCCTGACCCCTAGCTTGCAAAGCTAGTGCTCTCCCAGCTGAGCTACAGCCCCTCGTAGAATGGAATAACACTCTACAAGAGCTACAACGTGTTTCATAGCCCCGCAACGTCTGGCGTTGAGCGACAACGCCAATTGCTTGAATTGTGGGCCTGAGTAGAGTTGAACTACTGACCTCACGCTTATCAGGCGTGCGCTCTAACCACCTGAGCTACAGGCCCATTTCATTACGTTGTAGGGTAAATGAATGGTGACTCTGAGCAGGTTAAGAATAAAGTCTTTGAAAAAGTGTGCACAACCGCAGGCATGTTCTGTAGATCCTCATCTTTACCTCGATTGCTCGAGGAAAGACTCCTTAGAAAGGAGGTGATCCAGCCGCACCTTCCGATACGGCTACCTTGTTACGACTTAGCCCCAGTCACTGGTCTTACCTTAGTCGCCTGCCTCCCTTACGGGTTGGCACAGCGGTTTCGGGTACTCCCAGCTCCCATGGCTTGACGGGCGGTGTGTACAAGGCCCGGGAACGTATTCACCGCGCCGTGCTGATGCGCGATTACTAGCAATTCCAGCTTCATGGAGTCGAGTTGCAGACTCCAATTCGAACTGAGACCGCTTTTTTGGGATTAGCTTCACCTCGCGGTTCTGCGACCCTTTGTAGCGGCCATTGTAGCACGTGTGTGGCCCCGGATGTAAGGGCCATGAGGACTTGACGTCATCCCCACCTTCCTCGCTACTTGCGTAGGCAGTCCACCTAGAGTGCCCAGCATTACCTGATGGCAACTAAGTGCAGGGGTTGCGCTCGTTGCGGGACTTAACCCAACACCTCACGGCACGAGCTGACGACAGCCATGCAGCACCTGTACTAGTGTGTATTGCTACAAGACCGACTTTCATCGGCTGGCACTAGCTTTTCAAATCCGGGTAAGGTTCTTCGCGTTGCATCGAATTAAACCACATGCTCCACTGCTTGTGCGGGCCCCCGTCAATTCTTTTGAGTTTCACCCTTGCGAGCGTACTCCTCAGGCGGCATACTTAATGCGTTAGCTTTGGCACTGAACCTTGCGACCCAGCACCGAGTACCCATCGTTTAAGGCGTGGACTACCAGGGTATCTAATCCTGTTTGCTCCCCACGCTTTCGCGCCTCAGTGTCAGTAACGGACCAGGAAACCGCCTTCGCTACTGGTGTTCTTCATGATATCTACACATTTCACCGCTACACCATGAATTCCATTTCCCTCTGCCGTACTCAAGACGTCCAGTTTCGATGGCAGTTTTACAGTTAAGCTGCAAGATTTCACCACCGACTTAGACGCCCACCTACGCGCCCTTTACACCCAATAATTCCGGACAACGCTCGGATCCTACGTATTACCGCGGCTGCTGGCACGTAGTTAGCCGATCCTTATTCACGGGGTACCGTCACAAACGCCTATAGCGTTTCGTTCGTCCCCCGCAAAAGAAGTTTACATCCTAACGGACTTCATCCTTCACGCGGCGTCGCTGCGTCAGCCTTTCGACCATTGCGCAATATTCCTCACTGCTGCCTCCCGTAGGAGTCTGGACCGTGTCTCAGTTCCAGTGTGGCTGGTCATCCTCTCAGACCAGCTACCCATCGTTGGCTTGGTGGGCTTTTACTCCGCCAACTACCTAATGGGACGCAGGCTCATCAATAGGCCCCTTACGGGGTTTAACAACTGTCACCATGCGGTGCCGCTGCATTACTGGGTATTAGCCTCGATTTCTCGAGGTTGTCCCCATCCTAAAGGCAGATTACCTACGTGTTACTCACCCGTGCGCCACTTTAATAGGGATATTGCTACCCCGTTCTCGTTGACTTGCATGTGTTAGGCACGCCGCCAGCGTTCGTCCTGAGCCAGGATCAAACTCTCCGTTGTAATTATTACAATTTAAAGTTTGATGTCTTGGCAAGACCATCACTTTCGCGATGATCAGTACCAAGGTTGGGCTCTACAAAATTGACTTGGTTATGCACACAATTTTCAAAGAACAACTGCTCGTACGAGCAACCCGTATTCTTGACGGGCACTAAATATAAGTACGAAAACTTCTGAAGTCAACAACTTTGGAATAATTATTTGTCCACAGCTCGAAATGGACAACGGAGGGTCCAGAAGTTGGGAGAAGAAACTACATGAACGCAGTTCAAAAGTCAATCGCATTCAACCGTTTGTCCTGCTACCAATAATTTTCTCAACCTCATCCATGACCCGATTCATTTTTTTCATCGCGAACTCGAACGGTTCTGAGGATGTTATATCGATTCCAGTGGATTTCAAAAGCTCTATTGGATAGTCAGAGCCACCGGCGGAAAGAAGCAAAAGATATTTGCGAAGGACATCCTTGTTGCCGGCAAAAACCAACTCGGAGAGCGCTGATGACGCTACGAAGGAAGTTGCATATTGATAGACATAGAAATTGTAGTAGAAGTGTGGGATGTTTGCCCATTCACCACGGGTCTCTTCATCCACAAAACAAACGTCGTCATGTCCATAGTACTCGCGCGTAAGAGTAGTGTAGAGTTCACAGAGTGAATCGCCCGTTAGTGATCTTCCCTTCTCTGCAGCCTCATGAATCGAAATTTCGAATTCCGAAAACTGCGTTTGCCGGAACACCGTCCCCCTCGCGCCGTCAAGATAGTTCATGAGTAAGGAAAGCCTTACTCCTTCATCACTGATAGATTGTAGCATATGATCAAGCAAGAGAGCCTCGTTGAACGTAGAAGCGACCTCTGCGACAAAAATAGAGTAGTGTGAATTTACGAACGGCTGCGACTTGTTGGAAAGATAACTGTGCATCGTATGACCAAGTTCATGCGTTAATGTGCTTACGTCTTCATACTTCCCATTGTAGTTCAACAACATGTACGGATGAACATCGTACACGGAACCGTTAGAATATGCCCCTGACCGTTTTCCCTGGTTCGGATAGACATCAAACCACCGCTGTTGAAATGCGCGCGCAGCCACGTCACAATACTCCCCACCGAGGGGTAGAAGCGAATCCAAGGTGAGAGAGCGCGCTTCCTCAAATGTAAATTTCAAATCCACCTCGGACACAGTAGGCGCATATAAATCGTAGTAGTGCAAACGGTCGATCTGCATCATTCGCCTGCGAATATCAAGATATCGATGGAAGGTACCAATATGTGAGCGAACGTTCTCAATCAGCCCGCGATACACTTCCTCGGGAATATTGCTTCCGTCCAGTGCGCGCTGTAACACGGATTTGTAACCCCGGGATCTGGAATAAAACATGTTCTTCTTCACTTCGGCGTACAGTTGCGCCCCAAATGTCCTCCTGAATTCATACAATTTGTCGAAGTACGCTCGGAAAATTTTCTTCCTATCGTTCCTGTTCCTTGCCGCGCGGTAGATGCTAAAGTTGCTTTTGTCGAGTCGGACGGTTTTTCCGTCTGCAAGCACTATTTCCGGAAATGGAAATTCCGCATTGGAGAAGATGCTATAAACACTATTGGGAGTGTCAGCGATGAGGCTCGAGTGTGCCAGGATGCGCTCCTCAGGCTCAGAAAGCGTGTGCGGCTTCCGGCGAAATGTATCTTTCAAACTATGTTGGTATGGAAGAAGCTGCGGTTCCTCACTAATCAAACCTTCAATCAATTCCCATGGCGTCTGAAGAATCTCCGGCTCGATAAAGGCTGTCTTCGAGGCAAAGTCGGAGCCGACCTGAGCGATTTCCTGATCCATCGCTAACGCGTTCGCATCCCGTGTATCTTCATCAGATCGCATGCTGGAATAACATTGCAGCCGCAACTGTTCCTTGCTGAGAGCGCTGACCAGCTCTAGACAATCGAGCAGGCTTGAAGCAGAAGCACATACCGTTCCGCGAAATTTGTTCACGACGGCTAGAGATTGTTCATGCCGTTGCTTGGCCTCTCTCCACTCAGCGTCGCTTGAATAAATATCAGTGAGGTTCCAGCAATAGGACTCATCGATCTCGCTTCGATCGGGTGTCCTGATAAGAGTTTCTGTATTGAGCGCTTTAGTCATCGAATGAGTGTCCATTTCAACGTTATGAAGGCAGCCATTTGGTTATACAAAGAGTAGAGAGATCTATGTAGAAGGGCAAACAATGGCTGACGACAATGTTTCTCAGCGGGCAAGAAAGACGACAAGAGCGATTCCGAGCACGACAGCAGCCGCAACAACGATTCCCAGAGTGAGGTATTTGCGCTGGTCCCTCGACCGGTACGTCGGGATCGGAGACCTCGTTACAGGGATGGTGTCACCACCACGAACTGCATCCTGAAGAGCACCAAGCATTTCCAACGCCGACTGGTATCTGCGTGACGGGTCACGTTCTGTCGCTCTTGCAATTACCCGTGCGATGGATTTGGATATTCTCGGATTAATTTTTTCGGGTAAGGGAATTTCTCCATCGACAATCGTCTTACGGATCAAGAAATCGTCGCCCGACGAGGTAAACTCCGGACGTCCGGCAGCGAGTTCATACAAAAGCATACCGGCAGCATAGAGATCCGTCAGATGACTCACTTCCCGCTTCCCTTTGATCTGTTCAGGCGCCTCATACATCAAATCGTCGTCTTTTCTGAGCATCATTGTAACTCCCGCATCCTGCTGAAACCTGTCCATATTGACGTTGCGCAGTTTCAGTCCCCGATTGCCCTCGATAAGAATGTTTGACGGTTTCAGTGCAAGATGTGCGAGACCTTCCTGGTGGATTGCTTGCAACCCTGAGAGAACCCCATTCAAGACTCGAAGAAGTTCTTGTTCCGATCGAATAACGCCATGAATAGCTTCCGTGATCAGCGCTCCGTCCGATTTCTCCATCACGATGGCCGAGATCTCCTCTCCTTTTTCAAGACCGACGATTGTTGCAACATTAGGGTGACTGATCCGGGCCAACGAGTCTACCATCGATGATAGCTCACCCATCACTGCCGCATTCCCTTGAATGCGCTTGTCAATGACGTGAAGAATTACCTGTTGATGTGTGAACGTATCTTGGGCATCATACAAGACGCCGATACTCCCCTGCCCGATCTTGGCTTCGAGAAGATACTTCCCACATGTTCTTCCTTGCAGGGAAAAGTTCATCGGTTGCTCATTTTATTACAAAACCTTTTTGGGTAAAGGCACAGAGGAGGAAAGAAACTTTGCCTCGACTCTCCCGAAAGAAACTTTGTCTCCTGACGTCAGTTCGACGATGTCCACCAGCTCGGTTCCGTTCAGAAACGTAAGGTTCTTGCTGTCGAGATCCTGGACTGTCGCTCGTCCTTCCTCGACAGTGATCACCGCATGATGCTGCGACACACTCATATCCTTAAGTTCAACCGCACACTCCGGTGACCTGCCGATCAATGTTGTACCGTTCTCCAGTTTATATGTTCGTTTGAAAGGATACGTAAGGATATCGAGAAAATAGACTTTCCGCGTGTTGGTGGGGTTCAACGGAGGGATCGCGACGCTTCGCTCTCCGACAGTTTCTTGCTGGTTGTGCGCAATGAAGGCCGGAGTCGGTTGAGGCTCAGCTTCAAAGACGGTTTGAGACGAAGCCTCCGAATTTCCTGACGACTCATCGGTTTGTAGTTGAAATACGAAGTCGACGGTATCGCCAAACGTAATGATCTCGCCACTGGATAGACGTTCCTTTCCACTTACGCGTCGCCCGTTTACTTTTGTGCCGTTCGCGCTGTCTAGATCTTCAACATAGAATGCCTGTTGAATGCCGTCAAAAAAAATGCGTGCATGCCTTCGGGAGAGCCCCGCGGAACCGAGGATCAGCATGCAGGATTCCTCTTCTCCAACCAAGCACTCTCGAGTGAAAGCGACGGCAATAGTCCCGAATTGGCTTGTCTGAGTGGAGAGCTTCGCGCGCATCTGAATCCGTCAATTGTTCAAACAGTACTGTTGAATCTACGTCGCGTGAACATAAGAATCAATGGCATCTTGAAAATCGTATCTGTGCCAGAAGCACCTCAGTGGGCCATGCACCAATGTTATTTCGTTGAACACAACATCCAGACTCTCATATTTTTCAAAATTAGCCCTGACAATAAGTCGGCCAATAAGGAAAACGACATCGAACTCGGAGATGTCGCTTCATACCATGCGTTGAAATTGAAATAGAAGAGGAATGGACCACAAAGATCAGAGAGTCGGAGAGCCTGCCATGTACATATCGCCGGTGGGTTGTGGGACACCCCCCTTTGGTTCCAGGGTGATGGCAAATGCAGATATTTCACGCGGATTGGTAAATGCAAGGTTCTCGATTCTAAAGAAATTCGGATCGCTATTCGAAACAGCAAAGACGCCTGCACTAATGGGAAGTTTTCCTTTGAGAACCCAGAGCTGATAGTCCTTGTCCGAGGAGACTGGAGGAAGGTTTGATACCTGAAGAATCGCAGTTCTTTTTTCAGGATCCCATATGACCTTTCCATAACCGACCGGGTTCACCTTCAGCCCATCCATCAGCGTTATTTCTACTTTTTTTGATGCAAGGACATTCAGGAGTTCCTCTTTTCTTGCAACTTCATCGCGAAGCGCCACGAGGCGTGCGTTTAGATCTATGTTCTCCTTTCGCATCTCCATAACAGTCACATCCTGCTGTTCGATTGTGCGAACAAGGTTTGAAACGAAAAGTGAAAATGCCACCACCATCACTAAAGCTCCAACGGTGATTCCGACATACAGCCACCGCTGTCTTGGGTGTTGCGTCTCCTTAGCGGTAATCGTCCGCCGGGCTGCTGAGTTCTCCGCATGAGCGGATAGACGAAGCTTCTGCATCAATTCCGTCTTGACATTGGCGGCGGGTTCTTTCCGTTCAAGGGTAGTGGGGAGTAAGGAGATCACGCTCTTGAATTCCCTCAGTTCTTCTAGATCGGCGAGATCTGCGTTTCGCATGTACTCCTCGAATCGACGGAGGTCTTCCCCTGCCAACCCACCGGCTGCATATACCGCACTTAGTTCTTTAAATTCTTCTCGTGTCACGCTCAGTCGATCCGCTCCTTCAAATAGTCGCGCAAGGTGATAATGCCCTGTCGCATCCGGGTTTTCACCGTCCCAAGCGGTACGTTCAGTTGCTCGGAAATCTGCTGCTGGGTGAAGCCATCAAAGTAGCTCAATTCAATAATGCGCCGCTGGTCTTCCGACAGAAGCGCGAGACCACTACGCATTAACTGTTCATATTCTCCATTCATAGCAACTTCAATCGGACTCGCCTCCAAGGTTTCATCGGGAATGTGGTAAAACTCTTCGTCGTCTATGGTCGAAGTCCGGTTCGCATGTTCTTTCGACCGCAGCCGATCGATTGCTTTCCTTCGAGCCATGGTGACTATCCATGTATAAACGCTCCCTTTTGAGGCCGCAAACATTCCTGCCTTCTTCCAGATGCGCAAGAAGAGCTCCTGCA
Source organism: Bacteroidota bacterium (assembly GCA_036397975.1). Classification (GTDB taxonomy): domain Bacteria; phylum Bacteroidota; class Ignavibacteria; order UBA10030; family UBA6906; genus SZUA-287. Next base: position 10,885 of record DASWHW010000081.1, read on the forward strand.
ATAAATCTTCCGCTTCTGCTTCAGTCCGCACGATTCGTACAAGAACGGTGAAGAGCAACGTCGAGTATTTGTCATACAATGCCGATAGCGCTAATTCGTCTCTCTTCACAATGCGTTCAAAAAGACGAAGATCTTCTTCGTTACTCGCCCGGAACGAATCTATGACTGCCAGAAAGAACACAAATTCTCTTGTAAACTATACGAAATAAAAGCAAATGCAGATGAAATCAATCTCCCAGACCCCTGTTATTCACCCGCGAGGGGAAACAATCCGGCAGAACTGCCAACCCAAGGCACGTCTTTGTTAAAACCAACACCCATCATTGTCCCTCGCCCCATCCTCACAAGATTGGAAACCGCGGTCAAATGATCGAGCCATATGTATAGAATTCGGACTTCGGCTTTGGTCCCCCCGTGGGGGGTATCAACAAACGACCCATAATCAATACGACGTTGAAGCATAAAATTCAATCGATTATCTCCGACAATTGCATCAATATCAGCCTTTGTGGGTCCGACCTTCACCCCACTACCGGCAAATGAAAAAAGTGGTTTCAGCACCCATTGATCAAGGTCATCAGGAACGGTTTGTACATCAGAGAGAAACTTACTGTCGGGAACATGCGGATGTTTCACGTAGGGTAAGGAGAACTTGCTCAGGCGGAAAAACCAATTCGGATGACCCGCCCATTCTACGTGAATATCATCCCGAAAACTGAATGGAAGTTCGGCGTCAACACGCTCAAGCTCATCGGCAATGGCCCGGTTGTAAACGCGATAGATGGGAATGAGCTGTCCGGCGTGCCGATAAAACATGTGACTTCCCTGGATGACGATCTCTCGAATGTTGACCGTCCTGATGCCGCATAGTTTTTCCGTCAGAAGAAAATCGGGACGTGTTTTTTGTTTTTCGGGATCGAGTTCGAGCAGAACAACATTCTCCGGCGCATGGTAACTCAGCACGGCGGTCCTGAATGCTTTCGCATATTCCTCTGTGGAGAGCCCGCTCAAGAACCACTGAAGGTCATTCGGCAGACCATACACCTGCCGATACAATTCGCTGAGAGTAGGTTGAAACGCAAAGAGCGATGGAAAACCCTGCATCTCAATAAGCATCGGCGTGTACAAGCCGTCGGTCGACTTGGTGATGCCAAAATCTACAGCAACAAACATCGGATGAGGTGGCTCATTCGGGACGAGGTACGCGTGCGGTATTGACCTATCAGATTCGGTGAGGTACGTGGCATTGGAAATGACCTGCTGGATGATCTCTTCTCCAGCAGTGACCATCGTCTCGACGAGATTGCGCGGGAGGAAAACAGGTGTTTCGCTTACACGAAACTCTACATGCATGCCGCAACGATCGTCGAGAGTCCGAAGAAGCTGCTGATATCGTTTCTCGGTAAACGTGGAATTGAATTGTTTCCGGAGGTGGGGAACCATGGATGGTTAGAGCGTGAATCTCCCCCGTTCCATGATCCTTCGATCATCAACCACAATAGTAAACCCTGTTCCCACCACATCAATATGCGTCGACGATCTCCATTGAGCACCGGTATGCTCCGCATATGGATGTCCAAACGCAATGTGCACTCCAGGTATTTTCTCGTCTTGCAGGATATTTCCTATGACACGAGTCAGCTTGGTGTTGGTACCGATGGCAAATTCTCCAACCCGATCGCTGTTTTCATCCGTATGGGTGTATGACCAAAACTCCTCTTCGAGTTTCTTGTTGGAGGAGTGAATTTCGCTGATGCGGCTATCCTTAATGTAAATGGTCAACGGTGAATCCTTGAGATCGGCGTACTTTGCGCAAAGATAATCGCCGACGACCCCGTCAACGACATACATTCCGTTCACATTCTTTGGTGACGTAAACACTTCACCGCCGGGCAGGTTTCCCCATTTTTCGGTGTTGATGATACCGCTCGTTTTGATCCATTTGATTTGGGGACTGAACTCCGCAATAATATCCGTTCCCCCAGAACTTGTCGCTCGAATCTTCTTCGCCGCCGCCGCAATGTCTCTTACTGTTGAACTGATTTTGTCGATCTCGTTGAAATCAGCCCGCATTCCGTCTGTCATGATCTCTTTGGTTATGTTGATCATGTGCGCGTGGCGGATGCGGTGTTTCGTTATCACCGCCGTCATCTCCATTCTGGTCTTCAACTCCCCAAACTGACCGACAACGGCGTACACGCTGACCTGACTGGTTGCCAGATCATCCAGGATTTCCTGCGGCATTTCCGTGTGAGGCCGCGGCGCGAACCGTTCCAGAGCATAGGTCGTGCAGGGGGAGCCCACTTTCATGATTTCACGATGGATGCTTGCCGCAATATCGCGCGATGCATCATCGGTGATCAAAGTTACTTTTTCGAACGGCTTCAGCCGCAGACACGTATTCACGGCGTTCCGCGCACCGTCAGATAACTCCTCATCGACGACAACGTCGTCCAGAATGTCGATCATTCCTTCGTCCTACTTTGCATGTGATTGTTCCGGGACCTCAAACCCCATCCTTGTTTCTTCAATAATATAGTCCACCACAGACTTTAGGTCCTTCGTTTTTTCGAAAACATGGAGTTGCCGTTCCGCACCCGTCCCGTTGGTGAGCATCGTTTTAACGTACTCGACTTCTTTCCGGCTATCAAGCTCATCCAGAACATCGTCCACAAACTCGAGGAGTTCGCCAATCAGTTCCCGGGCAGGGAGTTCTACCTGTCTCCCGAAATCAATCAGCTTCCCGTTCAAACCATACCGGCTCGCCCGCCATTTGTTCTCCATAATCAGCGCCCGGCGATACAAACGAAAACCCATGTTTGCCGAATAGAGTTTATACAACTTCACCAAAATAGCCTGCATCAACGCGGCAATCGCAATTGTCTCGTCGACACGCATGGGGATATCGCAGACGCGAAATTCCAGCGTTCCGAAAAACGGATGCGGACGCATGTCCCACCAGATTTTCTTCGCATTGTCAATGCAATTGGTTCGAATCAACAGGTTCACAAAGTTCTCGTACTCCGAATAACTTTGGAAATAATCGGGGATATTTGTTCTCGGAAATTTGTCGAAGACTTTGCAGCGGTACGACATGAGCCCGGTGTTCCGGCCCATCCAGAATGGGGAGTTGACGGAAAGTGCAAGTAGGTGAGGGAGAAAATATCTCGCCGCATTCATCAAGTGGATGGATGCTTCCTTATCCTCGATGCCTACGTGCACGTGAAGCCCGAATATCAGATTTGCCCTGGCAACCTGCTGCATATCCTGCACGATAGTCTTGTAGCGGTCATCCGGAAAAATCCCCTGGGAGTGCCAATCAGCGAAAGGGTGCGTTCCGGCGGCAGCGAGTTGCAGTCCGTTTTCGTTTGCCAGTCGCACCATGTGCCTTCGCAGCTCGAACACCTCTGCCTTCGCTTCTTTGATGTTCTTGCAGATGCCTGTTCCCACCTCCACCACGGACGAATGCATCTCCGGCTTCACCCGCTCCTGGAGTTTCAGCTTCCCCTTCGCAATGATCTCCGAGTGAATGTGGGAACGGAGATCCCTTGTTTCAGGGTCAATGGTTTGGTATTCTTCCTCAATTCCAAGCGTAAAACTTGGCTTCATGGTGAACCTCTACTTCTTTCCGGCCTTCACACTGCTCTTCGATGATGCGGAAATGCCATTCGACCCTTGGAGAAATGCCGCCCACCGGAATTCTGTCGGCTTCCGGTCATTCGCAAGTGCCTTCTCCACCGCCATGTCCGACACTGCGTTGACAACCCACGCAAAGTTCTCTGCCCCGACAGAATGATAATCAGCATCAGGTGCCGGATTAAGAAAGTCGATTGCGTAGGGGATACCATCGCGGACAGCAAATTCGACCGTGTTCAGATCGTATCCGAGTGCGTGGTTCAGTTTGAGTGCATCATCAATGATGCGCTGTTCCAGGTTGCGATCAAGAGGCTTCGGGTCTTTGACGTAACGGCTGTCGTGCGGCTGGAGAGGATCATACTGCATCACGTGCACCTTTTCCTGGCCAATCACATAGCAGCGGACGTACTCCTTGAATTCTATCCCTTCCTGCAGCGTCATCACGAGGTCGGCCGTCTGATGATAGAAGTGAAAGAAATCGCCTTCGTTGTGACATTTGTAGACATGCTTCCATCCACCACCGCTGTGCGGCTTGAGAAACGCCGGGAAACCGATATACTTGAAGGTTGCTTTCCAGTCAACCGGAAAATGCAAATTGCGCATGGACTGGGAGGTTGTGTTTGGTGGATGGCCATAGGAAGGAAGCAGAACGGTCTTCGGCGCTGCGACACCAATCTTGGACGCGAGCGCATAATTGAAAAACTTATCGTCCGCACTCCACCAGAAGGGATTGTTGATAACGATGGTACCGCTCAACATGGCGTTTTTCAGATATGCCCTATAATAGGGGATGTCATGCGAGATCCGGTCGATAATAACATCATATTTCTCCGGTTCCGCCATCTTTGTAATGCCGAGTTCCACAAACTCAGCGATCACACCCTTGTTCATCTCGTTAATGCGGGCTACCAATGCACCAGGGAATGAGTCTTCCTGGCCAAACATGATACCGACGCGTTTCATACGACCTCCGGGATATCAATGAATGAGCTTGCGTACAGAATGCAATTGTTGAATACGTTTATTGTCTTCGGATACTTCACGAGGGAAAAGGACGAGGATTCTTTTCCATAATACGCATTGGAGAATCTATAGTCAAACAAACGACATTCCTCGATTATTGGAAGACGCTCTTAAAGAATTCCTTCATTTCCTCCCATGATTGCATGTCCGCTTTCTTGTTATACGCAAGAGGAAGACTGAATTTTTTCCCATTTTCGTCGGCGTCGGGGTTGGTGAAGGAGTGTTTCGCACCGTCATAGGAAATAACTTTGACATCGGCTCCTACTTCCTCCATCTCCGCCTCAAAATTTTTGACCTGGTCTTGGGGAACAAATGGATCGTCGGCACCCGTGCAGACAAGAATCCGGGCTTTGATCTCTCCTTTCTCTGCTTTAGTAGCCGCACCCAGGCTGCCGTGAAAACTCACGACGCCCTTCAAATCCAGACCCATTCGTGCCATATTAAGGACAACTCCACCACCGAAGCAGAAACCGATGGCACCAATGTTCGAGGCATCAGTATGCGAGTCATTCTTGAGCAATTCTTCGGCGGCAAGAAATCGTGCCTTCGCGACATCGATATTCTTCATAACTTCACCAGCGAACTTCCCAGCGTCATCCGGATGTGCAGCTTGTTTTCCATCGCCGTACATATCAACCGCTAGTGCAACATAGCCAAGCCCTGCAAGCATGTCGGCGCGTTTTCGTGCGTAGGCATTGTGCCCCCACCATTCGTGAACAACGAGAACTGCAGGCCGCTTTCCCTTGACAGCATCATCGTAAGCCAGATACCCCTTGAAGGTAACGCCGTTTGCTTTGTACTCGACGTTTTTTCCTTTGACTTTAGCGTGTACCATTCCAACTCCAAATACAGTTGCAAGAAGAACAACGAAGAGGATTTTCATGAGAATTCTCCATTGGGACGTGAGACTGAACGGACTCTTTGAATGTTATGAAAATCGAAACAAGGTGCAACAATACCGGAATTTCCTTAAACAATCTGACCACATCCAACTGCTTCCCCCCTCTTGCGTTATACTATTTCCATGGTTACCATAACCCTACACTTTTTGATGATCTCGCAAAGGAAGCCACCTACCCCTGATGATCACGCTAACGTCAGTTTCAAAAACATTCGATGGCGGAAGAACATTCGTCGTCCATGACCTTTCACTCCACGTTCATCGCGGAGAGTTGCTCGTTATTCTGGGAGAGTCCGGGAGCGGAAAGACGACGACGCTGAGAATGATTAACAGACTGGTCGAGCCGACAGAAGGAAGCATCCATGTCAATGGAAGGAATACATCTCAAACGGATCACGTGGAGTTGCGGCGGAGTATCGGATACGTATTTCAGGGAATTGGGCTCTTTCCGCACATGACCGTTGAGGAAAACATTGCGGTTGTTCCTCGCCTTCTCGGTTGGGAACAACCGCGAATCGCCACACGGGTTGGAGAATTAATGGGAATGATGGGACTCGAACTGGACACGATGAGGCATCGACGACCGGAGGAGCTTTCCGGCGGACAGAAGCAACGCGTGGGCGTTGCACGAGCTCTCGCTGCACAACCGGCCGTCCTGCTCATGGACGAACCGTTTGGTGCACTCGACCCGCTCACAAGAGATTCGTTGCAGACGGAATTGAAGCGCATTCAGCAAACACAGCAAATCACAATCGTGCTGGTGACACACGATATGACCGAAGCGCTCCTTCTCGGTGACCGAATTGCTATTCTGCGTAATGGAACACTGGTCGCAATCGGAACTCCACATGACCTGCTTACGAGCGCGACCGATCCCTACGTTGCGTCATTGATGGAAACTCCGAAGCGTCAGGCGGACCGGGTGGAGATGATTGCAAGAGGGAGCGAGAATAATGGGTGAAAGCAATCTCTCGCATCAGTTAGAGCTTCTTCCTGAGTACCTCAGCCATCATCTTCTGCTGACAGCGGCAGCGCTAGCTGCCGGGATCATTATTTGCCTCCCGCTGGGAATGCTTGTCACCCGTGTGAAGAAACTCCAGTGGCCGGTACTCGCCTTCGCAAGCGTCATGCAGACCATTCCCGGAATTGCACTCCTTGCCTTGATGGTTCCCATCCTTGGGTCCATCGGCTTTGCACCTGCTCTTCTCGCACTCATCCTCTATAGTATGCTGCCCATCCTGCGGAATACCGTTACGGGAATTCTTGGTGTTGATCCCTCCGTTGTTGAGGCTGCCAATGCTCTCGGGATGACCAGATCGCAAATGCTCTTCTCGGTCGAACTCCCATTGGCGGCCCCAGTCATCGTCGCGGGCATTCGAACAGCAACGGTCTGGGTTGTGGGAACGGCGACGCTCGCAACACCCGTTGGAGCTACAAGTCTTGGCAACTATATTTTCAGCGGACTCCAAACGCAAAATGCTACAGCGGTAATTGTGGGGTGTCTTGCTGCAGCGATGCTCGCGATCATCCTTGATCAAATCATCAGGCTGGCTGAAATTGGCGCGAGCAAACGAAGTAGACCGATCCAAATAACATCCGTTGCCGCGCTCGCGATTGTTCTGATCGGGTGTCTCTCGCCGCTTATCTTCAAAGCAAACACAGAAAGTACCGCCGATCGCGTCGTCATCGGAGCAAAGACATTTACCGAACAATACATTCTGGCGGAGTTGCTTCGCTCTTCGCTACGTGACAAAGGATTTTCTGCGGAAAGCAGAACGAGCATGGGCTCGACGATTCTGTTTGACGCCCTTTCCGCAGGAGAGATCGATCTTTACGTGGACTACTCCGGTACCATCTGGACGAATGTCATGAAGAGAAAAGACAATCCCCCCCGAGAAGAGCTACTCCGGGAGATGACATCGTGGCTGAAAGAGCATCGTGGCGTCACTCTTCTGGGTCCACTTGGATTTGAAAATAGGTACGCTTTGGCTATGTCACGGGAGGATGCTCTGAAGCTTCACGTCACCTCGCTCGCAAATCTTTCCGCCGTGGCTCCGACAATGACGATCGGGAGCGACTACGAATTCTTCAGCAGGCCGGAGTGGTCCTCATTGAAGAAGGTGTATCAACTTCGATTTCAACAACAGCGCGTTTTCGATCCAAGCCTGATGTATGCGGCCGTGAGGGATGGAAACGTGGACGTGATCTCAGCATACTCAACCGATGGCCGCATCATCGAGTATGATCTTGCGGTGCTCGACGATTCACAACAAGCCCTTCCCCGCTATGATGCAATCCTCCTCCTCTCGACCCGGGCTACCGCTCAACCTGAGCTTGTCCGAGCTCTTCATCCTCTTCTCGGCTCCATCTCCGACAGCTACATGCGGAATGCAAACAAGCTTGTGGACATTGACCACATGAGCGCAGAACAAGCCGCTGTAGTCCTTTCTCACTCCATCGAGCAGTCTCTCCGAACCGGCGCACAACAAGAGCATTAGAAAGTACTCCTGTTCAACTGCCTTATGCACGGCAACCACCGCGAGGCTGGTGCAAAAGTTTGTTGCGGAACTGATTTGCGTAATCCATAAGAATTTCCATGCTGTAATTGGTATCCGGGGATTTGCACATACGAGTACAATCAACGCAAGAGCAAGATTACGCGTGGATTTTTCCCTGACTTGTTTTGGAAAATGAATTGGTGCTGGTTTGGGGTTAGCAGTTGATTGTTCTTCAACGCAATTCTCGACGAGGAATTCGGCCAAGGAGGCTCAAAAATCCCTCATTCCTTATAGAACCAAGTCGAGGAAAACCCTTGACTCTGGAGACCGCGTTTTGTAGCATACGGCACCCGAAACCAACGTTCTTCTTTCACCATCATGGAGGTAACCATGAACAAGCAAGTTCTTAAAGGGACCGTGGCGGTTTTCATTGTATTAGCTGTTCTCGATTTTGTCATCAACGCGTTACTCCTCAAAGGAGCGTATGAAGCAACCGCACATCTGTGGCGGCCTGAAGCCGAAATGAAGATATGGTTATTCCAGGTAGTCGCACTATTCGTCGCATACTTCTTTACCCTAATTTTTTCAAAAGGATATGAGGGAAAAGGTATTGGGGAAGGTGTTCGATATGGCTTCTATGTCGGCATGCTCATGGCCGTACCAATGGCGTACGGATCGTATGGTGCGATGCCCATCCCCTACTCGCTTGCCCTTCAGTGGTTCATCTACGGGTTGATTGAATATGTTCTTGCGGGAGTTGTCGTCTCGATGGTGTTCGGGAAAAAAGCGGCCGCTGCATAAACACAGCCGGCAGGAAATTCAAAAGGCGCATCCACAACGGACGCGCCTTTTTCTTTGCCCTTCTTTTCTCACTAACCGATTTCGCCCGGAAGCACCTGTCTATTGAAGAGCCAACTAACTGATCCAGTTGCTGGCAGGCGGACTCTTTCCGCAAGTTTTTTATATCGATCCGAAAGCGTGCAGAGATAATCCTGTGCCTTCGCCGCCATGTCTGAAAGGCCATTGATCTTCTCAAGTTTCCAATGCTGGACAAGATCGTTAATGATTTCGGCGTAGTCCTTTGCCGTGTAGACGCCAGTTTTTTGCGCCACATTCGAAAACTTCACGAAAAGATTCGGATCCTTGCCATCGTGCATCAGAATGGCCGGCATGGCGATCCTCTTCCGCATCATCTTTGCAAACGCAAGGACTGCCTGCGCGGGATCGAGTTCAAATATTTTCGTCATGAACAACTTGTACGCCTTTTCGTGTCTTGATTCATCTCCCGCGATCAAGCCGCAAATCTTATGAAGGTGTTCATCTCCGGCTTTCTTTGCCAGAACGCCGACATTACGGTGGGAGATCTTTGTAGCGCGCTCCTGAAATGACGTATACACGAAACCGAGGTATGGATCGTTCTCCGTCTGCGGGTCGAATCCATTATTAATAAGATGCTGCACCGTTCGCTCGACTGCTTGCATATCAACGCGGCCAGTAAGATAAAGGTACTTGTTGAGGAGATCCCCATGTCGATTTTCTTCTGCAGTCCAGCCGCGGCCCCATTGTGCCCATGGATTGTCACTTGCCCCGGTGGGATCATTCACGCCCTTCAATCGATTGAGCCAAGTTTGATAGGTAGGGAGAGCCTCCTCGGTCACCATGTCTCCCACAAGAACAACTAGCAGCGAATCGGGAAGGGACTGCGCGCGAGTACGGAATTTCACCACATCCTCCTCCCAGGTCTCTTTTGTAAAATCTGGGAGAAAGTCACTGGGCTGCCATGATTCTTCAACGGGAATAAGCAAGTTGGCGAGTTGTTCCTTCACAAACCCCTCCATGCTCTTTATTACCTCAAAATGCGATGAGGTTACTTCGATGTCATTCGCTTTGTTCACAAGAGGGCTCCGGAAGGGAAACTGAGGTTCGTTAGGGTGTCAATATTCTATATTTTGGCATGAAAAACAAGGGAAAAGCTAAACATTCGGGGAATACCGCGAATAAGGTATTGCAATCTGATGAAGATAGTGGTATACTACGCGCGTCATACAGGTACACCGTTGTTGAGCTTTTGATCTCCGGCATGTCCGGAGGAGTTTCGCGTTCGTTGCAACAATCCGCAATAGAGGCAAAGACGTCGCAACCAGGTTCAAGAGGTTAAACCCTGGGTGCGATTTTTCGTTTCAAGGCACACTTCGAGTTGTACACATCGTGTCCGCCGATTGCGGATTTAGTTTCATTACAGAAAGGATTGTTCCATGGAAAAGGGAACAGTTAAGTGGTTCAACGCAGCAAAGGGTTTTGGCTTCATTCAGCGTGAAGGTGGCGAAGATGTGTTCGTTCACTATCGCGCAATTGTCGGTGAAGGCTACCGAAACCTTGCTGACGGCGACGCAGTTCAGTTTGAGGTCGAAAAAGGACCAAAAGGCCTTCAGGCAACGAACGTCTCTAAAGTCTAGTTGTACTAGAATCACAATCCCGGTTGCTCTTTGAGTGGCCGGGATTTTTTTTGCGATCTCCGCAACACTCCTCTCCTCGTCAATCTTTTGTGAATCAACCCACCCCTTGCAACATCAGCCCAGTTTTCCTATTATCTCAAAGCCTCCGAGACATCGTTTTGATACAGTCAATGACCCTGCAGTATCATCCCGGATCGCTTTTTCAGATTTCCCTTTCGACTTTAAGTAACCCCGTTCATTTCACATTGCCTTCAGGAGGTCTAGCTTGCGATCTCTCCCCACTCTCCTTCTTCCGGTTTTATTTTTTTGTTTTGCCCCATCCAATGCCGCATTCTCTCAGTCCTGGACTTCACTCAACGGACCTGAAGGCGGGGTGATGCAATGCTTCGCGCGAGATCAAAATAACCACATCGCTGTCGGAACATTTTTTGGAGGCGTGTTCAAATCTACGGATGTTGGATTGAGTTGGATGAGATTGTCTGGAGGATCATGGGATACTAGAAGCATCGCAGTGAACATGGCAACGGGCGATATGTTCATTGGTACGGTTGCAGGCATCTATCGCAGCACTGATGGTGGAGTCACCTGGATGAAACTCAGCAATACACTGAGCAACAGATTGATCTATGGCCTTGCGGTGAATAGTATAGGGGAAGTGTTTGCCGGATCTTCCGGGGGGTTCGGCCAGGTTGCTTATCGCTCGACTGACAATGGTGATAACTTTCAAGTGATCTCTGCGGTCGGGTCACAAGTTGTGTATGGGATCGTGAATGGTGGAAGTAATACGCTCTTCGCTGCAAGTCGGGCGGCTGGTGTTTTTCGGTCAACTGATAATGGCGTGACTTGGGCCGCTGTAAACCTCGGCTCGGCCTTTCCCGTTGAACAGTATGGTGTCGCGAAGGGCTCCGGCGACAATGTGTATGTCGTCGCGGGGCCGTCGTTCACAACGGTTGACTCCACAATTACATCCGGCGGATACACGCTCCGTTCCATCAGTGCTTCGGGTCAGAATGTCGTTGCGGCGGGAGGCGCTGTCGCCCAATTGTCGACAGATGCGGGCGCCACCTGGATGGACGCCAGCCCATTATTAGACGGTGTTCCAACCGAAGTCAACACCATTACTACAGTGATTGATAACAATACTATTCTGCTCGGTACTTCAGGGCATTCACCTTTACGCTCAGCTGATCTTGGCCAGCTCTGGAACCAATCCTCGATAGGATTTGTCGCGACTCACGTTATCCGTGGAGTCGTCGATGATCAGCAAAGAATTATTATCAGTACTCAGTTTGACGGCGTCCATACATGGGACGGCGCTGCCTGGCAGGCCGAAAGTGGAACATTACCTCCGGATGATTATGTCGCCCGCCTGGGTATAGATGAAATCCAGGTAGTCCGAGCCGGAACTACAAGAAACGGGCTGTGGCAATCCACCAATAGTGGAGGAACTTTCTCGCAGACTCTTTTTGATGCATCATTAGGGGAAGGCTTTGGGGGTATCGTCTCGATTCCGACAAAGACGTATGCCGGAGCAAAAGGTGGAAATATCTGGAGACTCGATGTCGGAGGAAGCTGGCAACAATGGGGATCGATTGGGCTTAATAATGTCATTGACATGGGCCATCGCGAGTCGGGTGGAACAGATTACTGGTATGCAGCGGGGGGACGCTTCCCCGGATCGACAACCATCGGGCAAAACTTATGGGAAGCTGTCGACACAAGTCAGACCTGGTCTGACCTTGGGCCATTCTCCCCGCGCGAGACATTCACATCGCTTGCTGTCAATGCAGACTATATCTACGGACCGACTGAAACCAATGAGATATATGAGCGTCCCTTTGCCACGTCCAACTGGAATGTCACGCCGAGTGTTGGTCCCAATATCACATCACGGTATGTTGGCCTCTACGAAGTTGGCGCCGAAACATATGCCTTCGTTGGGACCAGCGATGGAATTGCAACACGCGAAGCCGGAACCTCAAACAACTGGGGATTGCTTGCCTCCCTCCCGCAAGGGATCAAAGAAATCAGTTGGGGACATGTTAAAATAGTATCCACTGATGCCGAGTACACTGTTGGGTCATACGGGGGTGGCGTTTTCGTTGGTTCCGTCCCAACCTCAGTCGACAGCCGGCAAGAACTACCTTCCGCTTCCGCACTGTTTCAGAACTACCCCAACCCGTTCAACCCCTCGACGAAAATCGGATTTCGGATTGGCGATCGCGGATTTGTCTCTCTCAAGGTGTATGACTTGCTCGGGCGGGAAGTGGCAACATTAGTGAACCAAGAAAAATCTCCGGGGAGCTACGATGTAATATTCAAAGAATCGGGCTTATCCAGCGGCGTCTATTTCTACAGATTGCAAGCCGGCTCTTTCACGCAGACAAAAAGATTCATGCTCGTCAAATGAGCGAGGACATTTTTTTCAGAGTTTCTTTCATCACTGAGACTGACGAATGAAAATTGAGTTGTTCATCGAACACCCGATCGACCACTCAAAGCACTCAAACCTTCTCCCATTGACACCTGGTAATATCACATGAATATCAAAGAAAAATCGCCACTTGTTGCATGATTAAAAGAAAATGAATACCATTGCGTCATCTTATCCTCCTGATTCTGTTCTTTATCTTGTCGCATGGATTTCTTTTCTTCATTTTGGCCCTGGTACATTTGCGGACCCTTGATAGGCCTGTACGTGCCGGCCCTGTATCTCCTCCTCAACAAACACTTCGGTATTTCGTCAACGTTTCGCGATATCTGTGCAGCCTGCGTTAAGCCGAAGGCGGATTATTTCCATTACAACTGGAAAGACAACCGTTGGCGGCTCCTATTCGTCGCCGGGATTGTTGTTGGAGGTTTTCTTTCCCATGCGACCATGACGACTCCTGCCGAATCCCAGATCTCGACTCATACTCTCAAAGAACTTTCCCTACTTGGTATTAGGGATTTTTCAACCATGATCCCCCAAGACCTTTTTTCCTGGAAGAGCCTTGCAAGCATGCAAGGATTTATTCTCATCGTTGTCGGTGGCTTTCTCGTCGGCTTCGGCACGCGATACGCCGAAGGATGTACCTCGGGACATTCCATTCATGGGATCGCGACTTTCCAGCAGGCGTCGATCGTTGCAACAATTTGTTTCTTCATCGGCGGGCTCTTCACGACACATATTCTCCTTCCACACATTTTACACCCATGAAAGTCTGAATATGTATATCATCGTTCTCCTGCTTGGCATATTCTTCGGTATCATCCTGACCAACGGTGAAATCATTTCCTGGTTTCGGATTCAGGAGATGTTTCGATTCGACTCGTTCCATATGTACGGTGTTGTCGGATCGGCAATTGTTGTCGGGGCCGTTGCGATGATGATGCTCAAGAAACTCAATACTAAATCGATTCACGGCGAAACGATTGTTATCGAAAGAAAAACTCTGAATAAAGGTACCATCATCGGCGGGACAATTTTCGGTATTGGTTGGGCGATGACCGGTGCATGCCCCGGTCCGCTCTATAGTTTGGTTGGAAATGGCTACAGCGTGTTTGGCGTTGCCCTTCTAAGTGCGATTAGCGGTGCACTTGTGTATGGGTTGATGCGCGATAAGCTGCCGCATTGAAATTTTTCGCCAGATTGAAAAGCTGGTGCAATTTTGGTTATCAAGAATATCCGGTCAATTATGGTTTTGAGTTGTATAAATTTGTTTCTCTTAATTCCACGCGTTGGCGTAAGCACAGGGAGAGCACCCGCTTTCCTCCTGTCTTTCTTGCCACGCGACATTATCATCAACATAAACTAAAGGTGCAGTTATGATTGATCCTCTCCACGTCACTGGACGACGTTCCTTTCTTGGAACACTCGCTGCAGGCGCAACAGCCATGGGTTTGTCTGGCCTCGCGCTTGGAAACGAGGCGCACGCAACAACGGCTACTCTCAACGCTCCCTCCGATGCATCTTTTGATGCATGGCTCAAGAAAATCAAGGGAAAACATCGTCAGGTGTTCGATGCACCGGAAGTCCACGAGGGTTTCCCTCTTGCATGGCCCCGAGTGTTCCTGATGACAAACAAACAGGTTGGTGTCGCGGACAATGATATGACCGCCGTCGTCGTCCTGCGCCATTCGGCTATTCCTATCGCGATGAATGATGGCCTTTGGGCAAAGTACAAATTCGGAGAAGTCTTTAAAGTCGAGGACCCCAAGACGAAAGCTTCCTCAACCAGAAATTTCTATAGGCTCTGGGAAGACTTTATGCTCCCCGAATGTGGCGTTGAAGCGCTGCAAAAGAGCGGCGTGTTGCTGGGTGTGTGCGACATGGCACTCACCGTGTACAGCTCTAATGTTGCAAAAGAAATGAACATCGATCCCACCGAATGCAAGAAGGAATGGGTGGCCGGCCTCTTGCCGGGAATACAGATCGTCCCGTCGGGAGTTCTTGCCGTGAACCGGGCTCAAGAACATGGTTGCACCTATTGCTTCGCAGGAGGTGCTTGATTCTCTGAGAGCACGCGGCTTGAGCCGGTCTCTTGATTCGAGGCTGCGTGCTCTCTATTTATTTCTTCAATGGGAGTTTGGTTGAATGAATTTTTTCGGACGGTATACAATTTCAGCGTTCGTATTTTTGTGTCCTCTCTTGCTGCACGGGCAGGAGTCAGAGAGTTTGGAACAGATCAAGCTTGCTGCCGGGATGCTCATACCCGCAACAACATCCATGACAACAGCATGGGATATTCCTCGCGATCCTCTTTCTGACTCGTCGCTGGACGCGACTCCAGACGGTGAAGCGATACGCCTCGGCTACAAAATATTCACCAACACGAAAGAAGAAGCGTCCCGGATTACAGGCAACTTCGTTTCGTGTGGCAACTGCCATCTGAACGCCGGTCAGCGTGATAAGGCTCTCCCCCTCGTGGGAGTGGCAGGGGTCTTTCCCGAGTATAACAAACGGGCAGGAAGAATGTTTAGCCTGGAAGACCGGATCGTGGGATGCTTTCTTCGGAGTGAGAATAGCACCGACTCTCCGGAGAAGATGGTTGATTCCAAAGAAGTGCGCGCGCTCGCTTCGTATATCACCTGGCTGGGAACCGATTATCCAAAAGGCTCATCC